>NZ_JBVIFN010000006.1:0-174112 GCF_055571305.1 Cellulosimicrobium sp. NPDC030954
CCCGCCCCCCCGGCCCGTTGGTGGTGCCATACCTCACCCTCGGCCCCCCCCCCCCCACCCCCCACCCCAGCCCCCCCCCCCCCCCCCCCCCCCGGGGGGGGGGGGGGGGGCGCCCCCCCCCCCCCCCCCAACCCCGGGTTCGGCGTGGGGCCGGGGCCGTCAGCCCGGGAGGCCGCGCATGCGGCGCCGGGCGACGACGATCGTCGCGCCGCCGGCGACCAGCACGACGGCGAGGCCCACCAGGGCGCCGACGTGCGCGCCGGTCGTGGCGAGACCGTCGGGACGGCCCGACCCCGCGCCGTCGGACCCTCCGGCCGTGCCGTCCGCCCCGAGCACCTCGAGCTCCGTCCACAGGACGCGTCCGTCCACCTGCCCGACGACCGCGAACCGGTGCACGCCCGCCGCGGCGTCGGCCGGGACGGTCACGGTCGCCGTGAGCGTGCCCGAGGCGTCGGCACGGTACATCCCGAGGTCCGCCGGCGTGGAGAAGAGGGTCGCGGAGACCCACTCGCCGGGCGCGAAGCCCGCGGCCGTCGCGGTGACCTGCTCGCCCGCGCGGACCCGCGCCGGGGAGAGGGTGACGCCGCCGTGGTTCGCGTCGGTGAGGTCGTCGGCGTCGACCGTGTGGAGCGGGGTCGACGGCGGCTGCTCGCCCGCGCCGGGCGTCTCGCCGGGCTCGCCCGGGCCACCCGGGTTCTCGCCGTCGAGGTGACCCTCGAAGACGTCGCTCGCGGCGCCGAGGCGCAGGAGCACCGTCTCGCCCGTCGCGTCGGCAAGGCCGTCGTTGTCGGTGATCGCCCAGACGGTGCCGTCGCCGCCGATCGTGAGGCCCTCGAGCTTCTCCTGCGTCCAGCCGTTCGTGGCGCGCAGGTCGGGCAGGACGTCGTACGCGAGCGTCTTGGTCACGGCGACGGGGGTCGTGGACGCGGCCCCGACGGCGACGTCCGGCACGTCGACCGCGTAGACGCGCTTGACCGTGGCGGCGGGGCCGTTGAGCTTGTCGCGCTCGATCACGGCGAGCGTGTCGTGGTCGACGACGGTCACCTCGCTCAGGCCCATCCAGTCGCCGCCCGTCGTGGTCTGCTCGAGCGGGTACGCGAACCAGTCCCACGTGCCCGACGCGACGTCGTAGCGGCCCAGGCGCGCGGTGCCCGCCGTGCCGCCCTCGTCGGTCGTCAGGCCGCGCTGGAGCGCGACCCACACCTGCTCGCCCGTCCCCGCAGTCCCGTCGGCCGTCGAGACCGCCGGGGCGACCGCGACGCCCTCGATGCCCTGCTTGCCGAGACCCGCGGCGACGCCCTCGGGGAGCGCGACCGACTCGACGACCGCGCCCGCCGCGTCGACGCGCACGATCGCGTTCTCCCCGCCCTTCGCGCCCTCGACGCCGAGCCAGAACCCGCCGTCGGCGCGCGCCGCGACGCCCTCGACGTCGAGGCCCACCGGGGCGCCGTCGCGCGTGAGGGTCACGGTCCGGTCGATGACCGCCGGGGAGCCCTGGCCGAAGCCGCGCACGTCGAGAGACAGGAGCTGCGTCGTGGAGTACGCGGCGTCGGTCGCCGTCCACAGGCGCTGGGGATCGATCGGGTCCGCGGTCAGCGCGCCGAGCGCGCCCCAGCCGATCGGGGCGCCGGCCTGCGGGCCCTCGGTCGCGTCCGCGGAGACGACGCTCGGGAACTGCGGCGTCCCCGCGCCGTCGGCCCACTGCGCACCGCGCCCGAACACCGTGACGGCCGACCGCACGCCCACCCCGGCGTCGTCCTCCTCGCTCGACACGACGAGCAGGTCGCGCTGCGGGACGACGAGCAGGCCCTCGGGGCCGTTGGTCGTCGCGAGCACCTGGACGAACCGCGGGGCGCTCGGGGCGGAGACGTCGTAGACGGCCACGAAGTTCGAGCGCTCCGAGCCGACGAACGCGTAGCGCGTCCCGCCGAGCGTCGCGACGGTCAGCCCCTCGGGCTCGACGCCCTTCTTCGCGGCGCGGTCCTCGGTGTGCAGGCCGACGCGGACGGCGAGGCGCTCGAGCTCCGCGCCCGCGTCCCACACGACCTCGCCCGACGCGGCGTCGAACACCGACCAGCCGCGCGACCCGCCCTTCCAGTCGCCCTCGTTCGCGGTCGCGACGTGCGCGTCGTCGAGCCAGCCGATCGCGTCGGGCTCGCGCGGCGTCGCCGGGATCGACCCGGTCTGGTCGATCACGCCGTCCTTCTTCACGTCGATCCCGGACACGGCCACCGCGCCCGCGGAGAAGACGTTCTCGACCTCGCCCGTGGCGATGTCGACGACGGCGACCCCGTTGTTCTCCTGGAGCGTCACCGCGACCTTCGTGCCCGCGGGGTTGACCGCGACGTACTCGGGCTCGGGGTCCTGCGGGGTGTCGAGGCTGGCGGCCGCGACGACCGGGAGCGGCGCACCGGCCTCGTCGAGGAAGGAGACGGCGCGGGTCGACCAGGCGGCCGGGTCGTCGCCCGGCAGGTCGAGGATCTGGAGGAAGCCGCCGGGGAGCTGCGGGAGGTCGCCCTCGTCGCCTCCGCCGGCACCGCCCTCGGGCGTCGCCTCCTCGTCACGCTGGTTCTCGATCGCGACGACGGCGTGCGAGCCGTCGGGCGTGACGGCGATCGAGTCGGGCTGGCCGCCGAGGTCGAGCGACCGCACGCGCTCGCGCGTCGCGAGGTCGACGACGTCGAGGCGCCCGCTCGGCTCCGTGAAGCTCACCGACGTGTCCACGACGACGAGGACGTACCCGCCGACGACCGCGACCGACGTCGGCTCGTCGTGCTCCGAGCCGAGCTCGGCGAGGCTCAGCGTGCCGAGGCCCTGCGGCGCGCTCGGGTCGGTGATGTCGAGGAAGCCGATGCGGCGCGCGAGCGCGTCCGTGTGGACGACCGTGCGCCCGTCCTCGCTCACCGCCGAGATCTCGGCGACCGTCTCGGCAGCGGCGTCCTCGCCGGCCGGGCGGTTCTGGAACACGGGGTACGTGGCGAGACGGTGGAACGTCTCGTCCGCGGCGGGCGCCGTCCAGGCGGCTTCCGCCGCGAGGCCGAGCGCCGTCGTCGGGGCCGATGCCGCCCCGGCCGGGTGCGCGGGAGCCGCCGCGAGGGCGGGCAGCGCGCCCAGGCCCAGGGTGAGCGTCGCGCCCGTGGCGACGAGCGCTGCGAGGCGCGTGCGGCGGGCCGGGACGCGCACGGGGGTGCGCGTCACCTTCCGCTGCGGGGCCCGCTCAGGGATGGTGGACATGTCTCTCCTTCGACGAGGGTCGAGCAGAGGCTGGTGTCCCGCGGTGGCGCGACGACGACCGTCCCGGGACCGCCGGGTGACCGGTGGATGAACAGTGCGCACCGGCGCGCGCGGGCCGCCGGAGGCCGTCCATGTGCCCCGAGCAACAGGTTCCGCGGTGGAGTACCTGATACTTCGGCCCCGTGACCGAATCGTGACGGCGGAAGTACCTAGTACTCGCTGTCCACCCCGTCCCGCCGGTTGCTAGCGTCTTTCGAGATTTACCTGCTACTCCACGTCCCACCAATGTTGGCGGGCGCGGCCCCGGCGCACTCTCACGCCGGGTGAGCACACGACCCGCCTCTCTCCGCGCCACGCCCTCCCCCGCTTGTCTTCTCCCCCACTGCCGACCGCCCCGCGACGACGCCGGGCGCGAGGAAGGACGACCGATGACACAGCACGCCTCTCCCCGACCGTCGCGCACGCACACGGTCCTCACGTCCGTCGCGCTCGCCGTGCTCGCCCTCGCGGTGGCCGGCCTGATCGCGTTCCTGCTCGTGTACAACGGCAAGGTCGCCGACGGCGCCACCCGCCTCGACGACGGCGCGGCCCAGCTCTCGGACGGCGCGTCGACGCTCGCCGACGGCACCGCCGAGGCGCAGGACGGCGCCCAGCGCCTCGCCGACGGGGCCGGCGACCTGGAGGACGGCGCCGGCGACCTCGTCGCCGGGGCGCAGCAGGCGTCCGACGGCGCGGCCCGGCTCGCGGCGGGCGGCACCACCGCGCTCGAGGGCGCGACCGAGCTCGCCGCCGGTGCGGACGAGCTGAACGCCGGAGCGGCCCGCCTCGCCGCGGGCAGCAAGGACCTCGACGCCGGGGCTGCGCGCCTCGCCACGGGCAGCAAGGACCTCGACGCCGGGGCTGCGCGCCTCGCGGCGGGCAGCACGCGCGCCGCCGACGGCGCGTCGCAGATCGCCGCGGGAGCGGGCGACCTCAGCGCGGGCGCCGGCGACCTCAGCGCCGGGGCCGCGCGCGCCGCGAACGGCTCCGCCGACCTCGCGTCCGGTGCCGGTCGGCTCGCGACGGGGGCCGGCACCCTCGCCGCGGGGACGACCGAGCTCCGGACAGGTGTGCGCGAGAGCCTCGGCGCAGGGGTCCAGGCCCTCGACCAGGGCCAGGCGCAGCTCTCCGGCGGCGCGGCGCGACTGGCCGGTGGGGTCGCCGCGGCAGACGGCGCGGTCGGCACGATCCAGGCCGGGGTCGACCAGCTGCAGGGAGGAGCGGCCCAGGTGCGCGGCGGTGCGGTCGCCCTCGGCGGAGGCGCCGACGAGCTGCAGGGCTTCGCCGGCGAGCTCCAGCGCTCGGCCGTGACCGTCGGGACCAACCTGGACGGCCTGGCGGCACAGCTGGACAAGATCGCGCGCGGAGAGGTCGCGGCGACCCCGGAGACCCTGGGGACGATCGCCGCGAACCTCCGCGCGCTGGGCAACGGCACCGAGTCGGCTCCCGGCGCGTCCGCGCAGATCGCGGGCGGCGCGGGACGACTGGCGTCGGGCGCGGGCGGGCTCTCCGCGGGCGCGGCCGACGTCACCGCCGGCATCGACCGGCTCTCCGCCGGCCTCGGGGCCGGCACCCCGGAACGGCCCGGGCTCACCACGGGGCTCGCGCGGCTCCGCGCGGGACTCGGCGAGGGCACCCCCGCGCAGCCGGGCCTCGCAGCGGGGGTCCAGCAGCTCCGGACCGGCATCGACGTCCAGCTCGCGGGCGGCATCGACGCGCTGGCCACCGGCGCGACGACCCTGGACGGCAAGATCGGCGAGCTCGAGACGGGTGCCGCGACGCTCCACGGGAAGGTCGGCGAGCTCAGCGCCGGCGCCTCGCAGGTCGCGGACGGCAACGCCGACCTCGCCGCGGGCGCCGCGCGCGTGAGCGGCGGCAGCGCGTTCCTCGCGACGAAGACCTCCGAGCTCGCGACCGGCACGTCCGACCTCGCCACCGGCGCCGCCGACCTCCGGGCCGGGACGACCAAGGCCGCCACGGGCGCCGCCGACCTCTCCGCCGGAACAGTACGGCTGCGCACGGGCGCGGGCGACCTGTTCGCCGGGACGACCCGCCTGGAGGACGGGACGCTGCGCCTGCAGGACGGGCTCACGACGCTGTCCACCGGCGCGACGACCCTCGCGGCGGGCAACGCCGCGCTCGCGGAGGGCTCGGCGACCCTGCACGCCGGGACGACGACGCTCTCCGCCGGGGCGTCGGACCTGCACGACGGCAGCACCCGCATCGCGGACGGCGCGGCGGCGCTCTCCGACGGCACGGTGACCCTCTCCGACGGCACGACGGAGCTCAGGGACAGCGTCGAGAACAGCCCCGTCGGACGGGTATCGCTCGGCATGTCGGCGCTCGTCGGCGGGTCCGTGCTCGCGGGCGTCGCGGGCGTCGGGCTCGGGCTGCGCCGTCGGCTCGCGGCGGTCTGACCGACCGTCGCGCACGGCCGGGCGGCCCCTCCTCACCGCGCGGCCCTCGGCTCGAGGGCGGCTTCACGTCGACGGTGTCGCCCTCGCGGGCGGCGGTCCCGGTGGACAGGACTCCGGGACCGCCGCCCTTCTTCGTGCGCACCGACCGCGGACCCGGGTCGATCTCCCGCCGCGGACCCGGCGCGAGCCACCGGACCGCCACGGGCCACCGGACCGCCACGGGCCACCGGACCGGCACGGGTCACCCGACGCGCACGGGCTACCGTGACCGCGTGACGCTGCTCCTCAAGCTCGTGCTGGCGCCCGCCCTGGTGGTCGCGTCCACGCTCGCCGGGCGGCGCTGGGGATCCCGGCTCACCGGCGTGCTCGTCGGGCTGCCCGTCGTGGCCGGACCGATCCTGCTCATCACCACGCTCGACCACGGCACCGCGTTCGGCGCCGCCGCCGCCTCCTCGGCGCTCCTCGGCCTCACGTCCCTCGCGCTGTTCGCCGTGGTGTTCGGCTGGTGCTCGCGCCGGACGGGCTGGCTCGGTGCGCTCGCGGCGTCGTGGGCCGCGTGCCTCGCGGCGGACGTCGCGCTCGCCCGGCTGACGCTGCCCGCCGGGATCGCGTTCGTGGTGGCGCTCGCGACGTTCTGGGGCGCGTCCCGCGTCATGCCGCCCGACGCGCCGGGCCCTCCGCCGTCGTCCGTCCCGTCGCCCTGGTGGGACCTTCCCGCCCGCGCTGCGACGACGGCGGCGCTCGTCCTCGCCGTCACCACCGCGTCGGGCGCGCTCGGGCCGGCGACGACGGGCGTGCTCGCGCCGTTCCCGATCGCGTCGAGCGTGGTCGCGGCCTTCGCCCTGGCGCAGCGCGGGTCGGCCGAGACCGTCCGCCTCCTGCGCGGGCTGCTGGCCGGGCTCACCGGGTTCGCGGTGTTCTGCCTCCTCGTCGCGCTGCTCGTGGACCGGCTCGGCGTCGCCCCCGCCTTCGGGATCGCCCTCGCCACGAGCGTCGCCGTGCAGGCCGTCGTCCCGCTCGCCGTGCGGCTCGCCGCACCCTCGGCAGCACGGCACGTCGACGACGAGCACGCGTCGACCACGCCGGACGACGGTTCCCGTGACCCGGCGCGGACGGGTCGCCGCTAGCTGCCGCCCAGCACGCCCAGCACGCCCCGGACGGCGATCACCGGCAGGGCCACGAGCATCGCGCCGAGCCCCCACCGCGAGAGGTCGGACGACTCCAGGTCGGGGCGGTCGAGCCGGACCGAGTCGGGGTCGCCCGCGCGCTGGACGACCGGGACGACCTGACCCGGCCGGTACTGCCCCGCGGGCACCTTCTGCTCGGGACGCACGCCGCGTGGACGGTCGCGGGTCGCCAGGACGATCATCTCGGTGGGGTGCTCGACGACCGAGCGTCGGTTGAGCAGGGGCGTGGGCACGACCTGCACGACGACCGCCGTGCCGCGCAGACCGCGGCGGTACGTCCCCGCGACCCTGCTCCGGTACAGGAAGAACACGAGCACGAGGACCCAGAGCACGAGCGTGACGACCGCGACCGCCACCACCAGGACGACCGGCGGGATGCCGCCCAGGTCGGTCTCCCCGCTCACCGGAGGACCGTCCCGCAGAGCGCCGCGCGCTCCGTCCGTCCGTCCGTCACCGCGGGCCTCCCCTCAGCCCCCAGGGCTTCCTCCACCGGTCGGTCGCCGACCCTACCGTCCTGCGCGGCACCGCCGCGACGACCGTCGGCCCACGCCTACTGCCGACGCCGCCGGGCGAACACGACCGCCGCCCCGCCGAGGAACACCAGGACCAGGCCGGCGCACCACGCGAGGGCGAGGACCGCCGTCGGCCCCAGGTCCGTGACCGGTGCGCCCGTCGAGTCCATGCCGACGAGCAGGCCGCGGATCGTCTCGATCACCGGCGTGACGGGCTGGTGCTCCGCGAACCCGCGCAGCCACGACGGCATGGTCTCCGGCGGCACGAACGCGCTCGACACGTACGGCAGGAACAGCATGAAGAAGCTGAACCCCCCGGCCGCCGCGGGCGAGCGCACGAGCACGCCCACGACGGCCGCGACGCTCGTGATCGCGAGCACGTACGCGGCGACGACCCCGACCGCACCGAGCCACTCGAGCGCGTCCGCGTCGGGCCGGAAGCCGATGAGGAACGCGACGCCCAGCACGACGGCCGTCGTCACGAGGTTCTTCACGACGCTCGCCACGACGTGCCCCACGAGCACCGTCCAGCTCGCGATCGGCATCGACCGGAAGCGGTCCATGATGCCGCCGGACATGTCCTGCTCCACGGCGATCGCCGTGTTCGACGCCCCGTACCCCGCGCAGAGCAGGATGATCCCCGGTGTCGCGTACGTGACGTAGTCCGTGCCGACGCTCATCGCGCCGCCGAACACGTACACGAACAGGATCATGAGCATCACGGGCAGCACGAGCGCGAGGACCAGCTCGTCCGGCTCGCGGCGCACGAGCCGCAGCGAGCGCGCCACCATCGTCCCGGCGTCGGCGAGCACGTGGCGGCCCGGCCGGGCCGAGGGGGCGGGGAGGCGCGGCGTCGTGCCCGACGGCGCAGCGGCGGTCTGGGCGGTCATGCTGCGGTCTCCTCGCGATCGGCCTCGTGGTCAGCCTCGGTCGTGCCGCGGTCCCGGTCTCGGGTCCGCGCAGCGTGGCCCGTCAGGGTGAGGAACACGTCGTCGAGCGTCGGCTCGCGCACCTCCCACCGCACGGGCTCGACGCCGGTCGCCGCCACCGCGGCGAGGACGTCGCGCACGTGCTCGACCGACCCGTCGGTCGGGACGCGCAGGGCGGTCGGACGAGAGTCCGCGCGGTCGGGACCGGGGGTGGGGGGCTGCGAAGGCGCCGAGGCCACCACGGTCTGCGCGGAACCGACCCGCGCGGCCTCCTCAGGCGTGGTGAACGTGAGCTCGACGCTCGCGTCGCCGACGCGGCGCTTGAGGTCGGACGGGGACCCCTCGGCGACGACGCGGCCGTCGTCGACGAGCGCGACACGGTCGGCGAGCTGGTCGGCCTCCTCGAGGTACTGCGTCGTGAGGAACAGGCTCGTGCCGTCGGCGACGACGCCGCGGATCACCTCCCACATCGTCTGGCGGCTGCGCGGGTCGAGGCCCGTCGTCGGCTCGTCGAGGAACATGACCTGGGGGCGGGTGAGGAGCCCGGCCGCGAGGTCGAGCCGACGGCGCATGCCGCCGGAGTAGGTGCCGACCCGACGGTCGGCGGCCGCGGCGAGGTCGAACGCGTCGAGCAGCCCGTCGACCCGGCCGCGCGCGGCCCGGCGGGGCAGGTGCGCGAGGCGACCCATCATCGTGAGGTTCTCGCGGCCCGTCTGCTTCTCGTCGACCGCCGCGTACTGGCCGGTGAGGCTGATGAGCCCGCGCACGCGCGCGGCGTCGCGTACGACGTCGTGGCCCGCGACCGTCGCCGTGCCACCGTCGGGGCGCAGGAGCGTGGCGAGGATGCGGACCGTGGTGGTCTTCCCCGCCCCGTTGGGGCCGAGCAGGGCGAGGACCTCGCCGCGGTGCAGCGTGAGGTCGACGCCGTCGAGCACGCGCACGGGCCGACGTGGGGTCCCGTAGCTCTTGCGCAGGCCGTCGGCGTGCACGAGCACGTCCGGTGCGGGCATGTGGCCTCCAGGGTTCGGGCGGCAGAACCGCGTGAGATCGAAACTGTTTATGCGATCTACTGTTTCTGTGTACGGTAGACACGGTTTCGCGGGCGGTCAAGGCCCGCGGGAGGATGGCGCGATGACCCCGACCGACCCCGCCGAGCGACGCGCCCTCGCATCCCCCGAGGAGCAGGTCGCGGCGAACGACCTCCCGCCCGTGCTCGCACGCCTCTGGGGTCGCGTCCCGGGGCCGCGACGCGGCCCCAAGCCCGCGCTGACCGTCGAGCAGGTGGTGCAGGCCGCCGTCGACCTCGCCGACGCCGAGGGCCTGCCCGCGGTCTCCATGGCTCGCGTCGCGGAGGCTCTCGGCTACACGCCGATGGCGCTCTACCGGTACGTCGAGAGCAAGGACGAGCTCCTCGTCCTCATGGCCGACGCCGCCGCCGACGTTCTCGCACTGCCCCCGTACGACGAGGGCGACTGGCGCGCCGGTCTCGAGGCCTGGACGCGCGCCCAGATCGCGGGCGTCCTCGCGCGGCCGTGGTTCCTCGACCTGCCCCTGACGACGGCGCAGGTCGGCCCGAACCGGCTGCGCTGGATCGATCGCGCGTTCGCGATCCTCGCACCGCTCGACCTGACGGTGGACGAGAAGCTGCAGGTCGTCGGGCTCCTCGCCCAGCACGTGCTCGGCGAGGGCCGCGTCCAGGTCGAGACCCGGCGCGCGGCCGCGGAGGCCGTGCGCCGCGCCCAGGGCCTCCCCGCCGACACCCCCGAGGCCGACCTCGACGCGGACGCGGTCGCCGCCGCCAACCCGTACGCCGACTACGAGCTCGTGCTCACGCGGCTCGTCGACCCCGAGACCTACCCCGCGCTCACCGGGGCGCTCTCCACCTGGACGCCGACGGCCGTCCAGCCCGACGACTGGGAGAGCGACATCGGATTCGGCCTCGACATCCTCCTCGACGGGATCGAGGCCTTCGTCGCCCGGCGCGCCGCCGCGCGCGGGGCCGCCGACCGCGACTGACCGGCCACGCTGCCGGGTCCGAGGGCGAGACGTCGTCGATGCGCAGGGCCGGTCAAAGGGCCGGTCAATGGGCCGGTCGAGGGGCCGGTCGAGGGGCCGGTCACAGGGCCGGTCAGGGGGTCGGCTGGACCGGGGCGTCGGGCACCTGGACGTCGGGCAGGTCCGGCAGGTCGAGCGTCGGGACGTCGATGCTCGGGATGTCGATGCCCTCCATCCGGTCGCGCAGCTCCTCCTGGCGGATGCGGTTGTTCTCCTGGATGCAGGAGAGACGGGTCGCGGGACGGCCGCCGCACTCCTGGACCTCCGAGTCCGGGTCGCGCGGGGCCTTCGGCGACTGGACGTAGCGGCCGTCGGCGTCGTGCGCGTTCGGCGTGACGGGCAGCGCGACGACGGCCGCGACGCCGCCGAGGGCGAGGAGCGCCGTCAGGACGAGGAGGACCGCTGCGCCCAGCCCGGCGCGGACCGCCGCGGCGGCGCTCACGGACGGGCGCTCGTCCGACGTCGCACGCTGCTGCGCCGCCACCCGCCACGCGACCCACAGCCCGACCAGCACGGGGAGCACGAACGCCACGGCGGCCAGCGCCGCGACCGGACGCGCGTCCTCGCGCGCGAGCGCCCCCGGCCCGATCGCCGCGACGACGACCGCGACGATCCCCAGCACGACCGTGCGACGCACCGCGGCCCCCCGCAGACCCGAGCGCAGCCCGGCGATCCGCGCCGCGCCCGCCGGGCCGGGCGGGAGGTACCCCAGGTCGCGCGTCTGCCTGAGCATGGCCGCGTGCAGGACGGCGGACGTCACGGTCGTCACCGCGAGCACCGCGCCCAGGGCGACGAGGAACCCGCGCACGACGACGGCGTCGCGCACCACGTAGAGCAGCGCGAGCCCGGCGAGCACGCCCACCCAGCCCACGACGACCGCCGCGACGGTCCCGCCCCGGAACGGCGTCTGGCGCAGCGTGCGGCGCAGCAGCCCGCGCGGGACCTGGAGGAGCACGGGGAGCACGCGCAGGGCCGTGATCGCCGTCCACAGCAGGACGACGATCCCCCACAGCGGCACGCTGCCGACGGAGGCGTCGCCCATCGAGAACGTGACGACGAGCGCGACCGCCCCGACGAGCAGCACCGGCATCTCGACGAGGCGCAGCACCTGCTGCCACACGCTGAGGTGCAGCAGGTAGCCGGCCTCGGCGTGCTCCGGGTTCATCGCGAGGACGCTGCTGTACCCCTTCGCGCTGCGCCCGGTGTCGAGGGCGAGCGCCGCGTCGAGGTAGAGCAGGTCCTCGTGCTCCGGGGCGACGGCGAGGCCCTGACGCACGAGGGTGCGCGCCCGGTCGTCGTCCCCGAGCCGCGACCACAGCCGTGCCGCCTGCGCGAGCCGGTCGGGGTCCTCGGGCGCGAGCGCGAGCGCACCGTCGATGCGCTCGCGCGCGAGCCTCCGGTCGGCACCGCGAACCCGGCCCGACAGGTGGGTGTCGGCGAGCTGCAGGTGGTACCGCGCGTCGTCGGGGTCGAGCTCGAGCGCCTTCGCCGCGGCCTCGCGCGCACCCTGCACGTCGCCCGTGTTCTGGCGCGCGACCGACAGCAGGTGCAGCGCGCCGTCGGCCGCGGGCTGCGCGCCGACGACCTGCTCCAGGAGCGGCAGCGCCTCGGCCGACCGCTGCAGGTGCAGCCGCACCCAGGCGGCGGCCAGGAGCAGCCGCGGGTCGTCGGGCACGCTCGCGAGCGCGTCGTCGACCTCGTCGAGCGCGCGCTCGGGTCGCCCCATCTGGACGAGCAGCTCCGCGCGCGAGGCGACGGCGCGCGGGTCGGTCGTGGTGGTCACGGTCGGGTGCCTCCGCGGCTCAGAGCATGCGCCGCGCGCGCAGGTACGCGGCGAGGTCGTCGTAGCGGCCGTCGTTGTTCGCGAACGTGACGACGTTGCGCGCGGACTGGAGCCACGCCGTCGTCGAGGGGCGCACGTCCGCGAGCGCCGCCTCCAGGTCCGCCATGGTGATCGGGCGCACCTGCCCGGTCGCGATGGAGTCCATCATCGCCTTCTCCGCGGCCGTCGCCGCGAGGTGCTCCAGGTCGGCGCCGGAGAAGCCCTCGGTGCGCCGGACGACCGCGCGCAGGTCGATCCCCGCGACCGGGCGGCCCGCGAGGTGGTGGCGCAGGATCGCCTCGCGCGCGGGCTCGTCGGGCGGCAGCACGAGCACGACACGGTCGAACCGCCCCGGCCGCAGGAGCGCCGTGTCGACGTCCCACGGGTGGTTCGTGGCGCCGAGGACGAACAGCCCGTCGTTGTCGGAGCCGATGCCGTCCATCTCCTGCAGGAGCTGGTTGACCACGGTCCGCATGCCCGACGACCCGGAGTACTGCGCGCGCTTGCCGCCGATCGCGTCGACCTCGTCGAGGAACAGCACGGCGGGCGCGAGCTGTCGCGCCCGCTGGAACAGGGCGTGGAGGTTCTGCTCGCTCTCCCCGATGTACTTGTCGAGGATGTCCGCGAGCGTCACGGTGAGGAACCGTGCGCCGAGCTCGCCGGCGACGGCCCGCGCCATGTACGTCTTGCCGGTCCCGGGCGGCCCGTAGAGCAGGAGCCCGCCGCGCAGGGACTTGCCGAACGCCTTCGCGATCGCCTGGTTGCGCATCGGCTCCAGGAACGCCTCACGGATGCGCTGCTTCACCGGCTCCAGGCCGCCGACGTCCGCGAGCGTCACCGTCTCGCGCGAGACCTCGAGCAGCCCGGACCCGTCGTCGGGGGCGTCGTCGCGCGCAGGGACGAGGAACGGCTGGCCGCCCGGGGCCGGGACGCCGCCGCCGTCCTCGTGGGGCGGCCCCTCGCGGGGCGGCACCTCGCCGGCCGGTGACTCGACGGCCGGTGGCTCGACGAACGGGGCCGGGACGTGGACGCCCACCTCGTGCTCCAGCCGGTCCCAGTCGATGCCCGACGGCGCCGCGGGGCCCGGGGCCGCGGGGGTGCCGCGCACGGCAGGCTGCACGGGCTCGGCGGGGATCCCCGTGGTCGGGTTCGCGGGCGCACCGGGGGCGCGCGGGACGGTCGTGTCGGACGGGACGCCCGTGATGATCCCGTCGTCGAGGCCGCCGGGGGCGGACGCCGGCGCGTGCAGCCCGGCGACCGGGGCCGGCGGCGTGGCGGGTGCCGTCGCGGGCCGGTCGGCCACGGGGCTGCTTCCCGTCGCCGCGGCGACGGCCGAGTCCTGGACGAGGCGCAGCGCCTCGCCGTCCGACGGGTCGATCCGCAGCGCGGCGCTCGCCTGCTCGAGCGCCTCGACCGGACGCCCCGCCGCCAGCAGGAGGCTCGCGTAGTGGACGCGCAGCGGGGCGCTCGACGGCGCGGCCGCCACCGCGGCGGCGAGCGCGGCCAGGGCGTCGGACATGGGTGCTCCTCGGGTCGGGCGGGGACGACGACGCCGGTGCACCCGTGAGAGCGGCCGGCCGGGAACAGTGTGCCCCGGACCGGTGACGCCGACCATCGGCACAACTCCCCGAGGCAACTGCTTGCCGCAATGGAAAGTAGATGCTTGGATGGCATCCATGAGCACCGACGACACGACCGCCCGCCCCGCCCCCAGCCCGGCCGAGGCCACCTCCGCGCTGGAGCACGCCGCACGGCTCGCCGCCTCGACACGGACCCGCGGCTGGCGCTGGGTCCGCCTCTACCTCTCGGGCTGGGCGGCGGCGAGCGTCGGCCTCGTGCTCGCCCTGGGCCTCGGCGGGCGGATCGGGTTCGTCGTGGGCATGAGCGCCTGGGCCGTGATCGTCACGGCGGGTGTCACGTGGGCCGCGCGCCAGGGCAGCATGGCCGCCGGCACGCGCCGCCGCCTGGTCCTCGGCGCCGGCTCGTGGGCCGTCGTCTACGGCGCGACGCTCTTCGTCGGGCTCGACCGGTTCGCGGGCGACGTCGCGTTCTGGGTCCCCGCCGCCCTCGTCAGCGCGGTCCCGCTCCTCCTCGCGGCCTGGCTGCCCGCACCGCGCGACGCGGCGGCGTCCGCGTGACCGCCGGACGCGGCGCCGCCGACGACGCCGTCGAGCACCACCCCCGCCACACGCTCGACGAGGTGATCCACTCCCCCGTGCGCCTGTCGGTCGTCGCGGCGCTGTCCGGCGTCGAGAAGGCGGACTTCAAGACCCTGCGCGACACCATCGAGCTCTCCGACCCGACGCTGTCCAAGCAGCTCACGGTGCTGGAGGCCGCGGGGTACGTGGAGATCTCCAAGGAGCGCTCGGGTCGTCGCGCGCGCACGTGGGTCCGGCTGACGAGCACCGGGCGCGACGCGCTCGCCGCGCACCTCGACGCGCTGCGTGCCATCGCGGACCTCCGGCTGCCTCCGGCGCCGTCCCCGGGAGCCTGACCGTGCACAGGCCCGGACACCGCGGCCCCCGTCCACAGCGGGCGCCGGACGGCGCCTCCGTGTCGGCGGGACCGGGCAGAGTGGACGCATGACGACCGACACGACCGCGTCGACACCCCTCGCGGTGCCCGACGACGCGCCCGCCGACGCCCCCGGTCCCGGCGCCCGCTGCTTCGGCGACGGGGACCCGCTCTACGAGGAGTACCACGACACCGAGTGGGCGGTCCCGGTGCACGGGGACACGGCACTGTTCGAGCGCCTGGCGCTCGAGGGGTTCCAGTCCGGCCTGTCCTGGATCACCGTGCTGCGCAAGCGCCCCGCCTTCCGCGAGGTGTTCGCAGGGTTCGACCCGGAGGCCGTCGCCACGTTCGACGAGCCCGACGTCGAGCGCCTGCTCGGCGACGCCCGCATCATCCGCAACCGGCAGAAGATCACCGCGACGATCGACAACGCGCGCGCCCTCCTGGTGCTCCAGGAGAGCGGGCGCACGCTGGACGAGCTGATCTGGTCGTTCGCACCACCGGCCCGCCGCGAGCGCCCCGCGACCTGGGGCGACGTCCCGGGGCTCACCCCCGAGTCGACCGCGCTCTCGAAGGCGCTCAAGAAGCTGGGCTTCCGGTTCGTCGGGCCGACGACGGCCTACGCCGCGATGCAGGCGTGCGGCCTCGTGGACGACCACCTCGCCACCTGCCCCGTCGTGCTGCACCGGCCGTGAGCAGCGGCGAGCCGCACCGCGGTCCGCCCTCCTCCCCGGGGGACGGCCCGCGACTCCGGTGCCGGCAGGGCGAGCAGACCCGTCGGGCATCTCCGTGCGCGGCCCTCGCTGGCGCCGACCACATGGTGAGACGAGGTGCGACGATGGCCTCATGAGCGCGTACGTGTCCGTCCTCGACCTCTTCTCCGTCGGCGTAGGTCCGTCGAGCTCGCACACCGTCGGGCCGATGCGGGCCGCGAAGGCGTTCGTCGCGGCCCTGGACGACCGCGGCGCGCTGGGCGAGGTCGCCGGCCTGCAGGTCGTGCTGTGCGGGTCGCTCGGGGCGACGGGCGTCGGCCACGGCACGCCGGACGCCGTCGTCGCGGGGCTGCTCGGCCTCGACCCCGAGACGTGCGACCCGGCGCGCGTCCCCGGCTCGTGGGAGAAGCTGGGCGACGGGGCGCCCGTCACGCTGCTGGGCCGGCACCGCATCACGATGACGAGCGACGACGTGCGCCTCGCGCCGCTGACCCGCATGCCCGGCCACCCCAACGGCATGCGGTTCACCGCGCTCGACGCAAGCGGGGCGCCGCTCGCGGAGGAGGCGTACTACTCGGTGGGCGGCGGGTTCGTGCTCACCGCCGCGGCGCTCGAGTCCGCGGCCGCGAACGAGGCGGCGCAGGTCGGCGCCGAGCTCGCGGGCGAGGCGATCGACCCCGGGACGGAGCCGACGGGCGTGCCGTTCCCCTTTGCCAACGCCGCCGAGCTCCTCGCGCTGTGCGAGCGCGAGCGCACCTCGATCGCGGCGCTCGCGTGGGCGAACGAGTCCGCACTGCGCCCCGCCACCGAGGTCGAGGCGGGCGTCGACCGGATCTGGGACACCATGAGCGCGTGCGTGGACGCCGGGCTCGAGCGCGACGGGGTGCTGCCCGGCCGCCTCCAGGTCCGCCGTCGGGCGCGGGCGCAGCGCGAGCGTCTCGAGCTGGCCGACGAGCGCGGCGCCGACACGACGATCGAGTGGCTCCAGGCGTTCGCCATGGCCGTCAACGAGGAGAACGCCGACGGGCGCCGCGTCGTGACCGCCCCGACGAACGGCGCCGCCGGCATCATCCCCGCCGTCGGACGCCACTTCCTGCGCACCCACCCCGACGTCGCCGCGGACCCCGCGCGCCGACGTCGGGCCATGCGCACCTACCTCCTCACCGCCGCCGCGATCGGCGCGCTCTACAAGCGCAACGCGTCCATCTCCGGCGCGGAGGCCGGCTGCCAGGGCGAGGTCGGCTCGGCGTGCTCCATGGCGGCGGGCGCGATCTGCGCCGTGCTCGGCGGGACGCCCGCCCAGGTGGAGAACGCGGCCGAGATCGCGATGGAGCACAACCTCGGGCTCACGTGCGACCCCGTCGGCGGGCTCGTCCAGGTCCCGTGCATCGAGCGCAACGCCATCGCCGCGTGCACGGCCGTCTCCGCGGCGCGCCTCGCCCTCCAGGGCGACGGCTCGCACGTCGTCTCGCTCGACACCGTCATCGAGACGATGCGCCAGACCGGCGTCGACATGTCGACCAAGTACAAGGAGACCTCGACGGGGGGCCTCGCCGTCAACGTCATCGAGTGCTGAGCCGGAGCGCAGCGAAGCAAGCGCAGGCTCCAGCACGACCGACAGCCCGCGTGCCGAGCCGGAGCGCAGCGGAGCAAGCACAGGCTCCAGCACGACCGACAGCCCGAGTGCCGAGCCGGAGCGCGAATCACCAGGTGCGGCGCACGGACGCCTTGGTGCCGGTCACGAGGCTGCGCGCCGGGACGTCGTCCGCCACGACCGCGCCGGCTGCGACGACCGCGTCGCGGCCGATGGTCACGCCGGGCAGGATCGTCGCCCCGGCGCCGATCCACACGTTCTCGTGCACGTCGATGGGCCCGCCGGTGAGCCAGACCTTGCGGTCGTCGGTGTCGACCGGGTGCCCGACGGTGACGAACGTGACCTTCGGCGCGACCATGACGCGCTCGGCCAGCCGGATGCCGGCGTAGTCGAGGAACGTGCAGTTCTGGTTGACGAAGACCCGCTCCCCCAGGTCGAGGTTCAGCCCGTGGTCGGTGAAGAACGGCGGGTAGATCGTCACGCTCGGGGGCAGCGGGCGGCCGAGGATCTGCGCGAGCAGCCGCGCCCGGCCGTCCTCGTCGTCGAACGGCAGGACGTTGAGCCGGGAGGTGAGCTCGGTGGCCCGCAGCACCCTCTCGGACATGGCGCGGAACTCGGGGCCGTGGATGCGCATGAGCAGGTCGCTGGGCATCCCCCGATCCTGCCTCCGGGTCAGCGGACGGCGCGCGACGCCTCGCGGGCGGCGACGACCTCCTCGACGACGTCGGCCACGCCGGCCTCGCCCGGCGAGGCGGCGATGTGCTCGCCGAGGCGCTGGCTCGCGCGGGCGTACGACGGGTCGGCGAGCAGGCGCCGCACCGCGCGTCGGACCTGGCCGGGGCGCGGGGTGCTCGTCCGCAGCCGCACGCCCGCGCCGGTCCACGCGACGCGTGCGGCGACCTCCGCCTTGTCCTCGGTCTTGCCCGCGACGACCACGGGGACGCCGTGCCGCAGCGCGTGGTGCACCCCGCCGTAGCCGCCGTTCGTGACGAGGACCGAGGTGCGCGGGAGCAGCGCGTCGTACGGGAGGTACTCGGCCGCGCGCGCGTTCGCCGGGAGCGGCCCGAGCGACCCGACGGGCCGTCCGCCGGTCGCCGCGACGACCAGCACGTCCTCGCCCGCGAGCGCGCGCAGCGTGGGGACGAGGAGCTGGGTCGGGTCCTCGTTCGCGACGGTCCCCTGCGTGACGTGCACGACCGGCCGGCGGGTGTCGAGGTCGCCCCACCACGCGGGGAGGTCGCCGTTCCCCGCCGCCGGGCGCGGCGGGCCGACGAACCGGACGGGGGCCGCGACGTCGGGCCGGGGGTACTCGAGCTCGGGGACGGTGAGCTGCACGACGGCGTCGGCGTCGGCGGGCCAGCCGAGGAAGAACGTGCCGCTCGGCTCCCCGCCCGCCGCTCGGACCATGTCCTGCGCCGCGCGCTGCGGGGCGGCGAACGCGACCCGCTCGACGAAGGCGTGGAGCGCACGGTTGCGCAGGACACCGAGGGGGCCCCGCGCGGGCAGCACCCCGAGGCCGAACGGCGCGGTGTGGTCGCTCTTCAGCCCGAGCGGGAAGATCCCGAGCGCGAGCACCGGTGGTCGACGGTCGGCGGGCACCGAGACGAGCGGCATCGCGCCGAGGAACAGGGGCTCGACGAGCACGACGTCCGCCGGGCGCTCGGCGAGGGACGCGAGCACCGCCCGGTGCTGCGCCGCGCCGGGCGTCACGAAGATCTCGAGCATGTCGTGGCGGATCGCGTCGAGCCCGGTGCGCCCCGCGCGGCCGGGGAACGCGGCGGCGAGGTCGCGGTCGTCGAAGTCGGCCGCGGCCGGGAGCGGGACGTGCTCGGCGCCGGCGGCCTCGACGGCGGCGCCGAACCGGGCGCCGGTGAGGAACCGGACGTCGTGCCCGCGGGCGACGAGCGCTCGGGTGACGGCGAGCAGCGGGGTGACGTGGGCGTGCACCGGGGTGGAGCAGAGCAGGACGGTGGCCATCGGTGGGGCCTCTCTCGTGGCGGCGCGCGTCGCGCCGGTCGGACGGGAAGGCGCAGGACCGGGCCGTCTGCGCGAGGGACGCCGGTGGGGAGACGGCGTGTGAGAAGATCGATCAACCGTCAGGAGTATTCATCACCTTCAAGGGGTAGTCAATAGTGGTGCCTCGTGCCTATACGTCCGACCTCCGCACCGAGCAGGCCGCGCGCACGCGCGAACGGGTCGTGCGCGCCGCCGCGCACGAGCTGACCGAGCACGGCTACGAGCGCACGACGCTCGCGCGCGTCGCCGCGCGCGCAGGCGTCTCGCTCGAGACGGTGAAGGCGCACGGCCCCAAGCGCGCCCTGCTGCTCGCCGCGTTCGAGCTCACGTTCGCCGGGTCGGAGGGCCAGGAGTCCCTGGGCGAGCGGCCCGAGGGACGCTCGGTGGCCGGCACCACCGACCCCGAGGAGTTCCTCGACGGCCTCGTCGCGCTCGTCGCGGCGGCGAACGAGCGCGTCGCCGGCCTGTGGTCCGCCTTCACCTCGGCGGCGCGCTCCGACGACGCCGTCACCGCAGAGCTCGACGCGCTCCTCGAACGCCGCCGCGCAGACCTGCGCGCGAGCGTCGACGTGCTCGCCGCGCACGGGTTCCGCCCCCGGGCACCGCGGGACGAGGCGGCCGAGTCGCTGTCCTACCTCCTCGCACCCGAGGGCTGGACGCACTTCGTCGCGGGCGCCGGCTGGTCGGGCGAGCGGTACCGCGCCTGGCTGCGCGACGGCGTCGTGCGCCTCGTCGCGGCGCCCCCGGAGGACGACGCCGACGCCTGAGCCCTGGCGCGCCGTCGGGCACCGCGCCTACCGTGTGCCATGAGCACGCTCACCCCCGGCTTTCACGGCCGGCCGCGCCCGCAGGGCGTGGCGCTCCCGCCGGGCCAGTACGTCGAGACCGGGTTCCCCGTGCTCTCGGCGGGGCCCACACCGCGCGTCGACACCGCGACCTGGCGGCTCGACGTCACGACCGAGACCGGCACGACGCACGCGTGGTCGTGGTCGGACCTCATGGCGCTCCCCCAGGACGAGCCGACCGTCGACATCCACTGCGTCACCCGGTGGTCGAAGTTCGGGACGTCGTGGCGCGGCGTCTCGCTCGACACTCTCCTCGCCGACGTCGAGTCGACCGCCGACTTCGCGATGATCGGCTGCTACGGCGGGTACACGACGAACCTTCCCGTCGCCGAGCTGCTGGGCGGCAAGGCGTGGGTCGTGCACACGTTCGACGGCGCCCCGCTGCACCCCGTGCACGGCGGCCCGGCGCGGCTGCTCGTGCCGCACCTGTACTTCTGGAAGTCGGCCAAGTGGGTCAACAGCATCACGCTCATGCCCATGGACCGGCAGGGCTTCTGGGAGCGCCTGGGCTACCACGACCTCGGCGACCCGTGGCGCGAGCAGAGGTACCAGGGTGACTAGCGCCCGCGGGACGATCGCGGTCGCGCGATGACCGAGGCGCCCGTCCGCCTCGGTGCCCGGTACGCGACGCCGTCGCGCTGGCAGATCGCGACGCTCGTCGACGCGTGGGCGGAGAGCCCGTCCGCACGGACGCTCGTCCTCGAGGTCCCCGCCTGGCCCGGGCACCTGGCGGGTCAGCACGTCGACCTGCGCCTCACCGCGCCCGACGGCTACACCGCCGAGCGCAGCTACTCGATCGGCAGCACGGCGACGCGCGCGTCCCTGCCCGACGCCGGCTCCCCCGCGCGCGTCGAGGTCACCGTGCAGCGCGTCCCCGGCGGGGAGGTCTCGACCTACCTCACCGACGTGTTCGCGGTGGGCGACGCGATCGAGCTGCGCGGGCCGGTCGGCGGCTGGTTCGTGTGGTCGCCCGAGCGCGACGGCGGGACGCCCGTCCTGCTCTCCGCGGGCGGGTCGGGGCTCGTCCCTCTCATGGCGATGCTCCGCACGCGCCGCGACGCGGGCGACCGGACCCCGTTCCGGCTCGTGTACTCCGTCCGCCGCCCCGAGGACCGGCTGTACGTCGCGGACCTCGACCGGCTCGCCGCCGCGCACGACGGGCTCGACGTCCAGGTCGTCTACACGCGCTCGGTGCCGCTGGGATCGATGCGCGGGCCGGGTCGCCTCGAACGACGCGACCTCGCGGCGTGGGGCTGGCCCGCCGAGATCGAGCCCGCGTGCTTCGTGTGCGGGCCGACGGGGTTCGTCGAGGCCGTCGCCCGCCAGCTCGTCGCGCTCGGCCACGACCCGGCGCGGGTCAAGACCGAGCGCTTCGGTCCCGCCGGAGACTGACGGACGTCCCCGGGGCCCTACCTGTGCGCAAGCCTGGCCCGCCGTGCGACATAGTCAGGTCGTGAGCGTGGCGCGTGCGCCATGGCAGTTCCACGAGGGGGCGGCATGACGACCTGGACGACACATCGGCCCGGCAGGCGGCGCAAGACCGCTCTGACCGGGGTCGTGGCCGTCGCGACCCTGGTGCTCGGGGCGTGCGCGACGCCGTCGAGCGAGCCGCCCGCGGTCACGACCGCGGACGTGGAGCGCCGGGTCGTGACCGTCGCCGACGCTCCCGCGACGGCCTCCGTCGTCGAGGCGACCGAGCGGCTCGGCCTGACCATGCTCGACGCGGCCCCGCGCGAGGGCAACGTCGTCGTGTCGCCGGCGAGCGCCGTCGTCGCCCTCTCGATGCTCGCGGAGGGCGCGCGCGGCGAGACCGCCGCGTCGCTCGACGCCGCGCTCGGCGCGAGCGGGCAGGACCGGACCGACGCCGTCAACGCCCTGCTCGCCGCGCTCCAGGACTACGACGGCGACCCCGCCCTCGTGCAGAAGGACGAGCTCCCGAAGACCCCGCTCGTGCACGTCGCGAACCAGGTCGTGCTCGACGACCAGGCCCAGGTCCACGACACCTACCTCGAAGCGCTCGCCGCCGGGTACGACGCGGGGGTGCTCGAGACCGACCTCGGCTCGGAGGCAGGCCTGGAGCCGCTGGGCCGGTGGGTCCGGCACCACACGGGCGGGCTGATCGAGGAGTCCGCCGTCGAGCCCGACACCGACTCCCGCCTCGCGCTCCAGAACGCCGCGCTGCTCGCGGCGCGCTGGTCGTCGCCGTTCGAGGAGCAGGCGACGCGCCCGAGCCCGTTCGTCCTGGCGGACGGGGCCGACGTCGACGCCGAGGCGATGCACCAGGAGCACGACTGGCGGTACGCCGAGGTGGACGGGTGGCAGGCCGTCCGGCTCCCGTACACCGAAGGCTTCCACGCCGACGTCGTGCTCCCGCCGGACGGTGTCGACCCGGCGACGCTCACGCCGGAGACGAGCGCTGCCCTGCGCGCGGCGCTCGACGCCACCTCGCGCCGCAGCGTCGCGCTCACCCTCCCGACGCTCGACGTCGACGCCGAGGCACCGCTCGACCTGAAGCCCGCGCTCGCTGCAGCCGGGCTCGGCGACCTGCTGGAGACGCCCGACCTGACCGGCATCAGCGACGAGTCGGGTCTGAAGGTGACGCAGGCGTGGCAGCAGGCCGTGCTGCGCGTGGACGAGGACGGCACCGTCGCGGCGGCGGTGACGGAGGTCGTCGTCGGCGTCGAGTCCGCGCCCATGATCGAGGACGTCGTCGAGCTGCGCGTCGACCGGCCGTACGTGTTCTCCGTGTCGCACACGGACACGGGGTGGCCGCTGTTCACCGCCGCGATCCGCGACCCCCGCCACTGACGAGAGGACGGCGAGAGCACCATGGCTCCGCAGACGAGCAGAGTCCGGACCGGCGCCGCCGTCGCGGCGGCGGCAGCCGCCGTCGGGCTGGTCACCGCGTGCGCGACCGGCGTCCCTGCCGGGCCCGATCTGCCCCTCGCGACCGCCGATGCGGCACGTCACGTCGTGACGGTCTCCGACGCGGACGCCACGCCCGACGTGGTCGGCGCGACCGAGACGCTCGGCCTGACGATGCTCGGTGCGGCCCCGCGCGAGGGCAACGTCGTCGTCTCGCCGGCGAGCACCGTCGTCGCCCTGTCCATGCTCGCGGAGGGCGCGCGCGGCGAGACCGCCGCTTCGCTCGACGCCGCGCTCGGCGCGAGCGGGCAGGACCGGACCGACGCCGTCAACGCCCTGCTCGCCGCGCTCCAGGACTACGACGGCGACCCCGCCCTCGTGCAGAAGGACGAGCTGCCGAAGACCCCGCTCGTGCACGTCGCGAACCAGGTCGTGCTCGACGACCAGGCACAGGTCCACGACACCTACCTCGAGGCGCTCGCGACCGGCTACGGCGCCGGGGTCCTGCACACGGGGGACCTCGGGACGGCGTCGGGCATCGCCCCGCTGAGCGACTGGGTCCGGTTCCACACGGGCGGGCTCATCGAGAAGAGCGCGGTCGAACCGGACGTCGACCTCCGCCTCGTGCTGCAGAACGCGGTGCTCTTCGCGGCGCGGTGGGAGGCGCCGTTCGACGAGGGCGAGACCCGGCCGGCACCGTTCCGGCTCTCGACCGCCGAGCAGGTGGACGTCGAGTCGCTGTCGCTCACCGAGTCGTGGGCGTACGCCGAGCACGACGGCTGGCGCGGCGTGCGCCTCCCCTACGTCGACGGGTTCCACGCGGACGTCGTCCTGCCTCCGGAGGGGACCGACCCTGCGACGATCACGCCGGCACGCACGACCGCGCTGCGCGTGGCGCTCGACGCAGCGACGCCGCAGCGGGTGGCGCTGACGATGCCGACCCTCGACATCCCGGTCGAGCGCGCGACGGACCTGCTCCCCGCGCTCACCGCCGCCGGGCTGGGCGGGTTGTTCGACCCCGTCGACCCACCGGACCTCAGGGGCATCAGCAACGAGGACCTGTTCGTGTCGCAGGCGAAGCAGCAGGCGATGCTCCAGGTCGACGCCGAAGGCACCGTCGCGGCGGCCGTGACGGAGATCGGCGCGCTGGCGATGTCGTCGGAGGCGGAGATCGTCCCGCTCAGCTTCCGCGTCGACCGCCCCTATCTCTTCTCCGTCTCCCACACCGACACCGGCTGGCAGCTCTTCACCGCGGCGATCCGCGACCCTCGCCACTGACTCCCCCGGCGTGCCCCCGGTCCACCGACGTAGACCCGTGGTCCACCGAGGTAGAGCCTCGGTCGGACCTCGGCTGTACCTCGCAGGCCAGGGCCCTGTCTCGACAGACGGCGACGAACCGGGCGCATCGGGTGCTTGCGACATCTCTTGACGTGTCCTTCACCCGGCAGTAGCGTTCTTGCGTGTTGACGCAAGAAATCAACACTCCGTTGTGCGGTGCGGCACAGCGGTACCGCAATTCTCGAAGGTACTGACCCGAGCCAGCCGGCCCCCGGCCGGACGTGCGCCGTGGCCCGTCCTCCGACCCGGGCGTCCGGTCCGGCGCGGGGTCGCGCTCGGCGCGGCCTGACGCCCGTCGACGACGACGGGAGATCGAGGACATCGATGAGACATCGACCCAGCACGTCGAACCGCACACCCGCCGGGGCGCCGCAGCGCCGGCTCCGCCTGCTCGCCGCGACCGCGGCGGCGACGGCCCTGCTCGTCCCGCTCGGCCTGACGACCACCGCGACGGCGGCGCCCACCGTGCTGTCCGCCGGCAAGCCGACGGCGGCGAGCAGCAACAACTCGCCGTACCTGTCCGGCAACCTCACCGACGGCAACCAGGGCACCTACTGGGAGTCGACCAACAACACGTTCCCGCAGTGGGCGCAGGTCGACCTCGGCGCGGCCGCCACGGTCGAGGACCTCGTGCTCAAGCTCCCGACGGGCTGGGAGACGCGCAACCAGACCCTCAGCGTGCAGTCCAGCACCGACGGCTCGACCTTCTCCACGATCAAGGCGTCGCAGGCGTACGCGTTCGACCCCGCGTCGGGGAACACCGTGACGATCGACGTGCCGGACACGTCCGCCCGCTACGTGCGCGTGCAGATCACCGCGAACACGGGTTGGCCCGCGGGCCAGCTCTCCGAGCTCGAGGTGCGCGGCACGGCCGGCGGCACCGACCCGGGCGGCCCCGGCGACCCGGAGCCTCCGACCGGCACCAACCTCGCGCTGAACAAGCCGATCGAGGCGTCGTCGACCGAGTGGCAGTTCGTGGCGAAGAACGCGAACGACGACAGCACCTCGACCTACTGGGAGGGCGCGGGCGGCCAGTACCCGAGCACGCTCACGGTCTCGCTCGACGCCGCCGCGCAGCTCACGGACGTCGTCGTCAAGCTCCCGCCCGCCTCCGTGTGGGGCCCGCGCACCCAGACCTTCGAGGTCCAGGGCCGCGCGACCGCGACCGGTGCGTGGCAGACGCTCAGGCCGTCGGCGGGCTACGCGTTCTCGCCGAGCACGGGGAACACCGTGACGGTCCCCGTCACGGGCACGGCCAAGGACGTGCGCCTGCGCTTCACCGGCAACACCGGCTCCGGCAACGGCCAGGTCGCCGAGCTCCAGGTGTTCGGCACCGCCGCGCCCAACCCGGACCTCGTCGTCACGAGCGTCACCGCGACGCCCGCCTCGCCGCTCGAGTCGCAGGCGATCACGCTGTCGGCGGTCGTGAAGAACATCGGTACGCAGGCGTCCGCCGCGACGGACGTCGCGTTCACGCTGAACGGCCAGACCGTCGCGACCAAGCCGGTCGGCGGCCTCGCGGCCGGCGCCCAGGTGACCGTCACGGCCGACGTCGGCGCCCGTCCCGCCGCGAGCTACGCGATCGGCGCGGTCGCCGACGCGGGCGGCACGGTCGCCGAGCAGAACGAGGGCAACAACGCGTACGCGAACCCGACCCCGCTCGTCGTCACCGCCGTCCCGAGCTCGGACCTCGTCCCGACGCTCACGTGGTCGCCCAGCAACCCGTCCGCGGGCGGCACGGTGACGTTCTCGGCGACGATCGCGAACCAGGGCAACGTCGCGACGTCGACGGCCGCGCACGGCCTGACCGTGACCGTGACGAACAAGGCGACCGGCGCCGTCGTGCGCACCCTCACGGGCTCCGCGAGCGGAGCGATCGCCGCGGGCGCGAGCAGCGCGAGCGTCGACCTCGGCCCGTGGACCGCCGCGAACGGCAACTACGACGTCAAGGTCGTCGCCGCGCCGGACTCGACCGAGGTCGCCGCGAAGCAGGCCAACAACACCGCCACCCGACCGCTCTTCGTCGGGCGCGGCGCCAACCTGCCGTTCGACACCTACGAGGCCGAGGACGGCGTCACGGGCGGCGGCGCGACCGTGCTGGCGCCCAACCGCGTCGTCGGCGACCTCGCGGGCGAGGCCTCCGGCCGGCGCGCGGTGACGCTCAACCAGACCGGCGCGTACGTCGAGTGGACCACCAAGGCCCCGACGAACACCCTGCTGACCCGCTTCTCCATCCCCGACTCGGCGGGCGGCGGCGGGACGACCGCGACCCTCGCGATCTACGTCGACGGGCAGTTCCTCAAGAACATCGACCTCACCTCGCGCTACGCGTGGCTCTACGGCAACGAGACCAACCCGGGCAACCAGCCGGGCCAGGGCGCGCCACGGCACGTCTACGACGAGGCGAGCACGCTGCTCGGCACGACCGTCCCGGCGGGCTCGACGATCCGCCTCCAGAAGACGGCGAGCAACACGAGCCAGTACGCGATCGACTTCGTCGACCTCGAGCTCGCGACGCCGCAGGCGAACCCGAACCCGGCGCAGTACACGCAGCCCGCCGGCTTCACGCACCAGGACGTCCAGGCGGCGCTCGACAAGGTCCGGATGGACACGACGGGCACGCTCAAGGGCGTCTACCTGCCAGCCGGCGACTACCAGACGTCGAGCAAGTTCCAGGTCTACGGCAAGGGCGTCGACGTCGTCGGTGCCGGGCCGTGGTTCACGCGGTTCTTCGCGCCGCAGGGCCAGGAGAACACCGACGTCGGCTTCCGTGCCGAGGCGAGCGCGAACGGCTCCACGTTCCGCGACTTCGCGTACTTCGGGAACTACACGTCGCGCATCGACGGCCCGGGCAAGGTCTTCGACTTCGCCAACGTGAAGGACATGACGATCGACAACATCTGGGTCGAGCACATGATCTGCATGTTCTGGGCGTCCAACATGGACGACTCGGAGGTCACGAACTCCCGCATCCGCAACACGTTCGCGGACGCGATCAACATGACCAACGGCAGCGCGAACAACCACGTGCACAACAACCAGGCGCGCGGCACGGGCGACGACTCGTTCGCGCTCTTCGCGGCCACCGACAACGGCGGCAGCGGGCAGCGCGGCAACGTGTTCGAGAACCTCACGTCGACCAACACGTGGCGTGCGGCAGGCCTCGCGGTCTACGGCGGCCAGGACAACACGTTCCGCAACATCTACATCGCGGACACCCTCGTCTACTCGGGCGTCACGATCAGCTCGCTCGACTTCGGGTACCCGATGGAGGGCTTCGGCCCGGCGCCCACCGTGTTCGACGGGCTCACCGTGGTGCGCTCCGGCGGGCACTTCTGGGGCGACCAGGTGTTCGGGGCCGTGTGGATGTTCTCGGCGTCCAAGTCGTTCGGGAACATCCAGGTGAACAACCTCGACGTCATCGACCCGACGTACTCCGGGATCATGTTCCAGACGAACTACGTCGGCGGGCAGCCGCAGAACACGTTCCAGAACCCGACCTTCACCAACGTCACCATCACGGGGGCGAAGAAGAGCGGTGACCGGTACGACGCCAAGTCGGGCTACGGCATCTGGGCCAACCCGATGCCGGAGGCGGGCCAGGGCCCGGCGGTCGGCACGGCGACGTTCACCAACCTCACGTTCTCGGGCAACTTCCGGGACATCGAGAACACGACGTCGACCTTCACCATCACGCGCAACTGACGTCCGTCCGCACCCGATCGACGCCGCAGCCCGCCTCACGGGGCGGGCTGCGGTGCGCGCGCCGCGCCCAGGCCGGTCGACGGCGCGCCGTCGCCGAACCGCCACCGCATCGCCGTGTGCTCGGCCCCGCGCGCGTACGCGAAGACGACGTCCGGCCGCACGGCGAACACGTACGCCTCCCCGCCGCCGCCCGCCGTGTCCCAGAACGCGCCGTCGCGGACCTCGAAGTGCCAGTCGTACTTGCAGCGCCACCGCTCCGCGAGGCGGTGCAGCGTCGCGTCGTCGGTGACGCGCACCGCGTCGCCCTCCACCACGACGTCCATGCCCTCCTCGTACCGGTTGGCCCCGGTCGTGAGGACGACGTGCGGGTTCGCCGCGAGGTTGCGCGCCTTGCGCTCGTCGCGCCCCGTGCAGAAGAACAGAGCGCCGTCGGCCGTCACGGTGAGCAGGGGCGTGACGTGGGGCCGCCCGTCGGGCCGCACCGTCGACACCCACGACACCCCCGCACGCTCGAGCGCCTCCCGGACGGCTGACCACGGCACCCGTGGCGCCTCGGGCGTGCTGTAGGCGGCGAGCAGGTCGCCGTGGTCGACGGTCGGGGCGGGCGTCTCGGTCATGGGGTGCTCCTGTCGAGGCTCGTCGGACGTCGGGGTGGACCGTGGCCGCGCCCGGATCTCATCGGTGCCCGACGCGCGGGACGCGCCTGCGTCCCGACGGTGCGACGTCACCGGGGTGTGACACAGTGGGGACCAGCCCCCGACGTCGACCGGAGACCGCCGCGCCCCCATGACCTCGACCCCGACCGAGCACGCCGTGACCCAGCGACCCCACCGGGCGGCGCGGATCGAGGACCGGTGGCGCGCCGTCGTCTCCCGCTTCCAGAAGGCGCGCGGGTGGCGCCCCCGCGTCGAGCCGTTCGCGGGGTACGGCACCCCGCGGCGCGTGCGCGTGCTGGCGCGCGTGCTCCTCGCGAGCCCCGCGTTCGACCCCGCGCTGCACGAGCGCGAGTCCGCCGACCGGCGCGGCTGGCGCTACTTCTTCACCGCGCCCGCCCCGCGCGAGGAGGTCCGCGTGCACGTCGGCGACGCGACCGTCGACCTCGTCTCCGACCGCAGCGGCTACCTCGACGCGACGATCGACGTCGCGCTCGCCCCCGGCTGGCACGACGTCACGTTCCGCCCGTCCTCGGGCGCGGTCGCGACGGGCCGCGTGTTCGTCGTGGCCGACGGGCGCCGGCTCGGCGTCGTGTCCGACATCGACGACACCGCGATGGTGACCGCCGTCCCGCGCCCCCTCATCGCCGCGTGGAACACGTTCGTCCGGCACTCGAGCGCGCGCGTGCCCGTGCCGGGCATGGCGGCCCTCTACCGCGGGATCGCGACCGAGCGCCCCGGCACCCCGTTCGTCTACCTGTCCACGGGCGCCTGGAACACGGCCGCGAACCTGCGCCGGTTCCTGCAGCGCCACGGGTTCCCGCCCGGCCCGCTCCTGCTCACGGACTGGGGCCCGACGAACACCGGCTGGTTCCGCAGCGGCCCGGAGCACAAGGACACGTCGCTCGACCGCCTCTTCCGGGAGCTGCCCGACGTCGACTGGCTGCTCGTGGGCGACGACGGCCAGCACGACCCGGACATCTACGCGCGCGCCGCGCGCCGGCACCCCGACCACGTCGCGGCCGTCGCGATCCGCGAGCTCACGCCCGCGCAGCAGGTCCTCGCCCACGGCTCGCCGCTGCCCGCACCCGGCAGCCTGCCCGGCGAGGTGCGCGGCGTCCCGACGGCGCACGGCCCCGACGGCGACGCCCTCACCCGCGCCCTCGCCCGGGCTCTGGGCCGCTAGGACGCGCCGACGAGTCCTCGCGCGCCGGGCCGCCCGGCGCGCCGGGATGCTGCGCGTCCTCGCGGGTGATTGCCTGAGGGGATGACGACGCCGGAGCTGCCCTTCCCCACGCCCGAGCCCGAACCCGAGCAGCCGCGGCGGACCTGGCCGTGGATCGTGCTCACTATCGTGGCGGTGCTGGTGATCGCCCTGGTCGTGTGGCTCGTCAACCGCCCGACGCAGGACGCGCCCGCGGCGGAGACCCCGACCGCGACGGAGTCCCCGAACCCGTCGCCGACGGACCCGGGCACGCCGAGCGACGACACGTCGACGCCCGCCGCCGAGGGGTGCCCCGCGGCGGGCGACGGCGTCCCGGCGGGGGCGGGCACGCACGAGATCGTCGACGTGGACGGCGACGGCCGCCCGGACACCGCGTGGCTGACCGGCGGCGCGGACCGCGCGTTCGGGATCACGACGGCGTCGGGCGCGACGTTCTCCGCGCCGATCGAGTCCGCGAGCCCCGTCGCGGCGAGCGCGATCGCCCAGCTCGTCGCTGCGGGCGACGCGACGGCCCCGATCGCGCTCGTCGACACCGGGCGCGAGGTCCTGCTGTTCTCCGCCGCCGACTGCGCGGTGACCCCGACGCAGAACGCCCAGGGCGAGCAGTACACGTTCGACAAGGGGTTCACCGGGTTCGGCACGGGCGTCGGCTGCACCGAGGTCGACGGCGAGCTGCACCTCGCGGGCCTGAACGCCGTGTCCGACGACGGCGCGTCCTTCACCGTGTCCCGCACCTTCGTCGACCTCGACGCGGGCGCGAAGACCGCCACGAACGGCGAGGAGGAGACGGTCGCGCAGGACGCGGCCCCGGACGACCCGGTCGTCACCACGGCGCAGGCAACGAGCTGCGGCGACCTCGTCGCCGGCCAGGACGGCCCGGTCGAGCCCCAGTAGCCGCCGAGCACGACATGAGGGCCGTCAACCGTCGGATAGCGACCCTCATGTCGTGCTCGACCGCGTGCGGTGTCGTGCTCGACGGCGAGCGACGTGCGGGGGTCGGCGCTACCCGCGGCCGCAGGCGCGGCAGGTGCCGCGGCGGCGGAGCCAGTAGGCGTAGGTGGCCGCGCCGAGGGCGAGGGACCACAGCGGCCACAGGAACGTCGGGCCGACGGCGCCCCACGAGTCCGCGGTGAGCGCCAGCCGGCTCTCGCCGAGCCCGATGACGATGAGCGAGAGCCCCGCGGGGAGCACGGCGACCGCCACGATCGTCGCGGGGACGACCGCCAGCCCGACCGGGACCCTGCGGCCCGCGAGCCCGACCATCCACCGGGGGAAGACCTCGCCCCAGCGCTGGAACAGGCCGAGGGTGAGCACGGCGCCGACGAGCGCGAAGCCGCCGAGCCCGAGCGCCGCGACCAGGCCGTCCTCCCCGGCGAGGTCGGCGACGTTCTCCGCCGAGAAGCCGAGCGGGATGCCGAGGACCCAGGCGATACGCGTCACCGCGTAGAACGTCGGGATCGCGGCGGCGACGAGCGCGGCCGTCCGGCCCCAGCGCGCCGCGGCCGCGGGCGTCGTCCAGGCCGGGTCGTGGCCGTCGTGCCGCCGTCCGCACGACGCGCACGCACCGACCCCCCGGCGCACGAACCGCCACGTCGAGGCGACGAGCAGCGCCGCGCCGGCCAGGAGCGCGAGCTGCGTCAGCGGGCCCGCGCCGAGGAAGTCCTGGAACGCCGCCCGGATCACCGGGTCGAACGGCGCCATGACGAGCGTGACCGGCAGGTACCCGAGCCGCGCCAGGATCGACGCGTCGGTGAGCGCGAGGACCCCGGCCGAGACGACCGCGGTGGCCGCGACCGTCAGCGCGCGGTCGGCCCGGCCGACGGTGCCGTGCCGGGCCCCGAGCCACGCCCGCAGCGCGGTCGCCGCGCCGACGAGCGCGAGGACCGCGACCCAGGGCGTGAGCGTCGAGCCCGCGACCCCGCTCAGGGCACCGAACGACAGGTCGTTCGCGTCACCCACCGCGAGCGTGCCGCCGGTCAGGGTGACGACGAGGGCCGCGACGCCCCCGACCGCCCACCACGCGGCGGCTGTCGGGGCGATCCACCGCCCGCGGGCCGCGTGCGCCCCAGGACCGGGCGGCGCACCGGCGAGGGACCCGACGACGACCGTGCGCGGGCCCGACGGCGTGGTGACGGAGGACGGGGGCGGGGTTCGTGTGCTCATGACTCGACCCTCGCGCCCGGCGGGCCGCGACGGATCACCCGCGGCGACGACGTCGCTCCCCCGTGCGGGGGAACGCTCGCGGCCGGTCAGCCCACCCGGACGAAGCCCGACTCGTAGGCGCGCACGACGGCCTGCGTGCGGTCGCGCACCCCGAGCTTCGCGAGGACGTTGCCGACGTGGGTGCGCACCGTCTCGACGCCGAGGTAGAGCTCGCCCGCGATCTCCGCGTTCGACAGCCCCTGCGCGACGAGCCGCAGCACCTCGCCCTCGCGCTCGGTGAGCTGCGCGGCGCGCAGCTCGTCGCCCGCGGGCGGGCGGGCCGTCGCGAGGCGCCGCACCGCGTCGGGGAACAGGAGCGACTCGCCCCGCGCGACGACCCGCACGGCCTGCGCGACCTCCTCGGGCCGCGCGCGCTTGAGCAGGAAACCGTGCGCGCCCGCGCGCAGCGCGTCGAGCACGTGGTCGTCGTTCTCGAACGTCGTGAGGACCAGCACGCGCGGCGCGTCGTCGCGCGCGAGGAGCGCCCGCGTCGCCGCGATCCCGTCGACGCGCGGCATGCGCACGTCCATGAGCACGACGTCGGGTCGCGCCCGCGCGACGACGCCCGGCACCTCCGCGCCGTCCCCCGCCTCGCCGACGACCTCGAGGTCCGGCTCCGCGCCGAGGATGACGCGCAACCCCGCGCGCACCAGGGGCTCGTCGTCCACGAGCACCACGCGCGTCGTCCCGTCGGTCATCCGCCCGATCCTGCCAGGGGGAACGTCGCGCGCACGACCCACGCGCCGCCGTCGGGCGCGGGACCCGCCGAGACCTCCCCGCGCAGCAGGTGGGCCCGCTCCCGCATCCCCGCGAGACCACGGCGCTCGCGCTCGGGGTCCTCGGCGGCCCGGCGCGGTGCACCCGGACCCAGCGGGTTGCGCACCTCGACGACCAGCGCGCCGCCGGGACCCCCCGCCACGCCGACGGCGACCGGCTCGCCCGGGGCGTGCCGGAGCGCGTTCGTGAGCGCCTCCTGCACGACGCGGTACGCCTCCTGCGAGACGGCGCGCGGGACGTCGGCCCGCGCGTCACCGCCCGTGCGCCGCACGTCCGCCCCGGTGCGGCGCGCGTCGTCGAGCAGGGCGTCGAGGTCGGCGAGCGTGCGCGCCGGGCTTCGCACGGGCGCGCGCGAGCCGTCGCCCGTGGCCGCGGCGACGTCCGCGCGGAGCAGGCCGAGCACGTGGTCGAGGTCCGCCATGGCGGTGCGCCCCGTCTCCTCGATCGCGGCGAGCGCGGCACGCGCGGCGACCGGGTCGCGGTCGAGGAGACGGGCGGCCGCGGCGGCCTGCAGGGTCGTGACGGTCAGCGCGTGGCCGACCGAGTCGTGCAGCTCGCGCGCGAGCCGGCCCCGCTCGGCGTCGCGGTCGGCCGCCGCCTCGAGCTCCGCGATGCGCTCCGTCTGGTCGGGGCCGAGGAGCGGGAGCGCCGCCTGCCGCAGCACCGCGCGCGCGAGCGCGACGGCGTACGGGACGGCGAGCAGCGCGAGCACCGCGGTGACCAGCCACGTCCATGCGGGCAGCGCCTCCCACGGCCGCCAGTCGGTGAGGAGGACCGGCTCCACGCCCGTCGCGGAGAGGACGAGCTGCGTCGCGACCGGGACGAGGAACAGCACCACGACGAGCACCGCGGCACCGAGCGTGAGGTGCAGCCCGTACCAGGCCGCGGCGCGCCAGCGCGTGGCCGCACCGGTTGCCGGTGCCCCCGGTGCGGGCAGCGGCACGTCGACGTCGAGGAACGTCCGGACCGCCGCGATCTCCAGCGAGCGCACCGTGGCCAGGAACGGCGGCGTGCTCACGAGGACCGCGGAGACGAGCGCCAGGACGAGGATCGCGACGCGCGGCGTCTGCAGCGAGGCGAACATCTGCACGAACCCGGCGACCAGCGTCACGTACGCGCCCGCGACCACTCCGCCGACCACGAGGTAGACGCCCGCCCGGACGGTGGTCGCGCTGCGCAACGGTGCGACGACCCGTCCCCATCCGCCCCGCCCCGGTGCGGTCGCCGCACGGGTCGGGCGGGCGTCGTCGGGCGTCATGGCCCCAGTCTCCCGGGACCGGGCAGGGCGCGCCTCCCCCGGCCGGGGGAACCGCACGAGCCGACCGCCCGTCCCCGCGCGGTCGCGCCCGGCCGCTGGTCCAATGGGCGCATGGTCGGCTTCTGGTGGGGCCTCGTCGGCGCGTCGTCGCTGCTCCTCGGCGCGGCGCTGGTCTTCTGGCGACCGCCGGGCCAGCGGCTCGTCGGGCTCATCATGGCGTTCGGCTCGGGCGTCCTCATCAGCGCGGTCGCGTACGACCTCGTGGAGGACGCGTCCACGCACGCGAGCGGGCTCGTGCTGCTCGCGGGCCTCGCGGGCGGCGCGCTGACGTTCTTCGTCGGCGACCGCATCATCGACCGGATGGGCGGCGAGGGCCGCAAGCGGTCCACCGGCGTGCAGGCGGAGTCCGTCCAGGCGGCGGGCGGCACGGGCGGCGCGGCGATCGCGCTCGGCACGGTGCTCGACGGGATCCCCGAGTCGGTCGTGCTCGGCGCGACCCTCATCGGGGGCGGCGGGGTCAGCGTCGCGATGCTCGCCGCCGTGTTCGTCTCGAACCTGCCCGAGGCGATGTCCGCGACGTCGGGGCTGCTCAAGGCGGGCACGAAGCCGTCACGGCTCTGGGTGCTGTGGGGGTCGACGACCCTGGTCTCGGCGCTCGCGGCCGGGATCGGCTACGTCGCGCTCGACGGCGCGTCGCCCGCGGTCGTGGCGGTCACGCAGGCGTTCGCCGCGGGGGCGCTGCTCACCATGCTCGTCGACACGATGATCCCGGAGGCCACGGAGTTCGGCGGCCCGGTCACGGGCCTGGTGACCGTGCTGGGCTTCGCGACGGCGTTCGGGCTGAGCTCGCTCTGAGCGTCAGGCCGCGAGGTCCTGGCCGCTCATGCGGTGGATCGACGCCATGACCTCGTCCGTGAGCTCGCGCCGTGCCTGCGCGGGCTTGGTGCCCGCCGTGATCTGGCGCTGCGGGTCGATGGGCTTGCCGAAGTGCACCTCGACGCGGTGCAGGCGCGGGATCCGCTTGCCGATCGGCTGCACCTTGTCCGTGCCGCGCACGGCGACGGGGACGACCGGGGCGTGCCCCGCGAGCGCCAGCCAGGCGACACCGGTGCGGCCGGCGTGCAGCTTGCCGTCGCGCGAGCGCGTGCCCTCGGGGTAGATGCCGAACGCGCCGCCGCGCTGCAGCACCTCGAGCGCGTCCTCGAGCGAGCGCTGCCCGGCGCGCGGGTCGTCGCGCTGGACGGGGATCATGCCGATCGTCGTGAAGAACCAGCGCGAGAGCCGGCCCTTGAGCCCGCGGCCCGTGAAGTACTCGGCCTTGGCGAGGAACGTGACGTGCCGCGGCGCGACGATCGGGATGAGGATCGAGTCGATGAACGACAGGTGGTTGCTCGCGAGGATGACCGCCCCGTTGCGCGGGATGTTGTTGCGTCCGGTCACCTGTGGTCGCAGCAGCACGTAGGCGAGCAGCGACAGGATGAGCCTCAGGACGCGGTAGGTCATCCGTTCATTGTGCACCGTCGTCGGCGCACGTCCGTGCACGCGGTGTTCCACCCGCTCGGGTCGGGTGTCGGACCCCCGCCCTACCGTGTCCGATGAGCTTGACCGTTCCGTTGGCACTCGCGAACACCAGGGGGAAAACCATGACAGAGCCTGCTGTGCCGTGCAGCTGCGGTACACCGATCGCTGACGATGCGCGATTCTGTTCCCGATGCGGCAGTCCGACAGTCCGACATGCACGGATCTGCCAGAGCAACGACGGCCCTGGCGTCAACATCGGCGGCGGGGTCAGCGCCGGGCGCGATGTCACGGTCAAGACGGGAGCCGAGTGGGACACTCGTGTCCCGATCGACTACGAGCGCGGAACTGTCCGGTCCCTCCTGCTCCCACCGGACCTGCTGTCAATCGTCGCCGGCGCCCTGGGGATCGGAACCACGCTCCTCGGCACAAGGTTCGACGTTCCGGTCTTGTCGATGACTCTGGTCGTCGTCGGCCTGGGCCTCCTTGCTGTCGCGTTCCTCGCCGTCCGTGCTCATGCTGACCTCCGCGCCAACAAGTTCCACTGTCTTCCGCTCGGGCTCGGGCTGCTCGAACGCGACCCGAACGGAAGGGTCGTCCGCTCGGACGTTCCGAGCAGCTTCTGTCCATACTGCCGCCCGGACAGCCCCGGCACCCTGACGCTGACACCGTCCCCAGCGGGTCCCTACTGGGCATGCTCCGAGTCGACGCAGCACCGGCTCCGGTTCGACCACACACAGATGCCGTCGATGCGCTGAGCCACCTCGCTGCAGGATCGCGCACCCTCGAACCAAACACGCCGGGCACGACGGCGCCCCGCACCCGGCGCGAGGGGGTCGCTCGGGTGCGGGGCGGCGTCGGGCACGACGCTGTGCCTGCTCGGCAGGTGCGTCTACGGGGTCGCGGTCCGCGGGAGCGGGGCGACCGCGTGCTGCCGGGGAGTCGTGCTCTCGCCGTCGGCGGCACCACCCGCGGGCGCCGCCTCGGGCGCCGGGGAGGGCGCCCCGTCGACCTGCTGCTCGCCCGCGACGGGCGCGGGGTTCGCCGCGGGCTCCGCCGGCGGGACCGTGTCGGTGGCCGCGGGCCGACGGGTCGAGCCGTTGATGACGCCGTCGTCCTCGAGGTCGTCGAGGTCGTCCTCGTCCACCGCGCTCGCACCGTGCTCCGCGCCCGCGGCGAACACGGACGGGTCGGGCGGGTTGCCGAGCTTGACGTGGTTGAACAGCAGGTTGAGCAGGATCGCCATGACCGCGGCGGAGCTGATGCCCGAGTGGAAGATGATGCCGAACCACGTGGGGAACTGGTCGTAGAAGTCGGGCTTGGCGATGGGGATCATGCCGAACGAGATCGACGCCGCCACGATGATGAGGTTCATCGGCCGGGAGTAGTCGACCTTCGCGAGCGTGCGGATACCCGAGGCGGCCACCGAGCCGAACAGCACGACGCCCGCACCGCCGAGGACCGGCGTCGGGACCGCGGCCACGACGCGGCCCAGGACCGGGAGGAGGCCGAGGACCACGAGGATCGCGCCGCCCGCCGCGACGACGAACCGCGACTTCACGCCCGTGATGGCCACGAGCCCGACGTTCTGCGCGAACGCCGACTGCGTGAACGAGCCGAAGAACGGCGAGACGACGGACGACGCCATGTCGGCGCGCAGACCGTTCGCGATGCGCTTGCGGTCCACCTTCGTGCCGACGATCTCGCCCACGGCGATGATGTCCGCCGTCGTCTCGGTGAGGGTCACGAGGATGACGATGAGCATCGAGATGATCGCGGCGATCTCGAACGTCGGGGCGCCGAAGCCGAGGAACGACGGGAAGGCGGCGACCGGGCCGTCGCCGACGCCGGAGAAGTCCGCCTTGCCCAGCGCGAGGGCGATGAGGGTGCCGACGACGATCGCGATGAGGATGGACAGGCGCGAGATCGTGCCGCTGCCCACCTTCGACAGCAGGATGACGATCGCGAACGTCAGCGCGGCGAGGCCGATGTTGCTCACCGAGCCGTAGTCGGGCGCGCTCGCGTTGCCGCCCATCGCCCAGTTGGCCGCGACGGGCATGAGGGTCAGCCCGATCGTCGTGATGACGACGCCCGTGACGACCGGGGGGAAGAACCGGATGATCTGCGCGAAGAACGGCGTGATGAGCAGGCCGACCGCCGACGCGACGAGCACCGCGCCCAGCACCCCGGGGATCCCTCCCCCGCCGTTGACGATCGCGACCATCGTCGACACGCCCGCGAACGACACGCCCTGCACGAGCGGGAGCTGCGAGCCGAAGAACGGGATGCCGAGCGTCTGCAGGATCGTCGCGAGGCCGCCCATGAAGAGGGACGCCGCGACGAGCGTCCCGATCTCGGCCCCGGTCAGCCCGGCGGCGCCGCCCACGATGAGCGGTGGGGCGATGATGCCGCCGTACATCGTGAGCACGTGCTGGAACCCGTACCCGAACGTCGACCCGATGGGCAGCCGCTCGTCCTCGGGGCGTACCGGACGACGTTCTGCGCCGTCCGTGGCCCTCGTGGCTCGCGCGTTCATAGCGGACCTCCTCGTCAGCTATCGTTCCGCTTGGCGGAAAACTACTTCCACTATTCGAACGCCGAGTGTGACGTGTGTCAAGTCCCCTCCGGCAACTCGCACGTGGCCAGCGCGAACACCCCCGCGAGCTGTCAGCACCTCGTCGTCCTGGAGCGCGACCACGTGCTGACAGCTCGCGAGGGCGTCAGCCCGCGACGAGGCGGCGGGCTGCGGCCGAGTGCTCGGCGACCAGGGCGCCGAGGTCGAGGTCCGGGATCGCGCCGTCGACGACGCGCCACTCGCCGCCCACCATGACGCGGTCCGCGCGGTCGGCGCCGCACAGCAGGAGCGCGGCGACCGGGTCGTGGGAGCCGGAGAAGCGCAGCTCGTCGAGGCGCCACAGCGCGAGGTCGGCCTGCTTGCCGACGGCGAGCACGCCGACGTCGTCCCGGCCCAGGACGCGTGCGGAGCCCCGCGTGCCCCAGCCGAGCGCGCGCGTCACGGGGATGTCGGCCCCGTACCTGAGTCGCTGGAGGTAGAGCGCCTGGCGCGCCTCCAGGATCATCGTCGAGGCGTCGTTCGACGCCGAGCCGTCCACCCCGAGCCCGACGGGCGCGCCCGCGTCCTCGAGCTCCACGGCCCGCGCGATCCCGGACGCGAGGCGCATGTTCGACGTCGGGCAGTGCGCGACGCCGGTCCCCGCGGCCCCGAGGCGACGCACCTCGTCGTCGTCGAAGTGGATGCCGTGGCCCAGCCACGCGCGGTCCGTGAGCCAGCCGACCGACTCGAGGTAGTCGACCGTGCGCAGCCCGAACCGCTCGCGGCAGAAGTCCTCCTCGTCGATCGTCTCGGCGAGGTGCGTGTGCAGGCGGACGTCGAGGTCCTCCGCGAGCGCCGCGCTCTCGCGCATCGCGTCGGTCGTCACGGAGAACGGCGAGCACGGCGCGAGCGCGATCTGGACCTGCGCCCCGGCGCCGCGCTCGTGGTGGCTCTCCACGAGGCGCTGCGAGTCGGCGAGGATCACGTCCAGGCTCTGCACGACCGACTGCGGCGGCAGGCCGCCGTCGTCCTGACCGAGCGTCATGGACCCGCGCGTGAGGGTCGCGCGCATCCCGAGCCGCTTGACGGCGGCGACCTGCAGGTCGATCGCGTCGTCCAGGCCGGCCGGGAAGACGTAGTGGTGGTCGGCCGCCGTCGTGCAGCCGGAGAGCAGCAGCTCGGCGAGCGCGACGGTCGTCGCGAGCTCGTGGTCGCGCGGCGTGAGCCGCGCCCACACCGGGTACAGGCGCTGCAGCCAGGGGAAGAGCGGGGCGTCGGCGACCGGCCCCCAGGCGCGCGTGAGCGTCTGGTAGAAGTGGTGGTGCGTGTTGATCAGGCCGGGCGTGAGCACGTGCTGCGACGCGTCGAACGTCTCGTCGACCGGCGCCGACGGCTGCGCTCCCGCCGAGACGACCTCGGCGATCACCCCGTCCTCGACGACGACCCCGCCGCGCGCGTCCGGCGCGTCCGGGGCGTCGTCGGCGGTGAAGACGCCGAGCGGGTCGCGGACCCAGGTGCGGGTGCTGGTCATGGTGCCTCCTGGTGGCTCGTCGCTCACCGGGGCGCGGCTCCGGCGCCACGGTGCGCCGGCTCAGTGGTCCTGTCTGCCGATCCAGGTGCCGCGGGACCCGCGGCTGGGCCGACCGTAGGCCGGGCCGCGACGGACCGTCAACCCCGGCGGACGACGCCGCGGGCCTCCGCCGCGCGCGACCTGCGGCGCTGCGGGATCCTGGGACCCGCCGCCCGCCGACACCCGGAGAACCGCCCGTGAACGTCTACGCCCCGCTCGTCCCGGTGTTCGTCGTCGCGCTGCTGGCGCCGCTGCTCGCAGGGCTCATGCCGGCGCGGTCGCGCGTGCCGCAGGTGGTCGTGCTCCTGCTCGGCGGCATCCTCATCGGCCCGTCCGCGCTCGGCCTCGCGACGCCCGCCGACGTCACGCTCCTGTCCGACCTCGGCATGGGGTTCCTGTTCCTCCTCGCCGGGTACGAGCTCGAGCCGAACCTCCTGCGCGAGCGCGTCGGGAAACGCGCCGGGGCGGCGTGGCTGACGTCGCTCGTCGTCGGGGCGGCCCTCGTCCTCGCCGTCGTCGGCCACGACTCCCCGCACGCGGTCGCGGCCGGGGCGATCGCGCTCACGACCACCGCGCTGGGCGTCGTGCTCCCGATCCTGCGCGACGGCGGTCAGCTCGGGTCGCGGCTCGGGCGCACCGTGCTCGTGGTCGGGGCGGTGGGCGAGCTGGGACCGATCGTCGCGATGGCGGTGCTGCTCGGGACGCGCGAGAGCGGGGTCGCGGCGATCCTGCTGGTCCTGTTCGCCGTCGTCGCGATCGCGCTGTCCGCGCTCCCGGGCCGGCTGGGGCGCCTCAAGGCGCTCGGCGGCGACCGCCTCTTCAGCGCGGCCGAGCACGGGACGGGCCAGAGCACCCTGCGCCTCACCGTGCTGCTGCTCGTCGCGCTGCTCGCGCTCGCCGCGGGGCTCGGGTTCGACGCGGTGCTGGGCGCGTTCGTCGGCGGCATGGTGCTGCGCCGCTGGGCGCCCGGCGACGTCGAGGCGCTGGAGAAGAAGCTCGACGCGGTCGCGTGGGGCGTGTTCGTTCCGGTGTTCTTCGTCAGCTCCGGCATGGGCCTGGACATCGACTCCATCGTCGCGTCGCCGCTGCTGCCGCTGACGTTCTTCGCGCTCATGGTGGTCGTGCGGGGCGGGCCGGTGCTGCTGTGGTTCCGGCGCGAGCTGCCCACGGTCGAGCGCGTCCAGACCGCGCTCTACGCCGCGACCGCGCTGCCGCTGCTCGTCGCCCTCACGGAGATCGCGGTCGAGCAGGAGGCGATGACGTCGCGCGTGGGCGCGGCGCTCGTCGGCGCGGGCGTGCTGTCGGTGATCGTGCTCCCGATGGTCGCGAGCCGCCTCGGCCCGCGACCCACGACCACCGCCGACACCACGGACGCCAGCGACCCGCCGAGCGGTGCACGTACGCACGAGTGAGGCACCCCGGGGTGCACCCTTCGTGCGCACGTGCAGCGCTCGACGCGGGCCGTCAGGCGAGCGGGCAGGACGTCAGAAGGTCCACTGCTGGTTGGTCGAGCCGTGGCAGTCCCAGATCACGAACCGCTGGCCCTCGTAGAGCGGGTTGCCGCCCTCGGCGTCGAGGCACTTCCCCGCCTGCGGGTTGCGCAGCGTCCTCGCCCCCGCGTCGTAGGTCCACTTCTGCGCGTTCGTGCCGTTGCACGTCCAGAGCTGGACCGCCGTCCCGTTCGCCGTGCCGCTGCCGCTCACGTCGAGGCACTTGCCGAGCGCCCTGATGGTCCCGTCGCTCCCCCGCGTCCAGGACTGGGCGACGTTGCCGTTGCACGGGACGATCTGCACGCGGTTGCCGTCGTGCGTCTGGCCCCACGGGACGTCGAGGCAGTACCCGTTCGTGATCCGGATCGTCCCGGTCCCGGTCGGGAGGCTGCCACCGGGGTTCGGGTTGGAGGTTCCCGAGCCGTTGTCGTAGACCCGGACGTAGTCCACCTTCATCTGCTGGGGGAACGAGGTCGTGCCGTCGGGGTACCCGGGCCACTGCCCGCCGACCGCGACGTTGAGGATGAGGAAGAACGGCTGGTCGAACACCCACGCGTTCGCGCCGACGCTCGCGCGCGTGACGCGGTGGAACTGCTGGCCGTCCACGAACCACGTGATCTCGCCCGGCTTCCAGTCGACCGCGAAGGTGTGGAAGTCGTCGGCGAACGACCAGCCCTGCGGGTGCTGGTACATGCCCGTGATGCCGGCGCCGCCCGAGTACCCCGGTCCGTGCACCGTGCCGTGCACGCGGTGCGGCTCGAAGCCGACGTTCTCCATGACGTCGATCTCGCCCGACGCCGGCCAGCCGACCCCCGGCAGGTTGCCGCCGAGCATCCAGAACGCCGGCCAGATCCCCTGGCCGCGCGGGATCTGGATGCGCGCCTCCACGCGCCCGTACTGCGGCTGGAACTTCCCCTGCGTCGTCATGCGGGCGGAGGTGTAGGACCCGTCGGCCTCGCGGCGCGCGGTGATGACGAGGTGGCCCTGTCCGTCGAGCGCCGAGTTCGCGCGCGACGTCGTGTAGTTCTGGAGCTCGGCGTTGCCCCACCCTCCGGCGCCCGTCTCGTGGTTCCAGCGGGCGGAGCTCGGGGCCGAGCCCGCGGCGCCGTCGAACTCGTCCGACCAGATGACGTCACCCGGCGCAGCGGTCGCGGCGGGGGCCGCGACGAGCGCCGCGGCGCTCACGGTGAGCGCCGTGACCGCGACCGCGACGACGCGGCGCGCGGTCTCGCCGACGCGCGGTGCCCGACGGCGTCGCGGCCGGCCGGGTCGTGGGCGGGCGCCCCGCAGGGGCGTGGGACGGGGTGAACGCTGACGTGCGAGGTCCATCGATCCTCCAGGTCCGGCGGCGGCTGCCGCCTGCGTCTCGCCACGGTGCGCGACGTGCTCTCGGCGCGACCCTGCACCGGGGCGGGGGCCGCTCCTCGGCCCTCCGCCCGCGAACCTACGGGGTGTCGGGCTTGTGAGCGAGCGCTCTCTCGGCGTGTCGTGGAATCGCTCCCACATCCCCCCTCGTGAACTGCAAGGCGCCGAGGCCAGGGTCCAGGCGCCCCAGGCTCAGGCCGTCGCCGGGACTGCCGCGTCGAGGATGGCCTCGGCCGCTCGGCGCGCCTGGCGCGCGACGTCGACGTCCTGCGTGATGGCCGCCGTCGTCTGCGCTCCCTCGGCGAGCAGCACGACCTGGAGCGCGACGTCGTCGGGCAGCCCCGCCTCGCGCACGACGTCACGGGCGTACCGCTGGAACGACTCCTTGTGCTCGCGCACGGCCGCGGCGACGGCGGGCGACGTCGCGCCGAGCTCGCCGAACGAGTTGATGAACGCGCACCCGCGGAATCCTTCCTCGCGGAACCACGCGTCGAGGAAGCCGAACACGGCGAGCAGCCGGTCGCGTGGTGTGGTCGCGCCGGCCGCCGCGCGGGTGATCCCCGCGTCCCACTGCTCGGTGCGGTGCCGCAGCACGGCGACCACGAGGTCGTCCTTGGACGGGAACAGCGAGTAGATGCGCTTGAGCGACACCCCGGCCTCGGCACGGACCGCGTCCATCCCCACGGACTGGACGCCGCGGGCGTAGAACAGCCGGTCGGCGGCGGCCACCACCGCCGTGCGTGCGCTCGCGTCATCGAGCATCGTCATCTCCTGTTCACGTCGCGCCACTTGCGCTGAGAACCATCGTTCTCTAGTGTAGCGACCACCGGGAGAACGATCGTTCTCTCGACTCTGCGAAGGGAGCACGGCCATGGGGTACATCACCGTCGGGCAGGAGAACTCCACCGACATCGAGCTCTACTACGAGGACCAGGGCACCGGCCAGCCGGTCGTCCTCATCCACGGCTACCCCCTCGACGGGCACAGCTGGGAGCTCCAGAAGCGCGAGCTGATCGCCGCCGGCCACCGCGTCATCACCTACGACCGCCGCGGGTTCGGCGCGTCGAGCAAGGTCGGCAGCGGGTACGACTACGACACCTTCGCGGCCGACCTCAGCACCGTCCTCGAGACGCTCGACCTGCGCGACGTGATCCTCGTCGGGTTCTCCATGGGCACCGGCGAGCTCGCCCGCTACGTCCACAACCACGGGCACGAGCGTGTCGCCAAGCTCGCGTTCCTCGCGTCGCTCGAGCCGTTCCTCGTCCAGCGCGACGACAACCCCGAGGGCGTCCCGCAGTCCGTGTTCGACGGGATCGCCGAGGCGGCCCGCGCCGACCGGTACGCCTGGTACACGCAGTTCTACAAGGACTTCTACAACCTCGACGAGAACCTCGGGAAGCGCATCAGCGAGGACACCGTCCGCGCGAGCTGGATCACCGCGATCGGGTCCGCCCCCGTCGCCGCGTACGCCGTCGTGCCCACGTGGATCGAGGACTTCCGGGCCGACGTCGAGGCGGTCCGCGCGGCCGGCAAGCCGACGCTCATCCTGCATGGCACGAAGGACAACATCCTCCCGATCGACGCGACCGGGCGCCGCTTCCGCGAGCTCGTGCCGGACGCCGAGTACGTCGAGGTCGAGGGCGCGCCCCACGGCCTGCTCGTCACCCACGCGGCCGAGGTCAACGAGGCGCTGCTCGCCTTCGTCGGGCGCTGATCACCGCGGCGGCCCTCGGGGCCCGGGCGCCGGGAGACCGGCGCCCGGGCCGTCGTCGGGCTCAGCGTCAGGCGACCGACACGCGGTAGTCGTCGGCGTCGTCGTCCCAGGCCAGGTCGACGGCGCCGGCGGCCTGCGCCGCCTTGCAGAACTGGAGGAAGCCGCGGTACCCGAGCGCCTTCTCGCTGAAGTCGGGGCGCTTCTTGCGGATCGCGTTCTTCAGGCCGGACAGGACGGTCGAGCCGCCCTCCTCCCGGACCACGTCGCGCACGAGCGCGAACGCCTGGTCGGTGTCGCCCTGCGCGGGCAGCGACACCTCCGGGTCGCCCGTCGCGGGTCCCGGCGCGAGCTCCACGAAGCTCCGGTCGGCGAGGAACCGCAGGAACTCGCCGAAGTTGCGGAACCCGTAGTCGGCCTCGCTGAACGTCGGGTCCTTGCGCAGGAGCGTGCGCTTGAGCACCGACGCGGTGACGGGTCCGCTCGTGGACGCCTCGAGGTCCGCGAGCGTCTGCGCGACGCGCACCTCCATGGGGACGTCCTCGCCCGACGGCGCGTCGTCGTCGCCCTCGGGGGTCGTCGCGGCGAGCGCGGGCTCGTCGGCCGGCTGCTCGACGGGCGTCGTCTCGCCGTCGACCTCGGCGTTCTCGGTCACGACGGGCTCGCCCCGCCGGGACGAGCGCCCGACGGCCTCGCCGAGCTCCGCGAGCGCCGCCGCGGCCGGGGTCTCGACCTCCGGCTCGGCGATCTCGGTCGCCTTGCGACGTCCGGACGTGCGCCCGCCGGAACGCTTCGCCTTGGCCCCGCCCGACGCCGTCGCACCGGACGTGCGCGAGCCGCGGACCGAGCGGGGCTCCGGCTCGTCCGGGACGTCGACGCCCTCGAGCCGGTCGTAGAAGAGGAACTCGTCGCACGCCGGCGGCAGGAGGCGCGACGTCGACTTCTCGACGCCCACGCCGATCACGCGCTTGTTGAGCTCGCGCAGCTTGTGGACGAGCGGGGAGAAGTCGCTGTCCCCCGTGCACATGACGAACGTCGAGATGTAGTCGCGCTCGAACGCCATCTCGATCGCGTCGACGACCATCTTGATGTCGGCCGCGTTCTTGCGCGACGCGCCCATGCGCTGCGGCATCTCGATGAGCTCGACCTGGTGCCGCGTGAGCGAGCGCCGGTCCTCGTCGAAGTACGACCAGTCGGCGTAGGCGCGCCGCACGACCACCCGCCCGCGCACCGCGAGCGCGTCGGCGATCGGGCCGAAGTCGAACGTCATGCCGCCCAGGTGCTCGCGCGCGCCGAGCGCGAGGTTCTCGTAGTCGATGAAGACGGCCAGGCGTTCCTCGGTGTCCATGCCCGCCAGCCTAGGTGCAGAGGCCGCCCCCGCCCCGCCGAACCCGGGTTCATGCGGTACCGCCCTCCGCCGAACCCGGGGTTACCCCCCACCTCGACGCCGATCTGGCGAACAACCCCGGGTTCGGCATCGTGAGCAGATGTGTACGAGCGTACGCATCGTGCGTACGATCGTCCGCATGTCGTCTCCTCCTCCCGTGCGGCCGGCGCCGGACGTCCGGCGGGCGCGGGTCGCCGTCGCCGCGCTGTTCCTCACGAACGGCGCGCTGTTCGCGAACCTCGTGCCGCGCTACCCCGAGATCAAGGCCGGGCTCGACCTGGGAAACGCCACGTACGGGCTCGCCGTCGCGGCGTTCCCCGCGGGGGCGATCACCGCCGGGCTCGCGGCCGCGGCGCTCGTGCGGCGCTTCGGGTCGGCGCGCGTCGCCGTCGCGGGCACGGTGCTCACCGCGGCCGGGCTGCTGCTCGCAGGCCTGGCGCCCGCCCTGCCGCTTCTCGTCGTCGCGCTGTTCGCGGCGGGCGCGACGGACGCGTTCACCGACGTCGCGCAGAACGCCCACGGCCTGCGCGTGCAGCGCCGCTACGGCCGCTCGATCATCAACGGCTTCCACGCGCTCTGGTCGGTCGGCGCCGTGGTCGGCGGTGGCATGGCCGCCGCCGCGATCGCGCTCGACCTCCCGCTCGCCGTGCACCTGGCGATCACCGGCGCGCTGTTCTCCGTCGTCGCGCTCGTCGCCCTGCGCGCGTGCCTGCCCGGGCTGGACGGCGAGGTGCCCGACGGCGTCGCGGGCGAGGCCGGGACGCTCACCACCCCGGGCGCCCCGACCAGCACCGAGGCCGCCGCGGCGGGCGCCGCCGCGCGGACGTCCCGCACGCGCACCGCCGCGGCCCTCGCCGCGCTCGTCCTCGTCGCCGTCGCGGGCACGCTCGTGGAGGACGCGGGCAGCACGTGGGCGGCGGTCTACCTCTCCGGATCGCTCGGCGCCCCGGCGACGCTCGCCGCCGCCGGGTTCGTCGCGCTCGTCGGCGCGCAGTTCGTCGGTCGGCTCGTCGGCGACCGCCTCGTCGACCGCTTCGGCCAGCGCGCCGTCGCCCGGACCGGGGGCGGGCTCGTGCTGCTCGGCACGGGGCTCGCGCTCGCGTTCCCGTCCGTCCCGGGCACGATCACCGGGTTCGCCGCCGCCGGGTTCGGCGTCGCGACCCTGGTCCCCGCCGCGATGCAGCAGGCCGACGAGCTCCCGGGACTGCGCGCGGGCACGGGGCTCACGCTCGTGTCGTGGCTCATGCGCCTCGGATTCCTCCTGTCCCCGCCGATCGTCGGGCTCGTCGCCGACGCCACGAGCCTGCGCGCCGGGCTGCTCGTCCTGCCGCTCGCCGGCCTCGTCGTCGTGCTCCTGGCCGGGGTGCTCGCCCCGCGCCGGCGCTCCACGGGCCGACCGGGCCCGGCCGGCCACGACCGGCATGATGACCACGACCGCCGCACGACCGCGCCCGAGGAGGCCACCACCGCATGACCACCGACTACTTCGCCGGCGACGACCGCACGAGCTACGAGCGCATGGCCGCGGGCGACCTGTACGTCGCCGACGACCCCGAGATCGCGCGCGGCGTCCACCGGGGCATGGTCCTCGTCGACGCGTTCCACCGCGCCGTCCTCGACGGCGACGGCGACGACACCCGTGCCCGCGAGATCCTCGCCGACCTGCTCGGGTCGCTCGGGGAGGGCTCGTGGGTCAAGCCGCCGCTCGCGGTCGACTTCGGCAGCAACGTGCACCTCGGAGACCGGACGTTCGTCAACTCCGGGCTCACCGCGCTCGACGTCGCGACGATCACCGTCGGCGACGACTGCCTCCTCGGGCCGAACGTCCAGCTCCTCACGCCGACCCACCCCGTCGACCCGCAGCCCCGGCGCGACAAGCTCGAGGCCGCCGAGCCCATCACGCTCGGCGACAACGTGTGGCTCGGCGGCGGCGTGATCGTGTGCCCCGGCGTGACGATCGGCGACAACACCGTGGTGGGCGCGGGCTCCGTCGTGACGCGCGACCTGCCCGCGAACGTCGTCGCGGTGGGCAACCCGGCCCGGGTGATCCGCGAGAACATCTGACCATGAGCGCCCCCGCGGCCCCGACCGGGCCGACCCCCCGCGCCCGCCGCCACGACCCCGAGCGCCGCGACCGCATCATCGACGCGTGCCTCGACGTCGTCGCCGAGCACGGCGTCGCGGGCACGTCGCACCGGCGCGTCGCGGCCGCCGCCGACGTCCCGCTCGGGTCGATGACGTACCACTTCGCCGGGATGGACGAGCTGCTGCGCGAGGCGTTCGGCCGGTTCGCGCGCGACGCCGCCGCCCAGTTCGAGCGCCGCATGAGCGACGCGCGCACGACCGAGGAGGCCGTGCAGGCGGTCACGACGCTCATCACGCACGACGTCTTCGCGACGCAGCGCGACCTCGTCCTGTCGCACGAGCTCTACACGCTCGCGGCGCGCGACCCGGCCTACCGGACGCTCAGGAACGACTGGATGCGCCGCAGCCGCGACGCGCTCGGCCGCCACTTCGACCCCGCGACGTGCCGCGTGCTCGACGCGTTCATCGAGGGCATGACCATCCACCGCGCGCTGGACACCGAGCCGCACGACGACGTCGACGTCCTCGGCGCGGTCCGGCGCCTCACGCAGGTCCCGTGACCGGCGGGCGACCCCGTCAGGGGGTCGTCACGTCGAACAGCTCGCAGGTCGTGCCGTAGTAGGCGTCGGTCGTGCCGCGGTGGGTCATGCCGATCCGCCGGCACACCGCCTGGGACGCCGCGTTGTCGGGATGCGTCACCGCGACGACCCGGTCGAGACCCCGCTCGAACGCGTGCGCCAGGACGGCGGCCGCCGCCTCCGACGCGTACCCGCGGCCCCACACGTCGGGGTGGAAGTGCCACCCGATCTCCGTGTCGCCCGACGGCTGCAGCGGGTCGCCGGTGCCGGACGCCGGGATGGGCTTGAGCAGGATGGTCCCCACGGGCGCGCCGTCGGGCAGCCCCGTGCCCTCGCCCTCGCGCGGGACGACCGCCCAGACCCCGTGCGTGCCGTCGTCGGCGGCCGCCCAGCGCTCGACCCGCTCCAGCGCCTCGTCGCGGTGCTCCAGGACGCGCGGCGTCACGCCGACGAACCGCATGACGTCCCAGCGCGAGTAGATGTCGAGGACGGCGTCGGCGTCGTCGGGCTGCCAGGGGCGGAGGGTGAGCCGGGGCGTCGTCAAGGTCTGCATCGCCCCAGGCTACGAGGCCCACAGGTGCCCGGGGGCCGCGGCGTCAGACGATCTTGGGGAAGGTCGCGAGGAAGACGACGCCGACGACGAGCACCACGCACGCGAGGCCGACCATGGCCCAGGAGGCGCGCTCGGAGCGGAACCGGCCCGCGAAGGCGCCGAAGAACAGCACGAGCGCGAAGAGCACGGTCGTCAGCGTGTAGTTGTCGCCCCGCTGGTTGTTGACGAGCGCCTGCGCGAAGAGGGCGTCCGCACGCTCGTCGGCCTCGACCGCCTCGACCGCGCCCGGCGGGACGTACACGTCGAGCGCGAACGGGCTGGGCGCGGCGTCGGGGTTCTGCAGGGGACGCGACGCGAGCCACTCGTCGAACGCCGGCTGGAAGTGGGGCGTGAACCGCGCGCGCGTGAACTCCTCGAGCTCGGTGTCCCCGGTCGCGTACGCCTCGAGCCACAGGCCGAACACCTGGAGGTCGATCGACCGGGCGGTGTCGGCGTGCGCGCGCTGCGTCGACGCCTCGATGCGCTGGGTCGACGCGCGCGAGAACGCGATCGACATCTCGCCGCCCCACTTGCTGGCCTCGAACCCGCTCCAGGCGGTGAGGACGGCCGTCACCGCGAGCAGCACGACGGTCACGGTCTCGCGCCACGAAGGGCCCGCGTGCTCGCGGTTCTCGGCCTGCTCGCCGTCCGCTGCCTGCTGGACCTGCTGGACCTGCTCGACCTGCTCGCCCTCGTCGGCCACGGCAGGACCGTAGCCCGCGCCGTGGATTCGCGCGCGGCGGGCGCCGTTCGTCGCACGCGGGCCACCGTTCGTCGCACACCTCGACCGCCGGTCGACGTGACCTGGATCACCCCCGCGCGGGCTCCCTAGCCTTCCGAGGTCGGACGCAACGACGCGACCCTGGAGAGGCTCGATGACGACAGACACCCGCGCGGCGCGGAACGCCGCCCCCGACGAGCCGGAGATCGTGCCGGACCCGTCGCTGCCCCCCACGGCGGTGCCCGAGGACCGCACCCGGACCCGCTGGACCCCGCAGAAGGTCGCCCTCTGGGTCGCGATCTCGCTGCTCGGCGGCATCGCCTGGGTCATGCTCGCGGTCGTCCGCGGCGAGACGGTGAACGCGATCTGGTTCGTGTTCGCCGCCGTGTGCACGTACCTCATCGGGTACCGCTTCTACTCCAAGGTCATCGAGCGCTACGTCACGCGCCCCGACGACCGCCGGGCGACGCCCGCCGAGTCGCGCGAGGACGGCAAGGACTACGTCCCGACCGACCGCCACGTGCTGTTCGGCCACCACTTCGCCGCCATCGCCGGTGCGGGCCCGCTCGTCGGCCCGGTGCTCGCCGCGCAGATGGGCTACCTGCCGGGCACGATCTGGATCATCGTCGGCGTCGTGCTCGCCGGCGCGGTGCAGGACTACCTCGTCCTGTTCTTCTCCATGCGCCGCGGCGGGCGGACCATCGGCCAGATGGCGCGCCAGGAGCTCGGGCGCGTGGGCGGCACCGCCGCGATCGTCGCGTCGCTGCTCATCATGATCATCATCGTCGCGATCCTCGCGCTCGTCGTCGTCAACGCGCTCGGCGAGAGCCCGTGGGGCGTGTTCTCCGTGTCCATGACGATCCCGATCGCGCTGTTCATGGGCGTGTACCTGCGCTACCTGCGCCCGGGCAAGATCACCGAGGTCTCGGTCATCGGCTTCGTCCTGCTGCTCGCCGCGATCATCGGCGGCGGCTGGATCGCCGACACCGCCTGGGGCGCCGACCTCTTCACCCTCGACCGCACGACCATCGCCGTCGGCGTGATCGTCTACGGCTTCGTCGCCGCCGTCCTTCCCGTGTGGCTCCTGCTCGCCCCGCGCGACTACCTGTCGACGTTCATGAAGGTCGGCGTCATCGTCGTCCTCGCCGTCGCGGTGATCGTCGTGCGGCCGGAGATCACGGTGCCCGCGATCAGCGAGTTCGCGAGCGGCGAGACGGGCCCGGTCGTGTCCGGGGCGTTGTTCCCGTTCCTCTTCGTCACCATCGCGTGCGGCGCGCTGTCCGGCTTCCACGCGCTCATCGCGTCGGGCACGACGCCGAAGCTCGTCGAGAAGGAGCGCCAGACGCGCTTCATCGGCTACGGCGGCATGCTCATGGAGTCGTTCGTCGCGATCATGGCGCTCGTCGCCGCGATCTCGATCGACCGCGGCATCTACTTCGCGATGAACTCGTCCGCGGCCGCGACCGGGGGCACCGTGGAGGGGGCCGTGGCCTTCGTCAACGGGCTCGGCCTCATGGGCGTCAACCTCACGCCGGACATGCTCACGTCCACGGCCGAGGCCGTCGGTGAGCCGTCGATCGTGTCCCGCACGGGCGGCGCCCCCACGCTCGCCCTGGGCCTCGCGCACATCATGCAGCAGCTCGTGGGCGGCACCGCGATGATGGGCTTCTGGTACCACTTCGCGATCATGTTCGAGGCGCTGTTCATCCTCACCGCCGTCGACGCCGGCACGCGCGTCGCGCGCTTCATGCTCCAGGACACGATCGGCAACGTCGTGCCGAGGTTCCGGGACGTGACGTGGCGCCCGGGGGTGTGGTTGTGCACCGCGATCATGGTCGCCGGGTGGGGCAGCATCCTCTACCTCGGCGTGACCGACCCGCTCGGCGGCATCAACACGTTCTTCCCGCTGTTCGGCATCGCGAACCAGCTCCTCGCGGCCATCGCGCTCGCCGTCGTGCTGGCGATCGTCGCCAAGCGGGGGCGCAGCTACCAGCGCTGGCTGTGGATCGTCGCGGCGCCGCTCGCGTTCACCGCGGTCATCACCATCTGGGCGTCGATCGAGAAGATCTTCTCCCCCGTGCCCGCGGTCGGGTACTGGGCCAACCACAACGCGTTCAAGGACGCGCTCGCCGCGGGCGAGACGTCGTTCGGCACGGCCGGCTCGGTCGAGGCCATGGAGGCGGTCGTCCGCAACACGTTCGTCCAGGGCACGCTGTCGATCGTGTTCGTCGTCCTCGCGATCGTCGTCATCGTCGCGTCGGTCCTCGTGACCGCGAAGGCGCTGCGCGTCGGCGGCGGCACGAACCACGAGGACCCGCCCGTCGCGTCGCGCCGCTTCGCCCCGGCCGACCTCGTCGCGACGAAGGCCGAGAAGGCGATCCAGAAGGAGTGGGCGGCGCTGCCGCCCGAGAAGCGTCCTGCCGCGACGGGGCACCGGTGACGGTGCGGCAGGGCACGCAGGGTCCCGCCACGACGGTCCGCGCGACCGTCGTGGCGGGGCTCCGCGCCGTCCGCTGGTACGTGCGGCAGGTCATGGGCGACGACGCGTACGCGACGTACGCCGCGCACCAGCGCGCGGTGCACCCGGGCGGGGTCGTGATGACCGAGCGCGAGTTCTGGCGCATGCGCCACGCCGAGCAGGACGCCAACCCTGGCTCGCGCTGCTGCTGACGGCCTACGCTCGGCGCCGTGCTCCGCGTCCCCCTCGACCTGCTCCTGCCGCGCGTCTCGACCGCCGACGTCCGGCGCTGCGTCGCGGAGCTGCCCCGCCGCGGGCAGGAGGTCCGGGTGCGCGTGCGCGGCGACGCGCTGGTCGCGCGCCGCTGGGCCAGCGGTGCGCACGCGAGCGGCCACAGCGTGCTGCGAGCCCGTCTCACCCAGGAGCCCGACGGCGTCCGGGTGCGCGGGGCGGTCGCGCCCAGCGGGCTGGACCTCCTCCTGGTCGCGATCTGGCTCGCCGCGGCCGCCGGGCTGGCGACGCTCGGCGCCGTCTACCAGAACGGTGTCGCGTGGTGCGTCGCGCTCCTCCCCCTCGCGTTCGGCGCCGTCTTCGCCGCCTGGCTGCTCGGGGCCGCACGGTCCGGTCACGCCGTCCTGCTCCGGGCGCTCGCCGGCCTCGGCGAGAGTCCCGACCCGGACCGGCTACGGTGACGGGCGTGGCCCGCACTCCCGTCCCCGTCACGCTCGACCCGCCGCGGGGCCAGATCCCCACCGTCTCGGTCGTGCTCGCGACCGACCCCTCGACCGCGGCCGGCTGGGTCGCCGAGGCGTTCGGCTCCCAGCGCTGGAAGCGCCGCGCCTCGGACGCCGCCCACCGGGCGGGCGCCGCCCTGTGGGAGATCGGGGGCGCCGGTCGCGCCTTCTTCCTCGACGACCTCGACGTGCTGCGCTGGATCACTCCGCGCGCGACGGCGCTCGTCTCGCACGGCCGGGCCGTCGCGACGGTCGGCCCGCTCGACCCGGGGACGGGCCACGCTCCCGCCACGACCGTCGCCCTGTCCCTGGTCGACGGCGCCTTCTCGTGCCGCGAGAGCCTCGGCGCCGTCGCCCGCGGCCTGTGCGACCGTGCCGTCCGCGCCGGGGTGCTGCACCCGGACGACGTCCCGGTCTGGGCGAACGCCGTCGAGATCCCCGCCGGGTCGCCCCTGCACCCGGCCACGGGACGACAGCTCTTCCGCCGTGGCTGAGGCGACGGCCGGGCACGGGACGGTCCCGCCCCTGGTCGAGCTGGCCATGGGCGACGCCGCGAAGCGTCAGGTGCTGCGCTCCAACATGGCGCTGATCTCGATCCTCGCGCCGCTCGTGGGTCTCGCGCAGCTCCCGGCGGCGATCGCGAGCGGCAACCTGGCGCTCGCCCTCGGGTTCCTCGCCTTCGCGCTGTCCATGATCCCGCTGACGTACGCGATCGGGCGTCGCATGGTCGACCGCGCGCGGATCGTCCTCGGCGACGGGACGTACACCGTGCACGGCTGGGGCCGGACGAAGCGGTTCACGGTCGCGGACGTCGACCGCGTCGTCACCGTGGACCGCATGGCGTTCGGGATGGCCGGGGCGACGCACCACCTCATCGTCGTCGCCCCGACGAAGCGGCTGCTCCTGCTCGTCGGGCAGATGTGGGACCGCGACCAGCTCTCGACCGTCGCGCTCGACCTCGCGCGCCGCGGCGTCCCGCTCACACCCTGGCACCAGCCGGTCACGCCGGCCCAGCTCCGCGCGTTCGACCGGCGGCTCGTGCCCTGGACGCAGGCCCACCCGGTCGCGCTCGCCCTGCTCGTCGGGCTCGGCACGCTCCTCGTCCTCGTGGTGCTGTTCGTCGTCCTGGTCGCGATCCTCGTCTGAGCGTCGCGAGGACGTACCCCTGGAGGGCGTGCGGTCCTCAGGCTTCTGCGCGTGGGGCGCGACGGAGAGCGCCACCGTCGCGCGGGTCCGCGCCGAGATCCTGACGGTCACGCGCACCAGGCGCGGGCCGACGTCGTGCACGCGCGCGACCGTCGTCGAGCACGGCCTGGCCGCCGAGCGGCCGACGCCGCTGATCCAGGACGACTGGTCGACGGCCGAGGCGAGGACGCCTCAGGGCGGGACGTGACGCTGGTTACGATCGCTGCATGTCCGGGCCCGTGTTCGCCGGCGCCGTCGCCGGTCTCGTCGTGGGCGTGCTGCTCACCCTCGGGCTCGTGCTCGCGTGGCGGCTCGCGCGCGGGTCGCGCGAGCTCGGGAGCGACTCGGACCGCGCGACGTTCCGCACCCTGCACCTCGCGTCGCGCGCCGCGACGCACCTGCGGGGCGGGCTCGACGGCGACGACGTCGGGCGCGCGGCCCGCTCGCTGCGCCAGCTCCTCGGCGCGGACGCGCTCGCCGTGGTCACGGCCGAGGGCGCGGTCGCGCTCGACGGCAGCACGACGCTGGAGCCCGACGCGCGCCGAGTCGCCGAGCGCGTGCTCGCCACCGGTCGACGGCACGTCGAGAGCCGGGACCACAAGAACGGCGACGAGGCGGGCGGCGACGTCGCGGACGCCGTCGGGGCCCCGGTCGTCGCGGGCGGTCGCGTCGCGGGCGTCGTCGTCGCGTTCGCGGGCACAGTCCGCCCGCCGCTCGTGCGCGCGACGGGCGAGGTCGCGCAGTGGTGCTCGGCGCAGCTCGAGCTCGGCGAGCTCGAGGCGTCGCGCACCGCGCTCGCGCAGGCCGAGCTGCGTGCGCTGCGCGCCCAGATCAGCCCCCACTTCGTCTACAACGCGCTCGGCGCCATCGCGTCGTTCATCAGCACGGACCCGGAGCGGGCGCGCGACCTCGTGCTCGACTTCGCCGACTTCACGCGCTACTCGTTCCGCGGCCGCGGCGACTTCACGACGCTCGCGGACGAGCTGCGCTCCATCCACTCCTACGTCGAGCTGGAGCAGGCCCGGTTCGGGGAGCGCCTCGCCGTGACCCTGCAGATCGCGCCCGAGTCGCTGACGACCGTCATCCCCTTCCTGTCGGTGCAGCCGCTCGTCGAGAACGCGGTCCGGCACGGCCTGGAGCCCCAGGAGCGCGGCGGGACGATCGTCATCACCGCGCGCGACGAGGGCACCCAGACCGAGATCACGGTCGAGGACGACGGCGTCGGCATGGACCCGGCCGTCGTGCGCGAGCTCCTCACGTCGCGCGGGAGCGAGCACGTGGGCCTGCGCAACGTCGACCGGCGCGTGCGCCAGCTCTACGGCGACGACCACGCGCTCGACATCGAGACCGCCCCCGGCTCCGGCACGCTCGTGCGCCTGCGCGTGCCCCGCTCCCAGCCCCTGCACGAGACGGAGGTGAGCGTGCCGTGACCGGCACCGACCCGACCCCCGGCCCGGCGCCCCAGGACCCGGCCGCCGTCGGGCTCGACGTGCTCGTCGCCGACGACGAGCGGCCCGTGCTCGACGAGCTCGTCGCCCTGCTGCGGCGCGACCCGCGCGTGCGGACCGTGCTCGGCGTCGCGACCGGCTCCGAGGCGCTGCGCGAGCTCTCCTCGCGCGCGGTCGACGCGGCGTTCCTCGACATCCACATGCCTGGCCTCACCGGCCTCGACCTCGCCCGCGCGCTGTCGCGGTTCACCGACCGCCCCGCGGTCGTGTTCGTCACCGCCGACGAGGCCCGCGCGCTCGAGGCGTTCGACGTCGAGGCAGTCGACTACGTGCTCAAGCCCGTGCGCCGCGAGCGCCTGACCCGCGCCGTCGACCGGGTCGTGGAGCGCGTCGCGGACCGCGCCGGGCGCGGCGTCGGGGCCGGGGCCGGCGTCGGGACCGGCGGCGTGCCCGACGGCGGAGCCTCACCGTCCGTGAGCGCGGCCCCTCCCGCGCCGGCCGCCCGGCCGCGCGAGGCGCCGGAGGACGAGACGCTCGTCGTGACGGTCGGGACGACGACGCGCCTCGTCCGCCGCAGCGCGGTGCGGTGGGTCCAGGCGCAGGGCGACTACTCGCGGCTCGTCACGGACACCGAGCAGTTCCTCGTGCGCGAGCCGCTGTCCGACCTCGAGGAGCGCTGGGCGCCCGCCGGGTTCCTGCGCGTCCACCGGTCCTACCTCGTGGACCGGGCCGCCGTGACCGCGGCACGGTTCGGCGGGGCGCAGCCCGCGCTCGTCGTGGCGGGGCACGAGGTGCCGGTGAGCCGCCGCATGGTCCCGGCCGTGCGGGAGGCGCTGCTCGGCCCGCACCGGGGCCCGTCGTGAGCGGCCCGGACCCGTCGTCGGGCGCGGCCCCGACCGACGACGGACGCGCTCCCGCTCGAGAGACGCACCCCGAGGTGCATCCCCCGGCCCGGGGTGCAGCACCCGGCGAGGGTCGACCCGAGCGCGTGCGCGTCCGGTCGACCGATCCCCTGCCCGCCGGCGGACCCGCGGCCGGCGTCCCGGCGGGCGGGCCGCCGTCGGGCACGTCCACGGCCACCCCGCGTCGGCCCGAGGAGCCGGACGCCGCCGCGGCGCACTACACGCGCGGCCTCGTGCGGGCCCAGCTCCGGCTCGGGCTCGCGTGCGTGGTCTCGTTCCTCGCGGTCGTCGCGCTGCTCACGGTGACGATGAGCGCGGTGCCCGCGCTGGACTCCGTGGTGCTCCTCGGCGTCCCGCTCCCCTGGCTCGTGCACGCGTACGGGTTCTACCCCGTGATCGTCGCGTTCGCGGTCGTGTTCGCCGTCGCGGCGGCGCGCAACGAGCGCCGGTACCGCGCGCTCGCCGAGGGATCGGGCGGGTCCGTGGATCCCGCCCCCGACGAGGCGGGCGCCCCGTGAGCGCGCTGCCCCTCGTCGCGATCGGGCTGCTCCTGCTCGCGACGGGGCTCATCGGGTTCTACGGCCTGCGCATCTCGCGCACCACGAGCGACTTCTTCGTCGCGTCGCGCACGGTGCGGCCGGTGTGGAACGCGTCGGCGATCAGCGGCGAGTACCTGTCCGCGGGCACCTTCCTGGGCCTCTCGGGGCTCGTCCTGCTCTCGGGCGCCGAGGCGTTCTGGTTCCCCGTCGGGTACGCGGCCGGCTACCTGCTGGTCCTGCTGTTCGTCGCGGGCCCGCTGCGCCGCAGCGGCGCGTACACGATCCCCGACTTCGTCCACGCCCGGCTCGACTCCGTCGTCGCGCGCCGCGTCACGAGCGTGCTCGTGCTCGTCATCGGGTGGCTCTACGTGGTGCCGCAGCTCCACGGCGCGGCGCTCGTCATCACGAGCGTCGCGCCCGTCCCGCCGTGGGTCGGGTCGGTGGGGATCGCGGTCGTCGTGAGCGCCGTCGTCGCGGCGGGCGGCATGCGCTCCATCACGTTCGTCCAGGCGTTCCAGTTCTGGGTCAAGCTCACCGCGCTCGCGCTGCCCCTCGTGTTCGTGCTCATGGCGCTCGGCGGCGCGTTCGAGCCCGGGGGTGCCAGCGTGACCTTCGACCCCGCCGCCGTGTTCCCGCACGACGCCGGGCCCGGCGGCCTCGACGCGTACGCGACCGTGTCGCTCCTGCTCGCGCTGCTGCTCGGCACGACCGGCCTGCCGCACGTCCTCGTGCGCTTCTACACCTCGCCCGACGGCGGCTCGGCCCGCCGCACGACCGTCGTCGTGCTCGTGATGATCAGCGTGTTCTACATGGTGTCCAGCACGCTCGGGCTCGTCGCCCGGGTCGTCGCGCCCGACCTCGCGACGCCCGGCGTCGCGGACACCGTCGTGCTCACCCTGCCGACCCGCCTCGTCCCCGGGCTCGGCGGCGAGCTGCTCGCCGCGCTCGTCGTCGCCGGGGCGTTCGCCGCGTTCCTCGGCACGTCGTCGGGGCTGGTCGTGGCGCTCGCGGGCGTCGTGAGCCAGGACCTGTTCGGCGGGACCGTGCGCTCGTTCCGCTGGTCGGCGGTCGCGTGCACGCTCATCCCGCTCGCGTTCGCGCTCGTCACCATCCCGCAGGGGCTCGTGACGAGCGTCGGGACGGTGTTCGTGTTCGCCGCCTCCGCGCTGTCGCCGGTGATCCTGCTCGGCGTGTGGTGGCGCCGCCTCACCGCACGCGGCGCGGTGGCGGGGATGGTCGTGGGGTCCGTCCTGTGCGCGACGGCGCTGCTCGCCTCGTCCGCGCTCGTCGCCGCGGGCTACGGTGCCGGCCCGACCGGGGATGCAGCCGACGGCGTCCCCGGCGTCGTGCGTGCCCTGCTCGCCCAGCCCGCGGCGTGGACCATCCCGCTCGCGACCGCGACCGTCGTCGTCGTGTCGCTCCTCGACCGGCACGGCCCGCCCCTGCGCACCGACAGGTTCCTGCGGCGCCTGCACGTGCCGGAGCTCCGGCGTCGTTGACGACGGTGTGAAGCCTGAGATCTGTAGCGTGGAAAGCGTGAAATCTGTAGCGCAGGAGCCCTGACCTGGTCAGATCCAGCGCGCGCCGATCTCGTCGTGGAGCTGCTGGGTCTTCTGCACGCGCAGGACGCCGTCCTCGACCGCGGCCTCCAGGCCGACCTCCCGTGCGATCGCGACGATCGCGTCGCGCTGCTCCGGGTGGTCGTCGGCGTCGCCGCCGTCCCACAGCTCGAGCCACCGGTCGGTGGGGTCGTCGCTGCCGCAGTCGGCCCACACCCGGCAGATCCGGTCGAGCTCGTCCTGGGTCATCGGGCGGGTCGGGGTGGCGTACACGCGGGCTCCTCGGTTCGTCGCTGTCTGAGGCTGTCGGCTCACCGTAACCACTGCCGGCGGGCCAAGTACGCACCACGGAGGTATGGTCCGATCGCATGCAGCCGATGCCTTCCGCCGAGATGGTCTCGCTCATCTCCTTCCTCGCCGCTCTGCTGATCTTCTTCAGCATCGACGTGCGGACCCGAGACACGCAGGATGACGCTCCCTGGCACAGCCACCTGTTCTCGTGGTCGTCGCGCCTGGGCGGGGTCTCGACGGCCCTGGCCCTCTCGCTGGGCTGGATCGATCTCTTCCTTCCGGACGAGGACAGCCCGATCCACGTCGCGTTCGTGGCGGTCCCCGGGACGCTGGGTGTCGTGTGCGCGATCGTCCTGGGCGTCGAGATGCTGTGGCAGCGAGATCGCACCTGAGCGAGCCTGGTGGCGCGGTCCGTCCGACACGGGGACCGATGTCGCCCGTCTCAGCAAGCGGTCACTCTCGACCGCATGTCGGATGGGTCGTAGGATCGTGCCAACCATCCAGAGCGGTCGAGAGTCCTGGCTCGACGACACCGCAGCAACCCGCCGACGGAAGCCTCCCGAGGACAAAGGTGCTAACGCCAGGGTCGATGGAGCGACTAATGGTCTCAGAGGCATCCTTCGCGCACCGTCCGGGCAGCACGTGCCCGACGGCGGTCGCGCACGCACGCACCCCGGGCGAGGCGACGTCGTGAGCGTCGCGGACGCCGTCGGGCAGGCCCACGGCGGGGCGGCACGGCCGACGGTCTCGTTCGAGCTCATGCCCCCGCGGCGCCCGGACGCGGCGCCCAAGTTCTGGGAGACGGCACGCCGTCTCGTCGCGACGCACCCCGACTTCGTGTCCGTGACGTACGGGGCGGCGGGCACCGACCGTGCGACGGCTCGCCAGGTCGTCGGGCGGCTGCTCCAGGGCACGCCCGTGCTGCCGATCGCGCACCTCACGTGCGTCGGGGCGTCGCGCGAGGACGTCGAGGAGGTCATCTCCGACTTCCTCGACGAGGGCGTGCGCAGCTTCCTCGCGCTGCGGGGCGACCCGCCGCGCGACCAGCCGGACTGGCAGCCGGCGCCCGACGGCGTGCGGTCGTCGACCGAGCTCGTCGCGCTCCTGCGCGAGGTCGAGGCATCGCGCTGCGCGGCCGACCCGGCCGCGGCGCTGCGCGGCGCGGCCCGGCCGCTGACGATCGCCGTCGCGACGTTCTGCGACGGCAACCCCGCCGCCGGCACGACGCGCACGCAGGAGGTGCGCCGCCTGTGGCAGAAGCAGCAGGCCGGCGCGAGCTTCGCGATCACGCAGCTCTTCTACGACGCGTCGTCGTACACCGACTTCGTCGCCGAGGCCCGCGCGGCCGGCGTGACGATCCCCATCCTCGCCGGGCTGCTGCCCACGACGGAGCCCGCGCGGCTCCGCCGCGTCGAGGAGCTCACGGGCGTGCGCGCGCCCCAGCACCTGCTGGACGCGCTCGACGCCCTGCCCGACCCGGAGGCGCAGCACGCCTACGGGATCGCGTACTCGGTCGACCTCGCGCAGCGCGTCCTCGACGCGGGTGCGCCCGGTCTGCACGTGTACACGTTCAACAAGCACCGCGCCGCTCTTGACCTGCTCGAGGGTGTCCGCCTCGGCGGCGGGTCGGCCGGGACGGGAGGCAGCGCCAGCGCTGCCGCCGCCCCGCTCGTCCCGGACCTGGCCAGCGGGCCGTGGGTCACCGGCACCTCCCTGCCCACGACGAGCGCCGCCACGCACGGCACGCCCGTCTGACCGGTCCTCCGGACCAGCAAGAGGTTTCGATCATGACCACTTCCGTACCCTCCCCTACCCAGATCCAGGCCGGCTTCCCCGCCGGCACCGTGCTCGGCTACCCCCGCATCGGGCGTCGCCGCGAGCTCAAGAAGGCCGTCGAGGCGTTCTGGGCCGGGCGCACGAGCGCCGACGAGCTCGAGGCCACGGCCCGCGAGCTGCGCCTCGCGACCGCGCGCCGGCTCGTGGACCTCGGCCTCGGTGCCGACGACGCGGCGGTCCCCGGGTCGTTCTCCTTCTACGACCAGGTGCTCGACGTCGCCGCCTCGCTCGGCGCGGTCCCGTCGCGGTTCGCGTCGCTCACCGACGACGCCGGCCGCCTCGACCTCGCGGGCTACTTCACCGTCGCGCGCGGCCAGGGCGACGACGCCCCGCTCGAGATGACCAAGTGGTTCGACACCAACTACCACTACCTCGTGCCCGAGATCGGCCCGGACACCCCGATCCGGTTCGTCGACGACCGCATCGTGCGCGAGTTCGTCGAGGCCAAGGAGGCCGGCGTCGTGACGCGGCCCGTCGTCGTCGGGCCGGTGACGTTCCTCGCGCTCTCGAAGGCCGCCGAAGACGCCCCCTCGGGCTACTCGCCCCTCGACCGCCTGGACGACGTCGTCGCCGCCTACGCCGACCTGCTGCGCGCGCTCGCCGCCGCCGGTGCGCCGTGGGTCCAGCTCGACGAGCCGATCCTCGTCACCGACTCGGTCGACGTGCCGTTCACGGAGCTCGCGGCAGCGGTGGAGTCGGCCTACCGCACCCTCGCGACCGACCTCCGCCCAGTGCCGAACCCGGGGTCGCTCCCCACGGAGGCCGCCGGGTCGGGAGAGATCCCGGGTTCGGCGCAGGACGCGCGGCCCGCGATCCTCGTCGCGACGCCGTTCGGCGGGTTGGAGACGTCGGTCGACGCCGACGGCGGGACCCACGACTTCCTGGCGACGCTCGCGGGAACGGACGTCGAAGCGATCGCGATCGACGCCGTCCGGGCAGACCTCCCGGACTCGCCCTACGACGACCTCGTGTCGAAGACGATCGTCGTCGGCGCGATCGACGGGCACAACATCTGGCGTGCCGACCTCTCCGCGAAGCTCGACGTGCTCGATGCCGCACGCAACCTCGGGGCGGGCGCGGTCGCCGTCGGGACGTCGACGTCGCTGCTGCACGTGCCGCACGACGTGGAGGACGAGACGTTCGCCGAGGCGGGGGCGGCGTCGGGCACGACGCTCGACCCGCGCCTGCGCGACTGGCTCGCGTTCGCGGACCAGAAGGTGGGCGAGGTCGCGACGCTCGCCCGCGCGCTCACGGAGGGTCGCGACGGCGTCGCGGCCGAGATCGAGGCGTCCCGCGCAGCGGTGGCGTCACGCGCCGCGGCGAGCGGCGTCGTCGTGCCCGCGGTGCGCGAGCGCGCCGCCGCGCTCACCGAGGCGGACTTTGCGCGCGGCGACTACGCCGAGCGTGCGGCCGCGCAGCAGGAGCGCCTGAACCTGCCGCCGCTGCCGACGACGACGATCGGCTCGTTCCCGCAGACCCCGGAGATCCGCCGCGCCCGCGCGCTGTGGACGAAGGGCGAGCTCGCGGACGCGGACTACACGACCGCGATGCGCGAGGAGATCGCGCGCGTGGTCGCGCTCCAGGAGGAGCTGGGCCTCGACGTGCTCGTGCACGGCGAGCCCGAGCGCAACGACATGGTGCAGTACTTCGCGGAGCACCTCGACGGGTTCGCGGTCACGGCGAACGGCTGGGTGCAGTCGTACGGGTCGCGCTGCGTGCGCCCGCCGATCCTGTGGGGCGACGTGACGCGCCCGGCGCCGATCACGGTCGAGTGGTCGTCGTACACGGCGTCGCTCACCGAGAAGCCGGTCAAGGGCATGCTCACCGGGCCGGTGACGATCCTCGCGTGGTCGTTCGTGCGCGACGACCAGCCACTGGGCGACACCGCGAACCAGGTGGGCCTCGCGCTGCGCGACGAGATCGCGGACCTGGAGGCCGCGGGCATCGGGATCGTGCAGGTCGACGAGCCCGCGCTGCGCGAGCTGCTCCCGCTGCGCAAGGCCGACCAGCCTGCGTACCTCGACTGGTCGGTCGGCTCGTTCCGGCTCGCGACGTCAGGCGTGGCGGCGGCGACGCAGATCCACACGCACCTGTGCTACTCGGAGTTCGGCGAGGTCATCGGCGCGATCGACGGCCTCGACGCCGACGTGACGTCGGTCGAGGCGGCGCGCTCGCGCATGGAGATCGTGCCGGAGCTGCGCGACGCCGGGTACGCGCGCGGCATCGGGCCGGGCGTCTACGACATCCACAGCCCGCGCGTGCCCTCCGCCGAGGAGGTCACGGAGCTGCTGGAGCTCGCTGTGAAGTCGATCGACCCGAAGGTCGTGTGGGTCAACCCCGACTGCGGCCTCAAGACCCGCCGCTACGAGGAGACCGTGCCGTCGCTCGAGCACCTCGTCGCGGCGGCGAGGGCGGTTCGCGCGACCTTCGCCTGACCCAGGAGATAGCAGACATGCGATGTATGCTTCATCGCATGTCTGCTACCTTCGATGAAGGTCTGGTGCGCCGTACGACGAGCACGAACGCTCTCCAGTCGCATCTCGATGCCGTGGTCAGCCACGGGACCGGACAGATCGTCGCGCTGCGCGGGCGACGACACGTCGGCAAGTCCACCCTGGTCGAACAGTTCGTCGAGTCGGCGGAGGTGCCGTCTGTCTACGTCCCCGGCGTCTACGGGTCATCGGTGCGGCGCCAGCTCGACGACGCCACCCGAGCGATCGTCGAATCTCGCCGTCCGCTGCCGGACGCCGACCTCCTGACCCAGGCTCCGGCCGCCTCGTGGCGGGAATGGCTCGGCCGCCTGTCCGTCGCAGCACGGTCCGGACCTGTGATCGCCGTTCTCGACGAGTTCCCGTGGATGGTCGCCGCCGACCCGGCCCTCGAGGGCGAGCTGCAGGCCCAGTGGGACCGGACGCTGGAGAAGCTACCGATCCTGCTGGTCCTCATCGGCTCCGACGTCGCGATGATGGAACAGCTGTCGGCGCACGGTCGCCCCCTCTTCGGACGCCTGCGCCCGTGCGCCGTCGCACCGCTCGACCCGGCCGAGGTGGCGTCTGCGCTCCCGGGCCGCAGCGCGTTCGACGCCTTCGACGCCTACCTCGTCACGGGCGGGTACCCGCGACTGCTCACCGACCTCGCGAGGTCAGGGCGGAGCCCCGAGGAGTACGTCAGGGCCTCTCTCGCCGACTCCTACAGCCCGCTCGTCACGACGGCGCGGCTCACGCTCGACGCCGAGTTCCCCGACGCACCCGCCGCGTACCGGGTGCTCGCGGCGATCGGCTCGGACGACACGGCGAACCCCGGGTTCAGCGACGTGCTCTCCGCGATCCAGGACTCCTCGGAACGCAAGGCGCTGGAGACCGCGACGACCCGGGCACTCAAGACCCTGACGGAGACGAAGTCGCTCGTCGAACGCGAGGTACCGGCCTGGGCCGCGCCGGGGGGCCGGCTGCGTCGCTACCGGATCACGGATCCGTACCTTCGCTTCTGGTTCCGCTACGTCGAGCGGAGGGTGGAGCAGATCTCGCGCGGTCGAGAGGATCTCGCCATCACCGCCTTCGATCGCGACTGGGCGAGCTGGCGAGGACGAAGCATCGAACCGGTGGTCCGAGAAGCGCTGACCCGTCTCTCGCGGGACGACGAGCGGCTCGCCGACGTCGAGACGGTGCACCCGTGGTGGACCCGGGACGGCGGTGTCGAGGTCGACGTGGTCGCCATGACTCGCGACCGCTCTTCGCTGGTCGGTTCCATCAAGTGGCGGCGGGAGCGCGGCGTGTCGGCCCGGGAGATCAGCGCACTGCACGCCGTGCGCGGCCGGGTCCCGCGGGCGGCTGACGCGCTCGTCGCCGCCGTCAGCCCGTCGGGCGAGGTCCCCACCGGTGCTGACCTCGCCTTCAGCGCCGACGACCTGCTGGACGCATGGCGTCGATGAGGACCCGGAGCGCACCGCGGCGGTCGGGACGCCGCAGGCCACCGCGCGGCGCCACCCGGCGCCACGCGGGAGCCGTCCGCTCAGCGCTCCGCGGCGCCCGACATCGGGAGGGCGAACGCGAGCGTGCAGGCGGCGAGGCCGCCGACGAACAGCCACACGCCGCCGTCCACACCCGACATGCCCGAGCCCATGAGCACGAGCCCGCCCAGGAACAGCGCGAAGGCGACGACGAACCGGGCGACGGCGCCCGCGCGGTCCGCGACGTCGCGCCCCTCGGTGCCGGTGGGGATCTGCTGCGTGTCCTGCGTGCTCACAAGGGCTCCTTCGGTGCGGGTCAGTCCAGGTACCCCTCCACGGTACCGGGGTCGCGCACGGTCGCGGCATCCGGGTCGCTCCCGAACTCGCGGGCCGCGTCGCGCTGCCGCAGCAGGTCCCAGCACTGGTCGAGCTCCACCTCGATCGCGCGCAGCCGCTCGTGCTCCTGCCCGCCGGTGATCTCGCCGTGCGCGAACTGCTCGCGGAGCTCGCGCTCCTGCGCCACGAGGTCGCCGATCGTCCTGCGGATGCCGCCGTCGCTGGTCATGCGCACCACGGTATGCCCGACGGCGCACGCGCGCCCGGGCGGTCGGGCGGCACGTGGGACGTCCTAGGCTCGGGCCCATGACGACGACGATCGGCCGCACCGTCCTGCTGTGCCACGACCTCGACGCGAGCGCCGCGTTCTGGGCGGACGGGTTCGGGTTCGGGACGCTGTTCCGCGGCGAGACGGACGGCTTCCCGCTGCTGCACGTCGGGCCGGGTCGCGTCGACGAGCCCGGGCTCTGGCTCGTCCCGCTCCCCGCGGGCGGCGCGCCCCTCGTGCGCCACGGGCTGCCGAACCTCGTGCTCTACGTCGACGACCTCGACGCGACCCTCGCGCGGCTCGCCGCCGTGGGGGTCGCGCCGTTCGTCGGGCCGGACGCCGACGCCGAGTCCGGGGGCCGGTTCGCGCACGTCCACGACCCCGACGGGCACCGGATCGTCGTCGTGCAGCTCGGCCCGGTGGCCGACCCCGCGTAGGGCTACCGCGCCAGCACCCAGGTCGCGTCGTCGGCGAGGATCGTCACCTCGTCGTCGTCGACCACGACGAAGCCGCCGCCGATGCGCAGCTCCGCCGTCGGACGGTCGGGCGTGCGCAGCCGCACGCGACCCGCCCTCAGGGTCGCCGCGACCGGCTGGTGCCGTGCGAGGATCCCGAGCGTGCCGGACACCGACGGCACCGTGACGCTGCGCGCCGGGCCCGACCAGAACACCCCGGACGGCACCACCACCTCCACGGACACCAGGCGCTCCCCCACGGGAGCGGCGGTCTCGGACGGTGACGGCGCGACGGGCACGGAGGATCCTCCTCGACGACGGGTGGCGGAGCCTCCGAGTCTCGCGCCCGCGAGCGTCCGGACCAGCCGTCTTTCGTCCCTTCCGGGTCGCCGGAGGTCACCGGCTTCGTGGCGTCCGTGCCGAGCCCGGGGTCGCTCCCCACGCGGGGCGAATCCTGGGGAAGAACCCCGGGCTCGGCGGCCGGACGGCGCCGCGCGAGCGGAATCACGTTGACGGGGGCGGTGCGCGGGGCGCACCATCGAGGGTGACGGTTGCCGAGGGCAGCCGTTCGTCGTGCCGGACGGGCACGACCACGGATCAGGTCGCGCCGGACGGCGCACCGCACGGGACGAGGAGACGCGGATGCACGGCACCGCAGGTTGCGGGGTGGCCATGGCGGCCTGCTCGGGCCCCCTCCCCTCCCGCACCGTCACCCGCTGAGACCAGCCTCCGGACGCCGACAGGGCGCCCGCCCCGTCGAGTGCTGGGTGTTCGTCGTCACGACGCGTTCCTGACGACACATCCCCCGCACACAGCAGGTCTTGGCGACGGCGGTAGCGGGCATGCCGTCCTCCCCGCCTTCCCCGCCTCGGACGAGCGACGTCGTCGTGCGGCCACCGCGACCCCGCGTCGCCGTGAGCCGACCGCCTGCGCCGCCGCACGCCGTCGGGCAGGGTGGGACCGTACCGACACGGAAGCCGTGAACCCATGATCCCCCTGACCGAGAAGCAGATCCGCGCGTCGTTCGTCAACGCCTCCAAGCGGGAGGCCGCGCAGGCGACCCTCCCCGACCTCGACACGCTCGACTGGGACCGCCTCGACTACCTCGGGTGGCGCGACCGCAAGGCGCCGCTGCTCGCGTACGCCGTCGTCGTGGTCGACGACGAGCCGCGCGGCGTCCTGCTGCGCTCCACCGACGCCAAGACGGGCGGCATGCGCAAGCGCGCCGTCTGCGCGTGGTGCGAGGACGTCGTCGTGACGGACGACGTCAGCCTCTACGTCGCGCGACGCGCCGGCGCCGCCGGGCGCCGGGGCAACACCGTCGGCACCCTCATCTGCACGCAGTTCCTCTGCTCGCAGAACGTGCGGCGCACCCCGACCCGCACCGAGATCGGCGACGACGAGTCGATGCGCGAGCTGTTCGTCGAGCTCCGCGTCGACGGCCTCCGCGAGCGCTCCGCCCGCTTCGTCACCGAGGTCATGCGCGACGCCTGACGCACCACGGCTCTCTCTCGGCGGACACGGGCTCTACCTCGGAAGCCCCGAGCTGTTTCCCTCACCGGGAGTCGGTGACGCCGAGTCGGGAGCCGAGGCCGGAGCGGGGGTGGGGCGGGTCGTGGCGGGTCTGGCGGGAGCCCGCGAGGAACGAGCGGGCGGATGGTAGACCCGCCCCGCCCCCGCGGAGGTCTCGGCGGAAGCCAGCCCCGCGGCGTCGGACCGCCCGCCACTCCCCGGCCACCAGTTCCACCGCCCGAGGAGGGTCATCGTCGCGGGGAGGAGGAGGCCGCGCACGACGGTCACGTCGAGCAGCACGGCGACGGCCATGCCGACGCCGACCTCCTTCATCGCGACGAGCTCGCCCGCCGCGAAGCCGAGGAACACGATGCCGATGGCGACGGCCGCCGTCGTGACGACCGGGCCGGTCGCGGTGATGCCGCGGAGCACGGCCCGGTCGTTCGCGGCGCGCGGGTCCTCGCCGGGCGTGCGGGCGCGCCACTCCTCGGCCGTGCGCGCGAGGAGGAACACCTCGTAGTCGGTGGACAGGCCGAACACGAGCATGCCGATGAGCAGGGGCGTCGTGACGTCGAGCGCACCCCAGGGCTCGAACCCGAGCAGCGAGGCGCCGACACCGTGCTGGAAAACGGAGACGAGCACGCCGAGCGTCGCGGCGAGCGTGAGCAGGTTGAGCACGAGCGCCTTGAGCGGCACGACGAGCGAGCCGGTGAGCAGGAACAGGAGCACGAACGTCGCGAGGACGACGACGCCCGCCGCGAGCGGGAGGCGCTGCGCGAGGTGCTCCTGGGTGTCGACGACCTCGGCGGCCGGGCCGGCGACGTGCACGTCGAGGTCGCCGGTGTCGATCGCGCGGATCGCGCGCAGCAGGTCCTGGGCCTCGGCGGCGGTCGCGTCGCCGCCCTCGCCGACGTCGGGCGTGACGTCGACGACGAGGACCTCGGGCGGGTAGTCGGTGTCCTGCATCGCGTCCTCGACGCCCGGCAGTGCCGCGACGCGGTCGAGGTAGGCGGACGCGGCCTCGTCGCCGCGGGGCGCCTCGACGAGCACGGTGATCGGGGTGACCCCGAGGTCGGCGAAGCGCGACGTCGACGCGTCGGCGGCGAGGCGCGCCTCGGCGTCGGCGGGCAGGGAGTGGACCTCGGAGCTGCCGAGCGTCATCGAGCCGAGCGGCGCGGCGAGCGCGACGAGGAGGGCGGTCGCGCCGAGCGTGACGAGCACGGCGTGCCGCTGGGCGGTGCGCGCGAGGCGCCCGAGCGTCCCGGCCCCGCCGCGACCGGTCCACGGGTGGGACCAGGTGCGGGCGCCCGGGGCGGGGATGGCGCGGTGCCACGTCGCGACGAGCGCGGGCACGAGCGTGAGCCCGGCGGCGGTCGCGACGAGCACGACGACGGCGCCGCCGACGGCCATGCCGGAGAGCAGCGAGTCGCCGAGCAGGAGCAGGCCGGTGAGGGCGATCGCGACGGCGAGCCCGGACGCGAGGACGGCGCGCCCGGCGGTCGCGAGCGTGCGCCCGACGAGCTCGTCGAGCGGGAGGCCCGGGTTCTCGGCGCGCTCCTCGCGGAAGCGCGCCAGGACGAGCAACGAGTAGTCGACCGTGAGCCCGAGGCCGAGCAGCGTCACGACGTTCACGGCGAACTCGTTGACGGGGACGACCCCCAGCAGGCCGCTCAGCACGAGGAGCGCGACCGCGATGGCGGCGAGCGCGGACAGCAGCGGGACCAGGCCCGAGCGCAGGCCGCCGAGCACGACGACGAGCACGACGAGGAGGACGGCGATCGCGACGCCCTCGCCCACGGCGGCGTCGGTGATCGCCTGGTCGACGAACGCCTCCTCGGCGAGGAGGGCGCCCCCGACGAGCACCTCGGGGGTGTCGATCGTGTGGAGCGCGTCGGCGACCTGGTGCGCGAGGGCCAGCGCGTCGTCGTCGGACAGCGCGGGGTCCAGCTCGACGATCACGAGCGAGCCCTGGCCGTCGTCGGCGATGAGGCCGCCGCCGGTGTAGGCGTCGAACAGCTCGACGACGCCCGGCATCGCGCGGATGCCGTGCATGACCTCGCTCGCCTGGGCGATCAGGTCCGTGGAGAAGTAGTCGCGCCCCGACAGGACGGCGACGACGGTCTCGCCCTCGGGCGAGAGCTCGTCGAGGCGCTCGGCCGCGAGGGCGGAGGCGCTGCCGGGCGGCGCGGGCTCGACGTCGGTGGTCTTGTCGAAGACGGCGCCGCCGAGCACGGCGCCGAGGACGAGGAGGACCGCCCAGACCCCGAGGACGACGCCGCGGCGACGCGCGGCGAACCGTCCGGTCCGGTGCAGGAGGCGTCCGAGCGCCATGGGCAGTCCTCCTCGTCGAGGGACGTCGTGCGGAGAGAGTCGGTCGCGCAGGAGCGGGGTACGAGTCCTGCGCGGACGGTGGGGTGAGGTCAGCACCCTACGCGAGGGTGGGAGCGCCGTCGGACCACGCTCCGCCCGTGCGAGGGGCGTGCCCCGGGATCACCGAGGGGTGCAGAAGGGGGGTGAGACGGGACGGGCGGGGACGGCTCGTGCTGCCGCCCCCGCCCGGTCCGTCCCGGGGCGGACGGCTCACGCCGCCCGCCCCGGGGTCTCAGCTCAGCCGCAGCTCGCGGCCTCGTAGGCGACGTCCGCCTGGAACGTCAGGTCGCCGCCCGTCGCGGCCACCTGGGCGGTGCCCGCCTCGACCGAGGTCGAGCGCGTCGCGAACGACTGGTACGCGGAGGCACCCGGCTGGACGCCGGTCACCGTCTTCGTCCCGAAGGGCGTCGTCAGCGTGATGTCCGCCGGCACCGTGTCGTCGTTCGTGGCACGGACCGCGACGTAGACCTTGCCCGCCATGCAGCGGGTCTGGACCGTCGTCGAGATCGCGAGCTCCTCGACCGGCTCGTCGGTCAGCTCCTTGAACCGGATGTTCCGGTAGTTGACCATCTCGCCGCTGCCGTGGTTCTGGACCCCGACGAAGCTGTTGACCAGGCGGGCCGGGTCGGTGCTCGTGAAGTCGTTGACCAGCACGTCGTTGAGGTAGATGCGGATGCGGTCGCCCTCGACGCGGATGTCGTACGCGTTCCACTGCCCGACCGGGTTGAGGGCGGCGTCCCGGGCTGCCTCGTCGGCGCCCTGGAACGTGTAGACCGCGCCGGTGGTGCGGTCGTCGGCGTCCGTCGCGTCGATCTGGATCTCGTAGCCCTTGTTGACGGCCACCCACGGGTCGTCGCCCGGGTTCGGGAACCCGACGAACACGCCCCCGTTGTCGTCCTTCGTGAGCTTCCAGTCGAGCTTCAGGCTGTAGCTCTCACCGAGCTCCTGCGCCGTGTACCAGAGCAGGCCCATGCCACCCGCACCGCGGATCGAGCAGTCGTCCTGGCGGCCGAAGCCACCCGGACCGGCCATGCGCCAGCCCTCCTGCAGGCTCGCGAGGGTGCCGTCGAAGAGGGCCGTGTAGCCGTCCTCGACCTCACCCGGGGTGCAGATGTCCGGGTTGTCGCCGAGCGAGAGCACGTCGATGTTGATGTTGCCCTCGTCGCCGTCCTCGTACTTGAGCGTGATGGTGTTCGCGCCGGCCTGGAGCTCGAGGTCGCGCGTCTGCACGCCCCAGTCCTTCCAGCTGCCCGTCGTCGGGAACGTCCACTGGCCGAGGTCCTCGCCGTTCACGTACAGCGAGACGCGCTTGGACCGCAGGTCGGGGTACGGGTGCGTGCCGTTGGCGTAGCGCACGTTCACCGCGTAGGTGCCCGCCTCGGGCGCGGTCACGGAGAACGTGCGGCCCGCGCCGACGTTCGTCATGCCCGCGGCGAAGCCGGAGCCCGAGTAGTTGCTGTGGTCCGAGCCGATGCTCGAGCTGCCGAGGGGCTGCGCGAGCTCCGCCTCGTACCAGCCACGGTCGGCCGGGGCGACGTAGCCCGGGAGCGAGTTGAGCGTGTACCAGGCCTCGGTGCTGAGGAGCTCGGCGCCGTCGGCGGACGCGAACGGACGCGGCGACCGGATGTAGACGACGTGGCCGGGCTTGAGGCCGTCGATCTTCAGCGTGACGGTCGTGCGGTCCTCGGACACCGTGGCGTCGGTGACGAAGAGGGGCTCCTCGTCGACCTTCGGGCCGCCGTACTGCTGCGTCGGCACGTAGCGCCACTGCTTGACCTGGTAGGCGTCGGCGAGCTTCTCGACGACCTCGTCGGACACCGGGTCGGTGTACTCGATCTCGAAGCCGCCCTCGACGACGCGCATCTCCTTCATGTCGAAGGAGTCCTCGTTGACGGGCACGAGCTTCTGGAGGCCGTACCGGAGCTTGCCGGACTCGCCCCAGTTGCCGCCCTCACCGGTGCCGCCCGCGTACAGCGAGCCGTCGGGGCCGTAGATGACACGGTTCACGCCGACCTCGAGGCCCGCGGTGTGGCGGAAGACCGCACCCTGGAACTCGCCGTCGACCTTCTCGAGGAACGCGCGCTGGATGCCGCCGTAGGTGACGTCGCCGATGAGCATCTGCCCGGCGAACTCACCGTCCTGGACGAGGAGCGGGTTGCCCGGGGAGTTGGCGATCTCGTTCTGCGGGAGCCACACGGCCGGCGGCGAGACGGGGTTCGCGTCGAACATCCCCGCCGGGTTCGTGTAGTGGTTGAAGAACTTGTCCTGCTCGATGTGGATGAGCTTGTTCGCCGGGAGCCACGCGCCCTGGTTGTCCGTCCCGAAGATCGCGCCCTCGGGGCCGAAGCCGATGCCGTTGGGCGTGCGCAGGCCGCCCGCGACGTACGAGACCTCACCCGTCTCGCGGTCGATCTTGATCGACGTGCCGCGGTTCTGGCCGGGCTGCGGGTTGGTCGTCGCGCCGCCGTTGTCGATGGCCACGGAGAGGTTGACGTAGAAGTAGTCCTCGTCGTGGATCAGGCCGAACGCGAACTCGTGGAAGTTGCCGCCGTCGGGCCACCCCGCGATCTTCGTGTGCTGGTCGTAGAAGCCGTCGCCGTCGGGGTCGGTGAGCTGCGTGAGCTGGTACCGCTCCGAGACGAAGATCGAGTCCTCGACGACCTCGATACCCATCGGGTTGAGCAGCTCGTCCGCGACCAGGGTCGCCGTGACGTCCTCGGGGCCGTCCGCCGTGGTGACGCCGTCGAGGAAGTAGACCTCGCCGGACACCGGGTCGGGGCGCCAGCCGCCGGAGCTGACCTCGCCCGTCGTCACGACGGCGAGCTTCTCGTCGGGCGTGAACGCGAGGCCCGAGACCTTGGGCTCGAAGCCCTCGGGGCGCAGGTCGACGAGGTCGTAGTTGGGGTTGACGCCGTCCAGCCGCAGGCCGTCGCCGGCCGTGTCGGTGGCGCCCTCGCAGTACTTGTAGCCGGGCGCGGTCACGCGCACGACGCCCGCCTCGGTGCTGAGCGCCGACGTCGGGATGACCTCGAACGTCGAGCTGCCCGGCGTCTTCCACGCGAGCGTGAGGCGCTGCTTGTCGCTGCCCTCGTAGTAGTCGACCCGGAGGTCGTGCACGCCCGCCGTGAGGGTCGCGCTGCCCTCGACGGAGGTGGAGTCGTTCGGGCCGTCGTTCTCGAGGACGAGCTGGCCGTCGACGTAGACGAGCGCGCCGTCGTCGTTGGTCACGCGGAACTGGTACTGGCCGTCCGCGGGGACGTGCAGGTTGGCGAGGGCCTGGGAGATGAAGTTGTCCTCGGCGCCGAACTGCTCGGCGGTCGACCAGTCGATCGTCGGCATGAGCTTGTCGACGTTCGGGGTCTGGCCGGACTTGAGGGTGCAGACGGCTCCCGGGTTCTGCGCGAGCTGGAACGTGCGCAGCGTGACGCCGGGCTCCTGCTCCGGGAGGTCTGCGGCGGCGGGGACGGCCCAGCCCGCGACGACCATGGCGCCGAGGGTGAGGGCGGCCGCGCCGCGTCGGTACCTGATCCGGCGGGACACCGGCAGGCTGGTGCGTTCGAGCATCGTTGCTCCCTAATACTCGGTCGGACTTCGAGTCCACGGAGCGTAACCCCTGCCCGGCTCCGTCGATAACAACGCTGGACAGGCTAGCCCGCGTTCTATCGATGTGTCTACAACTTCCGACTTGCAGTCGACAAAAGTGCCCTGACGTGCCCGGACGTACGCTCGGGGACATGAGCGCACGCCACGGCGACATCGCCGACAGCACCGCGTCCCGGCCGTTCGCGCAGGTGGACGTGTTCACCGAGGTCCCGACCCTCGGCAACCCCGTGGCGGTCGTGCTCGACGGCGACAGGCTCACGGACCAGGAGATGGCCGCCTTCGCGCGCTGGACAAACCTCTCGGAGACGACATTCCTCCTCCCGCCCAGCCACCACGGAGCGGCCGGCGGCGCCGACTACCGCCTGCGGATCTTCACCCCCGGCGGCGAGCTGCCCTTCGCCGGGCACCCGACGCTCGGCTCCTGCCACGCGTGGCTCGAGGCGGGCGGCGCGCCCCGGGCGAGCGACGTCGTCGTGCAGGAGTGCGGCGTCGGCCTGGTGACGATCCGGCGCGAGGCGCGGGGCGCCGTCGGGCCGGACGAGGAGCCCGACGGGGACGGCGCGGGCGGGCTCGCGTTCGCCGCGCCCGACCTGCTCGCCGACGAGCCGCTCCCGGCCGACGACCTCGCGGCGATCGTCGCCGCGCTGGGCGTCCCCGACGACGCCGTGGTCGACCACCGCGTCCTCGACAACGGCCCCGGGTGGCGCGTCGTCCTGCTCGACTCGGCCGACCGCGTCACCGGGCTCGCGCCCGACTGGACGCGCCTGCGCGTCGAGCGTCCCAACCTGTCCGTGGGCGTCGTCGGGCTGTACGGGGACGACGGCGGTCCCGACGGCGCGGCGGTCGAGGTCCGCGGGTTCGCGCTCGGCATGGGCATCCCCGAGGACCCGGTCACCGGCAGCCTCAACGCCGTCGTCGGGCAGTGGCTCACGCGGGACGGCCGCCTCCCGGACCGCTACCTCGCCGCCCAGGGCGCGGCGCTCGGCCGGGCCGGGCGCGTGCGCGTCGAGCGCGACGGGTCGGGGACGGTCTGGGTCGGCGGCGCGAGCGTCACCTGCGTCGCGGGCACCGTCCGCCTCTGAGCACCCGTCGGCGACGGGCCGAGGTCCGGGTGGCGAACCCGGGGGCATCGCCGGGATCGGCGCTCGAGCTCGGCGACATCCCCGGGCTCGGCGGTCCCCGGTCTCCGTAGACTGGGGCAAGTGTCAAGAACCCCACCTGTTTCCGGGTCCGACCGCGCCCTGACGGACCGCGCGGTCGTCGCGCGCGCCCGCTGGGCGCTCATGGTCCAGTTCGGGCTGTTCGGGGTCATCGGCGCGTCCTGGATGAGCCGCCTGCCCTCGGTCCGCGAGGCGCTCGGGATCAGCGCGAGCCAGCTCGGCCTGCTGCTCGTCGTCGGGGGCCTGGGCTCGCTCGTGTCCGTGGTCTCCGCGGGGGCGGTCGTGGCGCGGTTCGGCAGCCGCACGACCCTCGTCGTCGCGACCGTCGGCAACGTCGTCGGGTTCGGGCTCGTCGCGCTCGGCACCGGGACGGGGGGCGTCGCCCTCTTCGCGGTCGGGGCCTTCCTCAACGGCGTGTGCGGCGCCCTGACCAACGTGCCGATCAACATCTGCGCAGCGTCCGTCGAGCAGCACGTGGGGCGGGCGATCCTCCCCCACTTCCACGCCGCGTTCTCGATCGGCGCCGCGTGCGGCGCCCTCGTCGCGGCCGCGTTCTCGTGGGCGCACGTCGGCATCACCGCGCAGATCGTCGTGGTGACGCTCGCCGTCACGGCGGCCCGCGCCCTGCTCATCGCCCCCGCGACGGCCCTCGCCCCCGACCGGGCCGCACCGGCCCGCTCGTCCGCGCCGGCGGGCAGCGCGGACGGGGCCGACGACGGCACCCCGCCCGCGCCCGCCCCTCGACGCGGGGCCGGGGTGCGCGCCGCGCTCGCCGCGTGGCGCGAGCCGCGCACGCTCCTCATCGGGCTCGTGCTCCTCGCGTCGTCGCTGTCCGAGGGGTCGGCGGGCAACTGGCTCTCCATCGCCGTCGTCGACGGGTTCGACGTGCGCGAGGCGCTCGGCGCGGTCGCGTACGGCACGTTCGTCGGCGCGATGACGGTGTTCCGGTTCGCCGGGACCGGGCTCATCGACCGGTTCGGGCGCGTCGCCGTGCTGCGCGCGTCGGGCGTCTCCGCGCTCGTCGGGCTGCTCGTCTTCGGCCTCGCGCCGAGCCTGCCGCTCGCGTGGGTCGGCATCGTCCTGTGGGGCTGCGGCGCCGCGCTCGCCAACCCCGTCGCCATCGCCGCCGCCTCCGACGACCCGGCGCACGCCGCGCCGCGCGTCGCGGTCGCGACGTCGTTCTCGACCGTCGCCATGCTCACCGCGCCGCCGCTCCTCGGCCTGATGGTCGACCAGGTCGGGGCCCGCCACATGCTCCTGGTCATCTGCGCCGCGACGGTCCTGTCGCTCGCCGTGGCAGGCCAGGTGCGCCCGCTCCCCCGCCCGGTGCCCCACCCCGTGGCCGCGGCGCGCACCTAGGATCACTTCATGCCTCGACGTCGACGTCCTGACCACGGCCGGGTCGCGTTCGAGCTCGAGGAGGGTCCGCGCACGGCGGACGCGGCTCCCGACGGCGACCCGCCGGGCGCGTCGGCAGACCCGGGCTCCCCGGTCGGCGACTCCGCGAGCGCGGGCCCCGACGCTCCTCGCCCGACCGGCGCGGCACGACGGCGGCGCAGACGGCGGGGACCCCCGCCACGCTGCCCGGCCTCGTCGTCCTCGTGCGGGACGACGAGGCGGTGGCCCACGACCTCGACACCGGCGAGGTCCGGTGGACGGTACCGCTCCCGCCCACCTCGCGGTGCGGCGGCGAGCTCGTGGTCTCCTCGTCGGCCCCGGTGCCCGACGACGAGCTCGTGTGCGTGACGGACGACGTCCCGTCGCCCCTCGAGGCGACGACCATCCTCACGCCGCTCACGGACGAGCCGGTCCCCGCCGCCGAGGGTGCCGAGGTCACCGTGGTCGACGCCGACGGGAACGCCGAGACCCGCACGCTGGACGCGTCGCGCGGCTGGTCCGCGCCCGGCCCGGACGGGACCGTCGCCCGGTTCCGCCGCGCGGGCGAGGCGCCGGTCGACAGCCCGCGCGTCACGGTCGACCAGACGACCGGCGTGCCCCCCGACCTCTCCACCGGCCGCCCCGCCGTCGTCACGCTGGAGGACGCGAGGACGGGCCAGGTCCGCTGGGAGCACGAGCTCCCGTTCGTGGTCGAGGAGGGGTGGTGCCCGCAGTACGCCGACGCCGAGGGCGTCACCTACGCCGACCTCGACGGAGGGACGTTCGTCCCGGGCGCAGGGCTCGTGGTCGTCCAGGGGTGCGGGGTCGACGCCTGGTTCACGGCCGACGGGACGCGGGTCGACGACCCGGGGGCGCCCGCCGACGTGCTCGCGCGGCTTCCCGACGGCGCGCTCTCCCGCACAGTCCCACGGGAATCTGTCGCCGACGGCGCGGCGTCGCCCGGACCCCCGGTCGTGCTGGAGCCGTCGGGCGAGGTCCGCTGGGAGCCCCCGGACACGGTCCTCGTCCCGCAGGCCACGGACGGCGCCGCGGGCGGCCTCGTCCTCACGCGCGAGGTCACCTCTCTCGTCGCCCGCGACGCGACGGGCGCGCGACGCTGGGAGAGCGCCGGGGTGAACGGCGCCGAGTCCGCCTACGTCGTCGCGGCGGGCACCGCCGTGGTCCGCCAGGGGATGGGCGACGTCGTCGTGGGCGTCGACGTCGAGACCGGGCGCGTGCTCTGGACGCGAACCGCCGAGGTGCTGGCCCCGCCCGACCCCGACGACGCCCCGACCCCTGCCCCGATGTCGATGGTCACGCAGGCGTTCACGGACGGGGAGCGGGCGCTGCTCGTCGTGACGACCTGGTCGGAGGACGGCGAGGGCACCGCGCGGCTCGTCGCGCTCGACCTCCGCGACGGTGACGTCGAGTGGCGCGGCGGTGCGACGAGCGGGTCGTGGTACGTCGCGGTCCAGGGCCGGCTGCTGCGCGTGGACCGCGGAGACGACGCGACCGTCACCCGGCTGGGCTGAGCCCGCGGGTCCGGCCGTGCCCGGTCAGCGCGCGAGCCACTCCTTGCGCTCCGCGGGCGGCAGCTTCTCCACCGCGGCCCGCAGCACGTCGCGGGGCATGGTCGCGGCGTGCTGCTCGAGGAACGTGCGCAGCCGCTCGGGCTCGACGTCGCCCGCGTGACGCAGCATCCACCCGACCCCCTTCTGCACGTAGGGCTCGGGGTCGTCGACGAGGAGCTCCGAGAGCCGGAACGTGTCGTCGACCTGGCCGCGCCGCAGGAACGCGGCCGTCGCGACGATCGCGGAGCGCCGGCGCGGCCAGTCCGGCGCGCGGGCGAGGTCGTCGAGGACGTCGCGCGGCCGGTCGAGGAGCCACGACCCGAGCACCTGGTACGCGGTGAGGTCGACGAGGTCCCACGTGTCGATCCGGTCGTGACGGCGCAGGAACAGCTCGACGAGCTCCGCGTGCCGTTCGACGGTGACGCGGCGGGCCGTCGCCGACTTGCCCATGATCGAGCAGCCGCCGGCCCGCACCTCGTGCACGCGGTCCTCGAGGAGCAGCTCGATCTGGTCCACCGGCAGGTCGAGCGCGCCCTTCGCGAGCGTGAACACGTCGCCCATGCGCACCCCGGCGAGCGTGTCGTCGCCCGGGAAGTACCGCGTGTAGGCGCGGCGCTGGGCCGCGGTCGCGCGCGCGAGCAGGTCGGCGCGGAAGTCGGTCGCCGTGGTGTACGGCGGCATCGTCCTTCTCCTCTCGTGCGGGCGGTCGCCCGCGGTCCGTGCGTCCCGCGCCGCGGCGCGGCCCGTGCGCTCAGCGCGGTGCCATGCGGATCGCGCCGTCGAGGCGCACCACCTCGCCGTTGAGCATCGGGTTCTCGACGATCGCGCGCACCAGGTGCGCGTACTCCTCCGGCCGCCCGAGCCGGCTCGGGTGCGGCACCTGCGCGCCGAGCGACTCCTGCGCCGCCTCGGGGAGCGACGCCATCATGGGGGTGCGGAAGATGCCGGGCGCGATGGTCATGACCCGGATCCGGTGCTGCGCGAGGTCGCGCGCGAGCGGCAGCGTGAGACCCGCGACGCCCGCCTTGGAGGCCGCGTAGGCGACCTGCCCGACCTGCCCGTCGAACGCCGCGACCGACGCGGTCTGCACGACGACGCCACGCTCCTCACCCTGCGGGTCCGGCCCGTCGGGCCCCAGCGGGTCGAGCGCGAGCATGCGCTCGGCCGCGAGCCGGACGACGTTGAACGTCCCCACGAGGTTGACGTCCATGACCCGCCGGAACGCGTCCAGGGCGTGCACGCCGGACTTCCCGAGCACGCGCTGCGCGAGCACGATCCCGGCGCAGCTCACGACGACGCGCGCCCCGCCGAGGGCGTCCGCCGCGTCGAGCGCCCGCGCGACGTCGTCCTCGCTCGTCACGTCCGTGGGGACGAACCGCGCGGCGTCCCCGAGAGCGTCGGCGACCGCGACGCCGTCGGACGACGCGAGGTCCGCGAGGACCACCCGCGCCCCTGCCGCGACCAGGCCCTCCGCCGTCGCGCGCCCGAGCCCTGAGGCCCCGCCGGTCACCAGGGCGACCGTGCCCTCGATCCGCATGTCTCACCCTCCGTCACCTGCGCGGGCGTCGTCGCCCGCCCCGCTGACCGTACCCAGGTCGACCCGCAGGTCGCGAGATTGACCCACCGAAGGCCGATCTCGGACGCTCGGGCCGATCTCGCGGCGGCACCTCCGAGGGCGTCAGTGCGACGGCACCTCCAGGCACCCGCCGTCGGCGATCGGCCCCCCGGAGTCGAGCGTCACGGCGTCGGGCGCGACCGCCCCGAACACGCAGCCGCCGGGGACCGCGACCCCCACGCCGACGACCGGGACGACGTCGCCGAAGGCGTTCCTGTCCACGACCTGCACGTTGTCGAACCCCGCCGCGACGAGCGCGGCCGAGACCTCGGCGCCGTCGACGGCGGACCCGTCGGCGACCGGGTCGAGCGCGGCCTGGACGGCGGGCACCGCGAGCGCCGCCTCGGCGTCACCCTCGGGCGTACCCGCCCGCTGCCGGTACGCCTCGTTGGACGCGTCGAGCCCGGTCTCCTGCCCGACGGCGGTCGTGTCCTCGGCCGTCGCGGTGACCTCGGGCTCGGACGAGTCGTACGACCCGGCCCACTGCTTCATGGTGATCCCTACGAACAGGGAGTACCCCACGACGCCCACGCAGGCGAAGATCACGAGCCCCACGACCACGCCGACGACGGCGCTCCCGAGGCGCGACGTGCCGTCCGTGCGAGAGTCGTCCAGGTCGGGCGTGGTCATGTCGCGAGTCTGACGGGCCGGGTGGTGGACGGCGACCGCGGGCGCGGCCTCGGCCCGAGATCTTCACATCTCGGGCGCCGCCGGGTGCAGGATGGGAGACGAGCCACCTCCGCCCGACCTCTGGAGCGCCCCGCATGAGCCTGTACGACATCCCGTTCGACGCCATGGACGGGACGACGCGCACCCTGCGCGAGCACGCGGACGACGTCGTGCTCGTCGTGAACGTCGCGTCGCGGTGCGGCCTCGCGCCGCAGTACGCGACGCTCGAGGCGATGCACGAGAAGTACCGCGACCGCGGGTTCACCGTCATCGGGTTCCCGAGCAACCAGTTCCTCCAGGAGCTCGGCACCAACGAGGCGATCCAGGAGTTCTGCTCGCTGACGTACGGCGTGACGTTCCCCGTGGTCGACCGCGTGCGCGTCAACGGGCGGCACGCGCACCCGCTCTACGAGGAGCTCAAGAAGGCGCCGGACGCCGAGGGGAAGGCCGGCCGGGTCACGTGGAACTTCGAGAAGTTCGTGGTCCTCCCCGGCGGCGAGGTGCACCGCTTCCGCCCCCGCACCCTCCCCGACGACCCGGCGATCGTCGACCTCGTCGAGGCGCACCTGCCGCGCTGAGCGCTCGCCACCTCGCGTGGGCGTCAGCGCACGACGAGGGCGGGGTGCCGCGCGTCGTCGACCCGCACGACGACGTCGGCCGCCTCCGCGGGCCGGACCTCCCGCTCGTAGCGCGCGTACGCGTCGAGCGTCCACGCGTCCGCGGGCGCGGTGCGGCGCGCGAGGGTCGCGTCGCGCAGCGCGAGGTGCACGGAGAGGTCCACCGCGAGCCCGCGGCCGAGGGCCAGCGCGCCGTCGAGCACGACGACGAGCCCCGGCTCCGCGGCGACGGGCGCCGCGCGCGTGGACCGGCTCGTCGCCGGGTCGCGCAGGCTCGGCAGGTAGCGGCCCGTCCCGCCCGGGCCGACGGCGTCGAGCACCTCGCGGTTGAGGCCCGCCACGTCGACCCACTCGTCGAGCAGCGCGTCCGGGTCCGCGCGACCGCGCTCGAGCCGCAGCGACGCGGGACGCCAGAAGTCCTGCACGCGGACCCGCGCGACGGGTCGGCCCGCCGCGCGCAGCGGGGCGACGAGCCGGTCCGCGAGCGCCTCGGGGTGCGTCGACGGGTGGCCGTCGACGAGGAGCCGCACCGCGCCGTCGGGCACCGTCGCCCGGTCGCCGCGCCGGAACCCGAGGACGAGGTCCACGACCCGGTCCACGAGGACGTCCTCGGTCACCGGTTCCACGCGCACGGCGTCAGGATGCCAGATCGCGCGGCGGCGTCTCCGGGGACGTCGGCAGGTCGGGCTCCTAGGGTGGACGCATGCTGCGCACCGTCGCCCTCAACGACCCCGCCCCCCTGCTCATGGTCGAGGGCCTGGAGAACGCCCACACGACCCTGCAGGTCGAGACGGACGCATGACCGCACCCTTCCGGCCGGGCACGGTCCGCGAGGCCACGGGCGGCATCGTCGCCCTGGGCCTCGCGACGTTCGTCGCCATCACGACCGAGCTCGTGCCCGTCGGGCTGCTGCCCCTCCTCAGCGCGGACCTCGACGTCACCGAGTCCGTCGCGGGGCTGCTCGTCACGGCGTACGCCGTCATGGTCGCGGCGCTCGCCGTGCCGCTGACCCTCGGCACCGCCCGGTTCCCGCGCAAGGGCCTGCTGCTGACGACGCTCGTGCTCTACACCGTGAGCAACGTGCTCGTCGCCGTCGCGCCGACGTTCGGCGTCGTCGCGGCGGCGCGGGCGCTGGGCGGCGCGTCGCACGCGGTCTTCTTCTCGGTGAGCATCGGGTACGCGACCCGGCTCGTGCTGCCGCACCTCACGGGCCGTGCGCTCTCGCTCGTCACCGCCGGCGCGGCGGTCGGGTTCGTGCTCGGCGTGCCGCTGACGACGACGCTCGGGACCGCGATCGGCTGGCGTCCCGCGTTCGGCGTCCTCGCGGGCGCGTGCGCGCTGGCCACCGTGCTCATCGCGTTCCTGCTGCCGCCCGTGCCGGGCGGCGGCGCTCCGCCGTCGGACGCGTCGAGCGCGAGCCGGCGCTCCGCGCTCGCGGTGGCCACGACCACCAACTCCCTCACGTACCTGGGCCAGTACACGGTCTACACCTTCGTGTCGCTCCTGCTCCTGGGCGCGGGTCTGCAGGAGTCGGCGCTCGGCCCCGCGCTCCTCGTGCTCGGGGCGCTCGGGCTCGTCGGGACGGCGTTCGCCGCCGCGCGCCTCGACCACAGGCCGCGCCGGACGACGGTCGTGACGCTGGTCGCGGTCCTGGCGGGCATGCTCGCGACCGGGCTCGCGTTCCCCGGGACCGTCGGGGTGCTCGTCGCGATCGGCGTGTGGAGCGCGGGGTTCGGCGCGGTCGCGCCGGTGTTCCAGGCGGCGGCGGTCCGCGCGCACGGGGCCTCGCCCGACCTCACGGGAGCGCTCGTCAACGCGTCGTCGAACGTCGGCATCGGCGGGGGCGCCGCGCTCGGCGCGCTCGTCCTCGCGGGGTCCGGGCTCGACGTCGTCCCGTTCGTCGGGGCGGGGATCGTCGCCGTCGCGCTCGTCGTGGTCCTCGTCGCGCGGCGCACGTTCCCTGCGGCGCCGACGGCGGTGGTGACGGACGCGCCGGTGACGGGCACGGCGGTAGCGGATGCAGCGGGGGCGGACGCGGCGAGGGCGGACGCGGCCGGGGCGGAAGTGCCCTCCGACCGGGAGGGCCCGCACGCCTAGGCTGGCGGGATGACGACGACGGTCAGGCAGGTCCAGGTCACCTTCGACTGCGCGCAGCCGGGACGCGTCGCCCGGTTCTGGTGCGAGGTGCTGGGCTACGTCCCACCGTCGCCCCCGGACGGCTTCGCGACGTGGGACGACGCGAACGCCGCGCTCTCGCCCGAGCGGCGGGACGCGTGGTTCGCGTGCAGCGACCCGGACGGTGTCGGCCCGCGCCTGTTCTTCCAGCGCGTCCCGGAGGGCAAGGTCGTCAAGAACCGCGTGCACCTCGACGTGCGCGTCGGCACCGGGCTCGTGGGCGCCGAGCGCCTCGCCACGCTCGAGGCCGAGCGGGACCGGCTCGTCGCTCTCGGCGCGACGTGCGTGCGCGTGATGGTCGCGGACGAGGATGACGAGTCGTGCATCGTCATGCAGGACGTCGAGGGCAACGAGTTCTACCTGGACTGACCAGGCTCGGCTGCCGCGCCGCGGCTCAGCGCAGGAACGGGTCCATGATCGCAGCCACCGCGCCGGCGGCAGCGTCCGCGTCCGCGTCGACGATCGCCTCGACCAGCTCGTGGTGGTGCCGGTGCGCCGCGTCCTCGTCCTCGTTCTCCTCGTCGCGCATGTGGACGGCGAACACGTCGAGCATGCTCGAGTAGAGCGTCACGTACAGGGGGTTGTGCGTCGCCTCCACGATCGCGCGGTGCAGGTCGAGGTCGGCGCTCGCGCGTGCGTCGGGGTCGTCGGTCGACCACGCCGCCTCCCGGCGGTCGCGCAGCTCGCGCAGCAGCACGACGTCGGCGTCCGTGCGGCTCGCGGCGGCGAGCGAGGCCGCGGTGCTGTCCAGGGCGAGGCGCAGCTCGAGGTAGTGGCGGCGGGTGCCTCCGGCGAGCTGACGCTCGAGGGTGCCGGTCAGCTCGGAGCGGGAGATGACGAAGGTGCCACGCCCCTGCTCGCGGCGCAGCAGGCCCGCGTGCACCAGCGACTGGAGCGCCTCGCGGACCGTGTTCCGCCCGATGCCGAACTCCGCCACCAGGGCGGCCTCGGTCGGGATGCGTTCGCCGACCGGCCAGCGCCCGGAGACCACCTCGTCGCGGAACCGTGCCGCCGCCTGGTCGATGAGTCCTACTCGACGCAGCGGCTCGCGCGTGTCAGACTGCTCGGGATTCATCCCATGATCCTATCGTCGGCCGACCTCACAGCGGAGCTTGACATGGCCACACTCTCCCCCACCCGCGTCCCGGCCGGGCGTGTCCGCCTCACCCTGTGGGCCGGGATCGCCGTCGCGCTGACGGCGATCAACCTCCGGACGGCCGTCACGGGGTTCACCCCGCTCCTGGAGATCATCGGCGCCGAGCTCGGCTACGGCGTGGCCGTGGCCGGGCTGCTCGGCACCGTGCCCGCGGTGTCGTTCGGCCTCTTCGGGTTCCTCGCCCCCGTGGTCACGCGCCGGTTCGGGCTCGAGCGCACCGCCACGGTCGCGCTGGGGCTGACGGCCCTGTCGCTCGTGCTGCGCGCCGTCTCCCCGTCGACCACCTGGCTGGTGGCGTCGACCGTGCTGGCCCTCGCCGGGATCGGCGCGGCGAACGTCGTGATCGTCCCCCTGGTGAAGGCGTGGTTCCCGGACCGGATCGCCCTGTGGACGTCGCTCTACCTGATCCTCATGCAGACGGGGCAGTTCGTCGCCCCGCTCCTCGCCGTCCCCGTCGCCGAGGCGACCAGCTGGCGGTTCTCGGTCGGGGTCTGGGCCGGACCCGCGGCGCTGGCCGCCGTCGTCTGGCTCGTCCTGGCGACCCGGATGCCCGCCGACCACCACGCGCCCGCGGCGACCACCGCGCCCGGGGCGCGGCCGCGCATCGGCCGGTCGTCGACCGTGTGGGGCCTCGTCGTCCTGTTCGCGGCGATCTCGTGGTCGAACTACGGGATCATCACCTGGGTCCCGGCCGTCCTCACCGACGCGGGCGGCAGCGCGGCGCTCGGCGGCACCATGGTCGCCCTCTACTCCGCCTGGGGCATGGCCGCCGCGCTGGTCGTGCCGCACCTCGCGACGCGGCTGGCGAACCCGTTCGTCGTGGTCGTCGCGTGCGCCGTCGTGCTCGTGACCGGGTACCTCGGCCTGCTCCTGTCCCCGCTCGACGGCACCGTGCTCTGGATGTGCGCGCTGGGGATCGGGGTGAGCACCTTCCCGCTGTGCATGACCCTCATCAACCGGCGGACCCGGACGCCGCAGACCGCGTCGGCCGTGTCGGGCTTCGTCCAGGGTCTCGGGTACGCACTCGCGTGCTTCGGCCCGATCGGCCTGGGCCTGCTGCGCGAGGCGACCGGGTCGTGGTCGGTCCCGCTCCTGGTGCTCGCCGCGACCGCCGTCCCCGGCGTGGTCGGCGGCTGGTTCGCGTGCCGCCCGCGCTTCGTGGAGGACACGGTGCCCCCGGAGCCGGTCGCCGACCAGCTGCCGCTGCGCTGAGCGCCGGGCCCCGGGCCCCGGGACCACGACCTTCCCCCGCGCCGGGAACGAGGTTGGTGTCGTTATCCGGCCGATAACGACACCAACCTCGTGTTCGGCGAGGCCTTACTGGCCCGTGAACGTGAACTGCGAGCCGGGCTCCTTGGCGACGTCGCCGTCACGCGAGTTCGTGACGGTCACGTTCGACAGGATCGCGTTGCCGCGGGCGCCGCCCATCGCGAGGATGCCGGAGCCGTTGTTGGACTGGTCGATCCGGACGTTCATGATCTTCACGTCCGGCATGTTCCCGCCACCGTTCTTGAACTGGATGCCGTCGTACGTGGAGTCGACGATGTCCGTGTCGCGGATGGTGACGCCGACGATGTCGTGCGTCTGCGGGAAGATCGTGATCGCGCCGAACTCCTGGTCCTCGTTCCAGAACGCCCCGCCGGTGCGGTAGAGCCCGTTGTTGGCGATGAGCGTCGTCCCCGAGAACGGCAGGGGGTCGTGGTCGGTCGCCAGCATGATGCCGGGGTAGTTCATGGTGTCGTAGACGAGGTTGTTCTCGATCGAGTTGTCGTAGCCGCCGTAGATCGCGATGCCGTTGGCGCGCCACGGGAGCTGGACGGTGTTGTTGCGGAACGTGTTGGAGTGGCCGATGTCGACGGCCCGGTCCTTCACGTACGGGTTGGCCCAGACGGCGAGCGCGTCGTCGCCGGTGTTGCGGAACGTCGAGTTCACGACGAGCGAGTTGCGCGTCCCGTTGCTGAAGTTGATGCCGTCCGCGTAGGTGTTGCGGATCCGCATGCCGGAGAAGACCAGCCCGTCGCCCGGGTTCCACAGCTCCGGGATGTTCGAGTAGTCGCGCCCGACCCAGACGCCGACGTTCGCGTGCTCGATCCACACGTTGGTGATCTTCGTGTTCTTGCCGAACCGGCCGTTGAGGCCGACGCCGCCCTCCTCCTGGGCGTTGTTGCCGCGGATCGTCCCGGAGCCGAAGATCGCGATGTCGGAGATCTGGGTGTTGTCGTCGATGTCGAACCCGAAGTTGCCCTCGTGCGGGTGGTTGATGACGCCCGGGGCCAGGTGCGGCGGGATGAGGCTGTAGAGCTGCGAGTGCCACATGCCCGCACCACGGATCGTCACGTCGCGGATGCCGACCTGGTTGTGCATGCCGCGGTCGAGCGGGTCGTCGGTGAGGATCTTCTTCTCCTGGCGCCACTGCCCCGCGGGGATCCAGACGCAGTCGATCTCCCCGTTCTGGTTCGCGGTGACGGCGGCCTGGATGGCGGCGGTGTCCTCGAGCCCGTCGTCCGGCACCGCGCCGTACTCGGTGATCGACGTGCACTGCGCAGGCTTGGCCAGCGGCGGCGCGACCTGCTCGAGCTCGACGAGGTCGATGACGTAGAACGCCGCGTCGTCGCCCGCGTCGCGCTGGAGCCGGAACACCGTCCCGGCCGGGAACGACCGCCCGAGCAGCGCGTGCGACTCGTCGAAGAGCCGGCGCGCGTCCCCGCCCGGGGTGTTGACCAGGCCCTCGGGCTGGTCGGTCGTGCCGTAGAGCCAGGCGTGCTTCGACGAGAGCGTCAGCTTCTGCACGAACTGGCCGTCCGCGTAGAGGCTGATCGTCTTCTCCTGGCCTCCGCCACCGGGGGCGTCGGGGATCGAGTTCCGCACGACGATCGAGTTCGTCGCGTTGGTGGAGGTGAACTGGACGTACTGGCCCGTGCTGGTCAGGCGCACGGACTCGCGGCCCGACGACTCGGTCGCGAAGTTCGTGTGGCCGAACGTGCGCAGCGCGTCGGTCTGGAGCAGCGTGCCGGTGTACTGACCGTCCTCGGCCTCGTACGTCGTGTACGGGACGGCGGCGCCGCGCCCGACGGTCACGGCGAGCGTGCCGGTGTTGTTGTCCTCGTTCGTCTCGGCGACCACGCCCGTGGCGTCGGCCGTCGCGGTCACGGTGACCCCACCGTTCGTCGCGGTCCACGAGCCGCTCGGCGTGACGGTGACGGTCGCGCCCGCGGGGACGGCGGGCGTCGTGCCGTTCAGCGTGGTGGACCCGGCGACGACGCGCGTCACGGACCCGGCCGCGACCGGCTGGTTGCCGCGGTTGCGCACCTGGACCGAGAACGTCACGACCGAGCCGACGGACGGGTTGGCCGGGTTCGAGGACACCGAGACGACCTCGAGGTCCGGTCCGGGCGCCTCGCCCACGACGAGCTTCGCCGGTGCCGTGAACGCGTTGTCCGTCTCGTCCTGCTCGACGACGGTGTTCGCCGGGTCGACGACGGCGCCGACCGTGTACTCGCCCGCGGGCCGCGTGCCCGCAGCGACCTGGACCTGCGCGCTCGCGCCGGGCTGGAGCGCGGCGACGGCGGCGGAGCCCGCGGTCGACCCGCCGAGCCTCCCGTCGAGCGTGGTGGCCGACGACGCGCGATCGCCCGTGTTCTTCACCGTCGCCGTGAGCGTCACGGGGGTCGTCGCCGTGGGCGACGCCGGGGACGCGGTCACCGCGGTGACGGTCAGGTTGGGGTTCGGCGCCGGGGCGCCGTAGACCTCGAGCTCCGCGACCTGACCGTTGCCCGCGCCCGTGTTGCCGGTGAAGCGCAGGCGCACGTCGGTCGCCGTCCCGGTCACGGGGACGTCGACGAGGTTGCCGCTGCCCGGCGCGAACGCGTAGCCGGCGGACGCCTTGAGCTCCTGCCAGGCGCCCGTGCCGGTGCGCCCCCACACGGAGAACGTCTGCGTGCGCGGGCCCCACGCGGCGTCGGGGTTGAGCCGGACGCGCACGCTGCTGAGCTGCGTGGGCGCGGCGAGCGCGACGTCGAGCGTCGACGGGTACTGCCCGCCCGCGCCCTCCCAGTACGTGGTCGCGCTCCCGTCGACCGCGTTCGCCGCGACGAACTGCCACTCCGTCGACGAGGCCGTCGCGGGGCGGCTCTTCGCGTAGTTGGTGCCGGTCGGGTCCGTCGGGTCCGTCGGGTCGGTCGGGTTCGTCGGGTCGGTGCCGCCCGTGGGTGTGCCCCACACCTGGAGCTCGGACACCTGGCCATTGCCCGCGCCGGTGTTGGCAGTGAAGGCGAGGCGCACCTCGTCGACCTCGGCGTCGAGCGGGATCTCGACCGTGTTGCCGCTCGCCGGGTCGAACCCGTACGCCGCCGACGCCTTGAGCGTGCGGAACGCCGTCTCGCCGTCGGAGCGGCCGAGCACGCTGAACGCCTGGGTGCGCGACGACCACACGGAGGGCGGGGGCAGGGTGACGACGACGCGGTCCACCTCGGCCTCCGCCCCGAGGTCGACGGTGAGGTGCGACGGGTACTGGTCGCCCGCGCCCTCCCAGTAGGAGCTCGCGTTCCCGTCGTTCGCGTTGCCCGCGACGTACGTCTCCGTCACCGACGACGCGGCGATCGGCTTGCCGAGCGCCAGGTTGGTGGCGTCCGCGGCGTGCGCCACGGCGACGACGCCGAGCGGCGCGACGAGCGCCACCGCGGCGCCTGCCACGACCGTGTGCTTCCAGGGGGTTCTCATGAACGTCCTCGTTCTCCCGCCGGGGCGGGCTCGTCCACCCGCGGGCAACGGTGCCCGACGGCGGGCGCGACCGTGCCGGCGCCGCGCCACCGTCACGGGTGGGTCGGGTCAGGGCTGGTTCAGGGTCGGGACCGGGCCCGAGGTCGGATCCGGTCAGCCGGGTGCCACGAACGACCCGTCAGGGATGGTCACCGGTCGGACCCGTGGCGGCATTCGAGAGTTGCAGCGTGTGCACTGCTTTGTGCTGAACTTCTGTCAACTTCTTGCGTCGTGCAGTACGGACGTTACGAGACGGACATCCGGGGCGTCAAGGGTGGGCGCGGAGCGAGTTCCCGGCGTGACGATGGACTGGACCGGGAACCCACGTACCCGCAGACCGCGCGGATCGAGGGCGGCTACACCGTGCTGGAGCTGCCCACGCGCGACGAGGCGCTCCGGTGGGCCGCGAAGATCGCCGTCGCCTGCCGGTGCCGACAGGAGGTGCGCGTGTTCCAGGACGACCCCGAGACCTGACGGCACCCCGGCGCGGCCGTGCGCACCGGCGCCGTCGATCCCCGTGCTGCTACCCGGTGGTGCGCGTGAGTCCGGCGGCCGCCACGGCCGCGTGCAGCGCCGCGCGTGCGGCGGCGACCTCCGGGTGCGTCCGGGAACCGCGACGGTAGGCCAGCGAGGTCCGACGACGGATGGCGAGCGGCGTGAGCACCACGCCGGCGGGAGGGCTCCCGGCCGCGAGGTCCGGCACGAGGGCGACCCCCTGCCCGGCCGCGACCAGCGCGAGGACCGCGCCGAAGTCGTCCGCGTGGTGACGGATCGCCGGAGCGTAGCCCGCGGCCTCGCAGGCCCTGACGGTCAGCGTGTGGCACAGGGTCCCGGGCGTGCCGGCGATCCAGGGCGCGGCGCGACGCTCGGCGAGCGGCCCGGCGTCCAGGGCGGCCAGGTGGACCGTCTCCTCCAGCAGCGGCTCCGTCTCGACGCCGGGCCCGACCGTGAGCGGGACGTGGTCGTACTCCTGGACCAGCGCGACGTCGACCGCGTCGCCGCGCAGCGCGGCGGGCACCGTGGCGGGGTCGAGCTCGGAGACCAGGAGCCGCAGCCCCGGGTGGTCGGAGCTCAGGCGCACGACGGCGGGCGTGAGCAGGGTCGGCACGGCCGTCGGGAAGACGCCGATGCGCAGCGTCCCGCGGAGCGTCGTGGCGGCCGAGGCGAGGTCGGCCTCGGCCTCACGCAGGACCTCGAGGATCCTCTCCGTGTGCCCGACGAGCGTCACCGCGGCCGCGGTGAGCCGCACCCGGCGGCCCGACCGCTCCAGGAGGGGCACCCCGGCGTCGCGCTCGAGCGCGGAGAGCTGCTGCGACACGGCCGAGGGAGTGTAGGCGAGCGCCTCGGCCACGGCGGCGATGGTCCCCCGGTGCGAGAGCTCACGGAGCAGCCGGAGCCTGCGGACGTTGCCCCCCGGGTCCGCACGCGTCGAGAGTGTCGGCATGCTGATCAGACGCGAGCGACCGTCCGACGTCCCGGCGATCCGGGCGGTCACCGCGGACGCCTTCTCCGCGGTCGAGCACGCCGCCCCGTCCGTCGAGCCGGACGGCGCGCCCGGCGAGGCCACCCTGGTCGGGTGGCTGCGCGAGGACGGCGGGTGGGTCCCGGAGCTGTCGCTGGTCGCCGAGACCGGGCGCCCCGATCCGCAGGTGGTCGGACACGTGGTCGCCACCCGTGGGCGGCTCGCGGACCGGCCTGCGCTCGGGCTCGGGCCCCTCAGCGTCCGTCGCGACCACCAGCAGCGCGGGGTCGCTTCCGCGCTGATGCACACGATCCTCGGTGCGGCGGACGCGCCGGGCGAGCCCGTCGTGGTGCTGCTCGGGGAGCCGGCCCTCTACTCCCGGTTCGGGTTCGTGCCCGCGAGCGCCCTGGGGATCGAGGCTCCCGAGCCGGCGTGGGGCGACTACTTCCAGGCACGCACCCTGAGCGCCTGGCGCGACGAGTACGCGGGCCGGTTCACCTACGCCGCCCCGTTCGACCGCCTGTGACGTGAGCAGCGGACCGGACGTCGCTACCCCAGCCCGTCGCGGCGACGGGCGAGGGCTGCCGACTCTGCGGCGTTGCCGGCGAGGTCGACGGCCCTGTCGTACGCCTCGCGAGACCGTCGACCGTCGCCGAGCCGACGAAGCAGGTCGGCACGTGTGGCGTGGTAGGCGTGATAGTCGGCGAGCTCGTCGTGAAGCCGTTCGACGGCTGCCAGTGCCACGTCGGGGCCGTCGAGCTCGGCGACCGCGACAGCCCGGTTGAGGGCGACGATCGGTGAGGGGTCGAGCCGACCCAGCTGGTCGTAGAGGGCGAGGATCTGTGACCAGTCGGTGTCGCGGGCGTCTCGGGCGTCGGTGTGGACGGCGCTGATCGCGGCGAGGATCTGGTAGCGCCCCGGGCGGGTCCCGCCGCGGGCGGCGGCGAGACGCTCACGCACCAGCTCGTGGCCCTCGGCGATCAGGGCCGCGTCCCACGTCCTGCGATCCTGCTCACCGAGAGAGATCAGCACCCCGTCGGCCGAGACCCGTGCCGGGCGGCGAGCGTCGGTGAGGAGCATCAACGCCAGCAGCCCGGTCACCTCGCCGTCCTCGGGCAGGAGGGTGCGGATCAGGCGTGCGAGCCGGATCGCCTCGTCGGTCAGATCCTGACGCACGGGATCAGCATGCGGCCCGGTCGCCAGGTAGCCCTCGTTGAAGATGAGGTAGAGGACGGCGAGAACGCCGGCGACGCGGACGGGTAGGTCCTCGGCAGCCGGCACGCGCCAGGGGATCCGCGCAGCCGTGATCTTGGCCTTCGCCCGGGTGATCCGCCGGCCCATCGTGGGCTCCGGGACGAGGAAGGCGCGGGCGATCTCGGGCATGGTCAGACCGCCGACCATCCGCAACGTGAGCGCCACCCGGGTCTCCATCGCCAGGGCCGGGTGGCAGCAGGTGAAGATCAGCCGGAGCCGGTCGTCGTCGATCACCCCGAGAGGCTCGGGCGGAGCGTCGCCGACCAGCATCAACGCCTCCCTGTGCTTGCCCTCGCGCTTGTTCTCGCGGCGGATGCGGTCGACGGCCCTGCGGTTCGCGGTGGTCGTGAGCCAGGCCCCGGGGCGAGGAGGCACGCCTCCCGACGGCCAGCTCGTGACGGCGGTCGCGAACGCGTCCGCGGCGGCCTCTTCCGCGATGTCGAGATCGCCGAACCGTCGGGTCAGGGAGGCGACCACCCGGGCCCATTCCTCTCGGTAGGCACGGACGATCGCTGCGTCGACGTCGAGGCCGGTCACGCGAACGGCCGCACTTCGACCTTTCGGTCGCAGATCTTCGACGCCTCGGCGGCGAGCCGTAGCGCCACGTCCAGGTCGGGCGCCTCCCACACCCAGACGCCCGCGAGGTACTCCTTCGACTCCACGTAGGGGCCGTCCGTGACGACCGCCCGCTCGCCCCGGTTGTCGACGACCGTGGCCGCGGCGGTCTCAGCGAGTCCCCCGGCGAACACCCAGTACCCCTCGGCCATCAGCCGCTCGTTGAACGCGCTGATCTCGGGCCGCCGGTCGGCAGCACCGGGCTCGGTCGAGTCGTCGATCACGGAGATCAGGTACCGCATGCGCACGCTCCCTCGTGTGTGTCCTGCAGATTCTGCGGCATGCCGCTCAGCCGTTCCGCACGACGCGACCGCGCGCGTCGGTCACGACGTGCTGCGGGCGGCCGGCCGGCCGGAAGACCTGGGTCGTCACGCCCTTGGTGTCCGTGCGCGACCAGACCAGGTCCAGCGACGTCTCCGGCCCGACGTCCGGGAACAGCCTCCTCCCCTGACCGAGGACTACCGGGACGGTGATCAGCGTCATCTCGTCGACCAGGTCGTTCTCCAGCAGGCAGCGCGTGAGCACGCCGCTGCCGTGCACCTGCAGCTCGCCTCCCGGTGTGGCCCTCAGCCCACGGACGGCGTCCACGACGTCGCCGGACAGGACGGTGACGTTCGACCACGTCGCCTCGGTGAGCGTCCTCGACGCCACGTACTTGCGTCGTCCGTGGAGCGCGCGGCTCACGGGCTCCCACCCGGGGACGTCGTGCTCCCCCAGGGTTCCCCACGAGTCGGCGAACACCTCGTAGGTCCGGCGACCGAGCAGGAACGCGTCGGCGCGCTGGTAGGTCTCGTTGATGAACCTGCGGGTCTCGTCGTCGCCCTTCCCCCGGGCCCACCCGCCCCGGTCGAACCCGCTCCTGCGGTCGTCCTCGGTCGTGTGACCGTTCCCCTGCATCACACCGTCGAGCGTGATCTGCGTCGTCGTCGTCAACTTCATGCCCGTGGCCCTTCGCCTGGCGCCGCCTCCGGTAGTGGGCAGCCTCACCACTTCGACGAACGCCACGGCCCGGATCCGACAGGTCCCGGCAGAGATCTCCGACGAGCGTCCGTGCCGAGACCGATGACAACGCGGCGGCGGTCCGGTCTCACCGGGCGTGACCTCGGTCGGCCGACAGCCACGCACAAGGGGGCCACGAGCGTGCCCAGAATCTCCCAGAGAAGGAAGGCCATCATGACGAAGCCCGTCGACGCGAGACTGACGACCAGCGAGGTCATCGACCGCTTCAACCGAGCGTTCCAAGAACGGGACGCCACGCTCCTCGTGGACATCATCGACCCTGACTGCGTCATGGAGAGCGTCCAGCCAGCGCCGGACGGTACCCGCGACGAGGGCTATGACGCGTCGTTCAGCTCGTGGAAGGCGCTCATCGACGACACGAGCAGCCATTTCGTGGTCGAGGACGTCCACACCGGTGACGAGTGGGCGATCGTCCGGTGGCGCTACGTGTGGGGCACCGGCACCGACGAGTCGGTGCGCGGCGTCAACGTCATGCGAGTCGTCGACGGCAAGATCGTCGAGGCCGCCGGCTACTCGAAGACCGCTCCGGTCGTCGCCGCCCTGGAGACGTGAGTCTCCCGGGCCCCGGGGCCTGCGGACCGGCCACGGCCGCGGCGCCTCTGTGCTTCGTCGAGCGCGTCGTTCCGCCGGCCGGTCATGGCCGAGCGAGGCGAGCGCGACGACGGCGACCCCCGCCGCGACGAGCCACAGCGGCACGCGGCGGCGCGCCGGTGCTCCCGAGGCGTTCACGTCGTGATCGTGGGGCCCCGCGGCACGGGCACGAACGCTCAGGGGTGCGACGTCGGCCCGTCATCCTGGGGTGCGCAGCACCCGTCGGCGCAGGTGTCTGCCTCGCCCTCGCCGACGAGCGCCGAGACGGGGGCGCAGCACGCGTCCCCGCGCCAGGCCTCGACACCCTCCTTCACCGCGACGGCCGCGATGACGAGCGCGGCGAGCGGGTCGGCCCAGGACCACCCGAGCGTCGCGTTGAGGACGAGCCCGACGAGCAGCACCGCGGACAGGTACGTGCACAGGAGCGTCTGCTTCGAGTCCGCGACGGCGGACGCCGACCCGAGCTCGCGGCCCGTGCGGCGCTCGAACCAGGACAGGAACGGCATGACGGCGAGGCTCACCGCGGCGAGCCAGATGCCCACGACGGAGTGCGCGGGCTCCGCCGCGCCGAGGAGCGACCGGACGGCGTCCACGGAGACGAAGACGGCGAGGCCGAAGAACGAGACGGCGATGACGCGCAGCGCGGACCGCTCGCGCCGGTGCGGGTCGGGCGCGGCGAACTGCCACGCGACCGCGGCGGCGGACAGCACCTCGACGAGCGAGTCGAGCCCGAACCCGACGAGCGCGGCCGAGGACGCGACGCGGCCGGCGGTGATCGCGACGACCGCCTCGACGACGTTCCACGAGATCGTCGCCGCGACGACCCACCGCACACGGCGCTCGAGCACGGCACGACGCGCGGCGGTCGGGGCGCCGGGACCGGGCGGCGTGCGGCCGATCGAGACGGAGGTCATGAGCACGTGCACCCGTCGGGGCCGCAGCACGTGGGGTCGACCTGGACGACGAGCCGCAGCAGGTCGTCGAGGGCCGGCGCCAGGTGGGGGTCGGCCAGGCGGTACCAGGTGCGACGGCCGTCCGGGATCGCCTCGACCAGACCGCACCCACGCAGGCAGGCGAGCTGGTTCGACATGACCTGGCGTGAGACGCCGAGCGCGTCGGCGAGGTCGGACGGGTAGGCCGGAGCCTCCCGCAGCGCGAGCAGGACGCGCGTGCGCGTCTCGTCCGACAGGGCGTGCCCCAGCCGCGCGAGCGCCGCGGTGTGGGTGAGCGTGACCGTCTCGACCATGAGCGCGACAGTACATGCTCCCCTGTATTCAGGAAACCCTGTACCGAGCACGACCACCTCTCCGCGGCCGCAGCCCCCGACCCACCCGGCGCCCGAGCCGCCGAACCCGGGGTTGCTCCTCAGGGCGCGGCGGCTGTGGGGAGCAACCCCCGGTTCGGCGCCGTGGTGGAGCTCGCTCCGTTAGTATCTGCGTATGCGTGAAGATACGAAGGGGTGCACCTTCGGGGTGGAGAGCCAGTACGTCGAGCTCGCGACGGAGGTGTTCTCGCTGCTCGCGGACGCGACGCGCGTCCGGATCGTCCTCGCCCTGCGTGACGCCGAGCTGCCGGTCAACGCGCTCGCGGAGATCGTCGGCAAGTCGCCGACGGCCGTGTCGCAGCACCTCGCCAAGCTGCGCTGGGGTCGCATCGTCCGCGCCCGCCAGGAGGGCAACCGTGTCTTCTACTCGCTCGTCGACGAGCACGCGCGCACGCTCGTGACCCAGGCCGTCTTCCAGGCGCAGCACGCCGTGGACGACCACCCCGCGCACCACGCCGACGACGCGCACGCGGTCGACGGGTCCTCCCCCGCCGCCGGGGCCGCCACGTCCACGGCGGCGGACCGATGAGCACGACCCGCCCGGCCGTCGTCGGTCACGACCACGACCACGACCACGACCACGACCACGACCACGACCACGACCACGACCACGACCATCCTCACCCGGGTGGGCTGCGCGGCTGGCTGCACGAGGTGTTCGTGCCGCACTCGCACGACGCGGCCGACTCGATCGACGACGAGCTCGTCGCGAGCGGGCAGGGCATCCGGGCGGTCAAGGTGTCGCTCGTGGTGCTCGGCGCGACGGCCCTGGCGCAGCTCGGCATCGTCGCGGTCAGCGGTTCGGTCGCGCTGCTCGCGGACACCGTCCACAACCTCTCCGACGCGCTCACGGCCGTGCCGCTGTGGATCGCGTTCGTGCTCGGCCGCCGCGCGGCGACGCGCCGGTACACCCACGGGTACGGCCGGGCCGAGGACCTCGCGGGCCTGTTCATCGTCGCGATGATCGCCCTCTCGGCGGTCGTCGCGGGCGTCGAGTCGGTGCGACGCCTCGCGGATCCGCAGCCTGTGGACAACCTCGGCTGGGTGATCGCCGCGGGGGTCGTCGGGTTCGCGGGCAACGAGGCGGTCGCCGTGTACCGCATCCGGGTGGGGCGCCGCATCGGCTCGGCGGCGCTCGTCGCGGACGGCGTGCACGCGCGCACCGACGGGATCACGTCCCTCGCGGTCGTGCTCGGCGCGCTGGGCGTCCTCGCGGGTCTCCCCCTCGCGGACCCGCTCGTCGGCCTGCTCATCACCGTCGCGATCCTCGTGCTCCTGTGGGGCACCGCGCGCGACGTCGGGCGCCGGCTCCTCGACGGCGTCGACCCGGACCTCACGGACCGCGCGCGCCACGCGCTCGACGGCGTGGACGGGCTGGAGGGCGTGGACGACGTCCGGCTGCGCTGGTCGGGGCACCGCCTCGCCGTCCAGGCGCGCGTCCTCGTGCCGCCGCAGACGCCGGTCGCCACCGCCGACCAGGTCACGGCCGCCGCCGACACGGCGCTGCGACGCGCACTGCCGTCGGTCGGGACGGTCGACGTCGTGGTGGCGCCCACTCGCTGACCGGCCACGCGCCGGGTGCCGCCGAACCCGGGGTTGCTCCCCACGGGACCTCGATCGTCGGGAGCGACCCCGGGTTCGGCGCCTGAGGGAGCGCGGGCGGGCGTGGGTGGTCGGCGTGAGGATGGAGCATGCTGCTCGCCGAGGTCGCCGCCACGTCCGACGCCGTCGCCGCCACCCGCTCGCGCCTCGCCAAGCGCGCGGCCATCGCGGACCTGCTGCGCCGCGTCGCCGCCGACGTCGGCACGGCCGGCACCGCCGGCAACGCCGACGGTACCGACGGCCGGAGCGCGCGCGACGAGGTGGAGATCGCCGTCGCGTACCTCGCGGGCGAGCTGCGGCAGCGGCGCACGGGACTCGGGTGGCGCTCGCTGCGCGACCTGCCCACCCCGGCCGAGGAGCCGAGCCTCACCCTGACCGCGGTCGACGCCGCGTTCGCCCGCATGGCCGACCTCTCCGGCCCTGGCTCGGCGACGGCCCGCCAGGCCGAGGCCGCGGCGCTGTTCGGTGCCGCGACGGCGCGCGAGCAGTCGCTCCTCGCGGGGCTCGTCTCGGGCGAGCTGCGGCAGGGCGCGCTCGACTCGGTCGTGGTCGACGCCGTCGCCGAGGCCGCCGGGGTGCCCGCCGACACGGTGCGCCGCGCGGTCATGCTCGCGGGCGCGACGGGGCCGGTCGCGCGTGCCGCGCTGACGGCCGGGAGCCCCGAGGCCGCGACCGAGGCCCTCGCGACGTTCCGGCTCACGGTGGGCCGTCCCGTGCGGCCGATGCTCGCGCAGTCCGCGCCCGACGTCGCCGCCGCGCTCGAGAAGCTCGGCGCGGGACCCGGTGGCGACGGCGAGGGCGACGCCGAGGGCGAGCACCCGCCGTCGGGCACCGCGGTGGCCGTGGACGTGAAGCTCGACGGGATCCGCATCCAGGTGCACCGCGACGGCGACGACGTGCGCGTCTTCACGCGCTCGCTCGACGACATCACCGAGCGCGTCCCGGAGATCGTCGCCGCGACGCGGTCCCTCCCGGCCCGGGCGCTCGTGCTCGACGGCGAGGCGCTCGTCGTCGGGCCCGACGGCGTCCCGCGCCCGTTCCAGGAGACCGCCGCCCGCTCCGCGACCCAGGGCGAGCGCAGCGCCGCCGAGGAGGCCGAGCTCGCGGCGTCGCTCGAGCTCTCGCCGTTCTTCTTCGACGTGTTGCACGTCGACGGCCGCGACCTGCTCGACGAGCCGCTGCGCGACCGGCTCGCGGTGCTCGACGACGTCGCGGGCCCCCACGCCGTGCGGCGCCTCGTCACCGACGACCCCGCCGACGCGGCCGCGTTCTTCGAGGGCGCCGTGGCCGAGGGTCAGGAGGGCGTCGTCGTGAAGTCGCTCGACACCCCCTATGCGGCCGGGCGGCGCGGCGCGGGGTGGGTCAAGGTCAAGCCGCGGCACACGCTCGACCTCGTCGTGCTCGCGGTCGAGCAGGGCTCGGGTCGCCGCCGCGGGTGGCTGTCGAACATCTGGCTCGGCGCGCGCGACCCCGACGGCGGGTTCGTCATGCTCGGCAAGACGTTCAAGGGCATGACGGACGAGATGCTGGAGTGGCAGACACGCCGCTTCCGGGAGCTGGAGACCTCCGACGACGGATACGTCGTGCACGTGCGACCCGAGCAGGTCGTCGAGATCGCGTTCGACGGACTCCAGCGGTCCACCCGCTACCCCGGCGGCCTCGCGCTCCGGTTCGCGCGCGTGCTCCGATACCGCGACGACAAGACCGCCACCGAGGCCGACACGATCGACGCGGTGTGGGCACTCGCGCGGTAGGCGCGGTCAGTCCGGACGGATCGGTCGGTCCGGATCGGCGAGCCGGACGGCGCCGTGCCGGTCGACGAACGCCCGGCCGCCGGACGCGTGGTCGTACACCTCGACGTCGTCCTCCGGGGTCACCGTGACGGTGAACATGTGCCGCTGGCCCCCCGGTGCCGGCGGGTACGGCCGGAGCGCATATGCACCTCTGTTCGCCCGCACCGTCTGCTCTGGCGTCAGGCGCGCCCACGAGAGGCGTTCGCGCAGCCAGGACGGCTGCGTCTCGACCGACCGCGGGAACCGTTCGAAGTCCCTCGCGTAGTCCTCGGGGCCCGGGGGCGGCAGGAACCACGGCTCGGTGTCGAAGTCGTACGACACGCCGACCTCGCCGTCGGCGCGCACCGTTAGCGAGATCGTGAACCAGGCGCCCAGGCCGGCCGGCGCGGTAGCGGACCGCAGTTTCGCGAGGGCCTCCTGGAAAGCCGGGGACGTCGGCTCCTGCGCGCGACCCGGTGGCCACCCGCCGACGAGCGACACGTGCGCCTGCGTCCGGTCGGCCACGACGGACGCGCGATACGACAGCTCGTCCCAATGCTCTGTCTGGGCCGCCGCCAGCTCCTGCACCAGCACCGTCACCAGACGCATCTGAGCGTCAGCAGCAGGCGACTCGTCGGCGGCGGGTCGTCGCGCGCCGCGCCCGCCGAACGGCCACCGTCCTCCGCGCGGGCTCACGGGCGACCCTCCCCGACCCGCACCGGAGCGAGCCCCGGCGTCCTGACCTCGACGACCGTCATCGCACGCCTCCCCGTCGCCTGGCCCCGGACCGGGACCGACCTCCGCGCATTCTGCCGCACGCCAGGACCCGCCCGTCCGCGGAGACGCGCGTGCCCGCGTCACGGCACGAGGCCGTGACGCGGGCACGTCGGGCGCGGGTCAGCAGGTCGGGATCGTGACCGTCTGCTCGACCGTCTGCTCGCCGTCCGGGCCGGTGGCGGTCACGGTGACCACGAGGTCACCGGTCGCGCCGCGCGCGGCGAACGACTGGTAGGCGTTCGCCCCGGGCGCGACGTCCGAGAACGTCTTGGCCCCGAGCGCCGAGGCGAGCTCGACGTCCACCGCGGCGTCGGAGACGTTCACCGCGCGGACCGCGATGTACGGCTTCCCGGCGAGGCAGCGCGGGCTGAGCGTGACCTCGACGAGCTCGACGTCGGCCGGCTCCTCCAGGGCGTCGATCGCGCCCTGGAGCGCGAGGCGTGCGTCGCGCAGCGCCGCGTCCGACGCCGCGGCGTCGTCCCGGGTCTCGGTCGCCGCGGCGAGCGCCGTGCGGAACGCCTGCCACGACTCGGGGCTGTACCCCTCGTCGGTCAGGGCCTCCGCGCTCGTCACGAGGTTCTCGAGCCGACGACGCTCGGCCGGCACGAGCTGGTCGGTCGCCAGCCCGAGACGGCGCGCCCGCTCGTCGACCTGCGCCTGGGCGGCACCGGCGTCGGCGAGCAACGACCGCGCTGCGGCGAGCTCGCGCGAGAAGACACCCGCGTCGATGCGGCCGTACCGCTCGATCTCCGCCTCGAACGCCTCGGCGCCCTCGATCGACGCCGCGAGCGCGGCCGTGTCGGTCGGCGGGACCTCGACCTCGTAGGCGTCGGTGAAGAACCGCATGCTGTCGAGGTTCGCGACGTACGGGTGGTCGGCGTACGCCTCGGTGGACAGGCGCACCCATACCTGGTGCGTGCCGCGCACCGTGCTCGGCAGGTCGACGACGGCCGTGCCGTCCGTCGTCCAGCTCGACCCGGTGTTGGCCAGCGGGACGGTGACGAACGGCTCGCCCGGGTTCGCCGGGTCGAACGCGTCGAGGTACACCGACAGCGCGGAGTTGCGCCCCGACCGGTTGGAGTTGTGCACGTAGTGCACGGAGAGCTGGTCGAGCGCGGCGGAGCCGAGGTCGATCTCGCCGTACGCGAGCCAGTCGCCGTCCGCGGTCCCGCCGACGTTCGTCACCGGCCCGCTCGTCCAGGTCGAGCTCTCGTTCTTGAGCCCGCGGCCCGAGTTCGAGGTCCAGGCCTCGGACTCGACGACGACCGACGTCGGGCCGCCCGGCGCGAACGTCAGGCTGTCGAGGTTCGCGACGTACGGGTGGTCGGCGTACGCCTCGGTCGTCAGGCGCACGAACACCTCGTGCGTCCCCTGCACCGTCTCCGGCAGGACGACGGTCGCCGTCCCGTCGGCGGTCCAGCTCGACCCGGTGGTCGGCAGCGGCACGGTGACGAACGGCTCGCCCGGGTTCTCCGGGTCGAACGCGTCGAGGTACACCGACAGCGCCGAGCTGTTCCCGGACCGGTTCGAGTTGTGCACGTAGTGGACCGACAGCTCGCCGAGCGGGAGCTCACCGAGGTCGACCTCGCCGTAGGCGATCCAGTCGCCGTCCGCGGTCCCGCCGACGTTCGTCACCGGCCCGCTCGTCCACGTCGAGGACTCCTTCTTGAGCCCGCGACCGGAGTTCGCGGTCCAGTCCTCGGCCTCGATCGTCACCGTCGGCGACTCGCCCGGCTGGCCCGGGGCCGCCGGGTCCTCGGTGCTGAACCGGAACCAGTCGAAGTTGCCGACCCAGCTCCGGCCCGACGGCGCGAGCAGCTCGAACGTGACGGCCTTCGCGTCGACGAGCGCCTGCACGTCGCCGAGCTCCGCCGTCACCTCGGTGTACTTGCCCCAGCCGCTCGTGCCCTTCAGGTCCACGGTCGCGACCACGGGGCCGTCGACCTCCCCCGCGTGCACGCGCACGGTGCTCGGCGTGTCCGTCGGGGCGAAGTTCGTGTCGTACCGGACCGTGAGGAAGCGCGGCGGGGTGTCCCCGGCGGCCGTCTCGAAGGTCATGTCGCGGTACTGCACCCACGACCCGGAGCGCACGCCGCCGAGGTTGCCGGACGAGCTGTTCGCCTCGTTCTTCAGCTCCCCGCCCGACCACGCCTCGGACTGCTCGGCCTCGAGCGTGCGGTAGCCGCCGCCCGTGAGGTCGAGCGCGTCGATCGCCGCGCCCAGCCGGTCGGCGGCGAACCGCAGCGCGATGCTCGTCGCGGCCTCGTCCGCGAGGGCGTCCTGCGCCTGGGTCAGCGCGGTGGAGAACCGGTCGAACGTCACCGAGGAGTAGTTCCCGTGCCGCACGAGCACGGCGTCGTCGACGAGACCGGCGAGCGCGTCGCGCTCGGCGGACGCGGCGGACAGGCGCAGCGGGGAGAGCACGGAGACGCCCTGGCCGCGGAGCGACGACGCGGCGACGCCGTCGGCGAGCGCGCCGTCGCCCAGGTGGACGTAGAAGCGCGCGTCGGCAGACGCCGTCCCGGTCAGGGAGACGGTGAGCGCGGTCGGTGACGTGACCGTCACGGCCGCCGTGACGCCGTCGGGCAGCCCGACGACGCTCGCCGCCCCGCTCGCGACGAGGTCCGTGCCGACGGACGCGGCGAACCGCGCGCCGTCGAGCGTGAGCGTCACGGTCGCGTCGAGCGCGCCGCCGTCGCCGGTCTGCACGGTCGTCGGGTCGGCGCTGACGCGCGGCCCCTCGGCGGGCTCGTCGGAGGCGGTGCTCATCGAGAACGCGGGCTCGGTGTCCGTGCCCCAGTCGCTCGGCTGCTCGCCCATGCGGAACGCGAGGTCCGCGCCACCGATGACGGTCGCGTAGTCGACCCACGTGTTGCCGAACGGTGCGCCGTCGAGCGTCGCGGACTGGACGTAGAACGCGTCCTCGGAGACGCCGTCGGCCGTCACCGTGAAGGCGCTGCCGTCGTCGTACGTGATGGTCGTGGAGTCGAAGAACGGCGACCCGATCTGGAACTCGTCCGACCCGGCGGTCACCGGGAACAGGCCGACCGCCGCGGCGACGAACATCGTCGACATCGTGCCGGCGTCGTTGTCCATCGTGGGGAGCATGCCGCGCGGGTCGAGCTGGTAGACCTTCGTCTTCACGGGCGGCGTGAACTCGCCGCCGCCGCTCGGGACCGCGCTGGAGGAGCCGGTCGCGATGTACCGGTTCCAGGTCTCCTTCGTGTAGATCGCGCGCGCCCACTTCTGGGTGAGGCTCGGCTCGCCCGTGTAGTTGAACAGGTACGGCGCCTGCAGGTCGATCTCGTTGGCGTTCGAGTGGAGCATGGCCTTGCCGTCGTCCGGCGCGTGCTCGCCGAACATGTGGCGCATCGCGAGGCGGGCCGCCTCGGGGCCGCCCATCGCCTCGATCAGCGCGTCCATGTCGTACGCGTCGTACCAGTGGTACTGCCAGAGCGTGCCCTGGTAGAGGCTCGCGGCCTCGAACTTCGCGTAGTCCGCGGTCTGCCACGAGCCGTCGGCGGCGCGCGGCGTGAGCAGGCCGACCTGCGTGCCGTCGGCCGCGGTCCACGCGCCCGGCTTGGTGAGCTTCTCGATGGGCCACGACGCCTGCTCGCGCATCGACTGCGCCTCGTCCGTCAGGCCGAGCTCGTCCGCGATCACGGAGAGGCCGTACTGGTCGTAGCCGCGCTGGACCGACGCGCCGGGGTTGCCCGCCACGTAGCCGCGCTGGAGCTCGTCCGCGCTGTACTGCCCGGCGAGCCGCTTGAGCGCCGGGTATGCCTCGTCGAGGCGGTCGAACCCGTCGAAGCCCTTGGCGATCGCGTCGGCGACCACGACGGACGACCGCTCCCAGCGGACGGTCGGGACCGAGTGCACGAACCCGCCGAGGCCGCTGCCCGTGCCGGTCGCCTCGGCGTCCGCGAAGAGGTAGACGAGCGACTGCACCATGTCGCGGTACAGCGCCGGGTCGATGTAGGCGATGACGGAGAACTTGCGGAAGTCGTCCCACGTGGCCCACGAGTCGTAGTACGTGAAGCCCTGCGCCGCGTGCACCGCGCCGTCGACGCCGCGGTACGTGCCCGACGTGCTCGTCGCGTTCATCGGCATGGCGAACATGCGGTAGAGGTGCGTGTAGAAGAGCTGCTGGAGCTCGCCCGTCGGGTCCGTCGCCGTCGAGGCGTCGATCGCGACCCGCCCGAGCGTCGCGTTCCACTCGGCCCGCGTGCGGTCACGGATCGCGTCGAAGGACAGCTCCCCGAGCTCGACCTGCTGGTCGATCCGCGCCTGCTCGACGCTCACCGGCGACAGCGTGACCTGCAGGCCGACGTCCCCCGCGTCGGCCGGGTCGAACGTGAGGACCGCGCCGGTGTCGACGCCGTCCTGGGCCGTGGCGTCGACGAGCTTGTCGTCGTCGCCCCAGGTCTGCACCGTCGCGGGCTGGAGCGTGCGCGCGGTGTAGTACAGCGTGTACGCGGCGTTGTAGAAGTAGCCCGTGACCTGCCCGGACAGCTCCACGGTGCCGTCCGCGCGCGTCTCGACCTGCACCGAGGACGACCGGCGGCTCGTGTTGTTCGTCTCCAGGTCGACGACGAGGCTCGGCGTCGAGCCCTCGGGGAACGCGTAGCGGTGCACGCCCGAGCGCGTGGTCGCGGCGACCTCGGCCTCGATGGTGCCCGGCGCGGCCGCGATGGCGCCGTCCTTGCCCGCGGTGTTGCCGAGCCCGACGGAGTAGAAGCCCGGGCCGGCCTGCTCGTCGTCGTGCGAGAAGGTGTGCGCGTAGGTGCCCGTGCCCGGCCGCGCGGTGTACGACCCGGAGGTCGGGACCACGAGGATGTCACCGCCGCCGCCGGAGCCCCCCACCCCGTCGAGGTTGGTGTGCGTGAAGCCCGAGATCTTCGACTGCGCGTAGTCGTAGCCGGTGTTGTTGCGGCCCGGGGTCGTGCGCGGGTTCACCTTGGCGAGGCCGTTCGGTGCCTGCGCGGCGGGCATGTCGTTGCCGAAGTCGCCCTCGGTGCCGACGAACACGTCGACGAGCGATGCGAGGTCGCTCTCGGCGGAGGGCGCCGCGGGGGCTGCGACCGCGGCGGCGGGCGGCAGGACGCCGACCGCGAGGGCCGCGGCGAGCGCCCCGGCGAGGGCTCCGCCGAGCCGGCTGCGGCGGCCTCGTCGGGGGTGGGGGTCGGACGTCGGGCTGGCCCCGCGTCGTCCGACAGCGCTGTCAAGACGCGCGGCAGATGGTCTGGCCACGAAAGCTCTCCTTGGGGGGTCGTGCCGAGGCTGCTCCGCCTCGCCGCGCCCACGGTACGTGCCGGACCGGGCCGCCTCAAGACCCCGTCCGCGAAGTTCACCTGCCCGACGGGCGCGGTTCCCTGCCCCGACACCGGTCTGCCGAGCGCCCGCGGCCGTCCGAGAACTCGTGCCGAGACGCTGCATCCGCGCGGGCCTCCCCGCCGGAAGAGGGGGTGTCAACAGCCCGAGCGCCCGGTCCCGACCGGGCCCCGCAACCGGAGGACACCATGCACCGCACCGCACGACGCAGCGCCGCGCTCGCAGGCGCAGCCACCCTCGTCACCACCCTCGCCGGGGTGGGAGCTCTCGCGCTCCCGGCCCACGCCGCCACCGCCGACGGCGCCTCCCTCTCCGTCCTCCACGGCGTGCCCGACACCCCCGTCGACGTCTGGGTGAACGACGAGCTCACGCTCGACGACTTCCAGCCGGGCGACCTCGCCGGCCCGCTCGACCTCCCGGCCGGGTCCTACAGCGTCGCGATCACCGCGCCGGACGCGACCGACACGAGCTCCCCGGTCATCGGCCCGGTCGACCTCGAGCTCGCGGCCGGGACGAGCTACACCGCCGTCGCGCACCTCGACGCGGGTGGCGATCCGACCGCGACGCTCTTCACCAACTCGACCGAGCCGACGGCGGCCGGCCAGGGCCGCCTGACCGTGCGCCACGTCGCGGCGGCGCCCGCGGTCGACGTGCTCGCGGGCGGCACCGCGGTCGTCACGGGGCTCGAGAACCCGAAGGAGGCCGTGCTCGACCTGCCGGCCGGCACGGTGTCGGCGTCGATCGCCGCCGCGGGCACGACGGACCCGGTGCTCGGGCCGGCCGACCTCACGGTCGCCGAGGGCGTCAACACGATCGCCTACGCGTGGGGCAGCCTCGAGGCGGGCAACCTCGCGCTCGCCACGCAGACGGTCGAGGGGCTCCACTCGTCGCCGTCCGGCGTGCCCGCGGGCCTCTCCGGCCTCGCGGCCGAGGCACCGAGCAGCACCGCCACGGGCATCGTGATCGCGTTCGGCGCGTCCCTGTTCGGGCTGCTGCTCGTCGCGGCGGTCGTCATGCTCGCGCGCGCATGGCGCGAGCAGCACGCGCACGCCACGCACCCCGTCCGGAGCGACCGGGACGCATGACGCAGCGCACGAACCCCGGTCCCGTGCGCCCCGCCCGGGGTGCGCGGGACCGGCTCCTGACCCTCCTGGGGGCGGTGCTCGTCACCGCAGCGGTCGTCGGCGGATGTTCCCCGCCGTCCGCCGACGAGCCGGCCGACGGACTCCTCGGACCGACGGCCGACACCCCGCCCGTCCCGGCCCCCGGCCGGGGCGGGGCGGGGACCGCAGGCCCGTCCGGGCCCACCCGGGACGTGCCCGTCCGACCAGCCCAGGACGTGCCCGACCCCGCGCCGCCCGCGCCCACGCGCGTCGTCGTCGCCGACCTCGACGTCGACCTCCCCGTCGAGCCGGCGGGCGTCGACCCCGAGGGCCGGATGGCCCTGCCGGGCAGCGGGGACGTCGCCGCGTGGTACCGGTTCGGCCCGGCACCCGCGAGCCCCGCCGGCACGACGGTCGTCGCGGCCCACGTGGACGACCCCGACGGCGTCGGGCCGTTCGCCCGGCTCGCGGAGATCACGACGGGAGCGCGCGTCGACGTCGTCGACGCGACGGGCGCCTCGTACACCTACACAGTGACGGACGTGCGGAGCGTCCCCAAGCCCGACGTCCCGCTCGACGAGCTCTTCGACCGCACGGGCGAGCGCCGCCTCGTGCTCGTGACGTGCGGGGGCGCGTGGGACCGCAACCGGCGCTCGTACTCGGACAACGTCGTCGTGACGGCGACGCCCGTCCGGTGACGCCCCTCGTCGGCAGGCGCCCGCGGGGCGCCCCGCGAGCGTACGACCGCCCCGGCGCTACGATCGCTGCTACCCGCTCGCCGCTGCCGCCCGCGCGGTCGGCGCCGACCCTCGAGGACCCGCCCTGAACGTGACCGAGACCGGGACGCCCGACCCGGACCTGTGGCGACTCGGCCGCGCGTTCGCGGACGGCGACGAGGGCGCCCTCGCGGAGGCCTACCGGCGGTGGTCCGCGCTCGTGCACACCCTGGCCCTGCGGTCGCTCGGCACGCGCGCCGACGCGGAGGACGTGACGCAGCAGGTGTTCGTCGCGGCCTGGCGCGGCCGGTCGCGGTTCGACCCCGACCGCGCGCGGCTGCCCGCGTGGCTCGTCGGGATCACGCGGCACACCGTCGCCGACGCGCACGAGGCCCGCGCCCGGGTGCGACGGTCCGAGCAGGCGGCCGCGACGGAGCCGCGGCCCGCCGTGGACGAGGACGCCGACGTCGGACGCGTCGCCGACCGCGTGCTCCTCTCCGACGAGCTGCGGCGGCTCGGCGATCCCGGCCGGACGATCCTCGAGCTCGCGTTCTTCCGCGACCTGACGCACGTGCAGATCGCCGAGGAGCTCGGCCTCCCGCTGGGTACGGTCAAGAGCCACGTACGACGGAGCCTGATCCGGCTGCGCGACCGATTGGAGGTGGACGGTGCAGCACATCGATGACGAGACCCTCGCGCTCCTCGCGCTCGGCGAGGACGTGCTCGACGACGACGCGCGCGCGCACCTCGCCTCCTGCGCGGAGTGCGCCGACGCCGCCGCCCGGCTCGCGCGCGTGGCCGACGCGTTCGACGGCGCCGACGCGCCCGACGAGCTCGTCGAGCCGCCCCCGGCGGTGTGGTCCGCGATCCGTGCCGAGCTCGACCTGCCTACGGCGAGCACGGACCTCGACGAGCCCGCCGCCGTCACCCCGTCCCGTGCCGACGCGCCGGACGGCGAGCGCGCGGGGGCCGTCGTCGTGCCGCTCGCACCGCGTCGCCGACGGGTCTGGGTACCGGTCGCGGCGGCCTCGGCCGCGCTCCTCGTGGGCGTCGCGGGCGGCGTCCTGTGGGAGCGGCGCGAGGCCGAGCCGCCCGAGACGACGGTGGCCAGCGCGACGCTCGACCCGCTGCCCGACTGGGAGGACGCGAGCGGCGACGCGCGTGTCGAGGAGCAGCCCGACGGGCGGCGCCAGGTCGTCGTGACGGTCGATGCGCCGGTGCCCGAGGGCACGTATCGCGAGGTGTGGCTCCTCGCCGAGGACCTCAGCGGCCTCGTGAGCCTCGGCGTGCTCGACGGCGCGGAGGGCCGGTTCGACCTGCCCGACGGCCTGGACCTCACGCAGTTCCCCGTCGTCGACGTCTCGGAGGAGCACTTCGACGGCGACCCCGCGCACTCGGGCGACTCCGTCGTGCGGGGACCGCTCGACGTCTAGCCTCGCGCCCGCACCACGCCGGGCCTCACGCCCGCTCGTACTCCGCGAACGTCACGCCGGAGCGGAACGTCTGCGTGCTCGTCGACCGCCAGGACAGGGGTGCGTAGGTCCGCTCGCCGAACAGCGGGATCCCGGCTCCGAGCATCACCGGGTTGACCTTGAGCGCGAGCCGGTCGATCTCGTCGACGAGCACCGCGGCCAGCGCGCCTCCGCCGCACAGCCAGATGCCCTTGCCGTCCTCGCGCTTCAGCGCTCGCACCGTCTCGACCGGGTCGGAGCCCGTGAACTCGACCCCCTCGCTCCCGCTCGGCGCCTCGTGCGACCGGGTGAAGACCACCTGCCGCAGGTGGCGGTAGGGGTTCGTCAGGTGGTGGTCGGGGAGCCCGACGGCATAGGTGTTCCACCCCATGAGGACCGTGTCGAAGGGGCTGTCGACGAGCGGGAGCCCCGCGGCGGCGGCCAGGTCCGTCGGCGCGGTGCCGCCGTACCGCGCCCAGATCGGCTGCATGTGGTCGCCCTCGGCGAGGAACGCGTCGAACTCGCCGTCCGGACCCGCGATGTACCCGTCGAGGCTGACGGCGACGTAGTAGGTCAGTTCTCGCATCATCTCTCCAACTACTACAGGTGAAGTGGTCGGTACGAGACTACAACAGGTGCAGTGGTTGCGATACCGTCAGCGCATGGCGAAGAACTCCACACGGCGGAGCGCCCTGGCGGACGCGGGCATCGCCGTGCTCGCACGCGAGGGGTCGCGCGGCCTGACGCATCGCGCGGTCGACGAGGAGGCGGGCGTCCCGACGGGCACGACGTCGAACTACTTCCGGAGCCGGGACGCCCTCGTCGCGGGGCTCTTCGAGCGCATCGGCGCACGCCTCGCGCCCACACCGGACGACCTGGAGCGACGCGCCGCCCAGAAGCCGGACCGCGCGCTCTTCGCGGACTACCTCCGCGACATCGTGCGCCGGCTGTCGGCGGACGCCGACGTCACGCGGGCCCTGTTCGAGCTGCGGCTCGAGTCCGGCCGCCGTCCCGAGCTCGCAGCCCTGCTCGGGCCGTGGCTGCGCGCGGGGTTCGAGGCCGACGTCGAGTTCAACCGGTCGGCCGGCCTGCCTGGAGGGCCCCGCGAGATCGCCCTGTTCCACTACGCGATCGACGGGCTGCTCCTCGACCTGCTCACGACCCCGATCGACCCCGGCGTCGCGGCCGACGACGTCATCGACGCACTCGTGGCAGGGCTGCTCCCGGAGCGTTGATCGGGCGAACCCCCGGCGGCGATGACAACCCTACGCGCGGCGACCGTCGAGGCGGTCGAGCCACGCCCGGACCGGGCCCGCGGACACGAGCCCCGAGCCCGCCCCGGCGAGCTCGTCCGGCACGCGCGCGAGCGCGTGACGGGCACGCCCCGCCAGGCCCGCGTCCCCGAGCCGAACGGCGGTCTCGGCCACGAGCGTCCACCGCAGCTCGCACAGGTGGTCCGCCGGGGGTTCCGGGACCGCGCGGGCCAGGTCGGCGGCGCCGCGACGGTCGCCGGCGTCGAGCGCGAGCAGCGGCTCGACCCACGGCGCGTACGGCCCCGGGTCGCCGAGCCCGGCGAGCGGGCGGCCGTGGCGGAGCCGGACCGTGAGCAGCGCGAGCGGGAGCAGCCCGTCACGCACGCCCGGCATGCGCACCCCGGCCAGCAGGTCGTCGGCGGCCCGGTACGCGCGCGCCGCGGCGTCGGGCGGCGCGGTCTCGGCGTCGCGCATCGCCCGGTACCAGGCCGTGAGCATGGGAACCACGGGCGACTCGTACCCGGCCGCGACGTCCTCCGCCGCGGCGGCGTGGGCGTCGGCGTCGCCGAACCGCCCGGCCCCCGCGGCGGCCTGCATCCGGACGAGGTGCCCGAGGATCGCGAACGTCGGCAGGTCGTGGGCGGCGGCGAGCGCGACGAGCTCGGCACCCGTCGTCTCCCGCTCCGCGCCCGCGCCCGGGCGTTGGAACGACTGGAGGAACCGGGCGTTGAGCGCGAGCGCGAGCGTCCCCGGGTCGCCGACGTCGCGCGCGACGCCCACCGCGTCCTGGGCCGCGGCCCACGCCCACGCGTCGCGCGTCCCCCGGTGCTCGATCCCGACGACGGCGAGCAGCCGCGCCCGCAGGACCGGCGCCGCGTCGGGGCCCAGGCGGCGCAGCGTGCGCCGCGCGACGCCGACGAGCGCGCCGGCCGCCTCGGGGTCGTCGCTGCGCGTCCAGACGGCGGGGACGTCGTACGCCGTGACCGTGCGGGCGGTGAGCACCGGGTCGCCCGTCGCCTCGGCGGCGAGCGCCGCGGCGACCCGCTGCTGCTGCGCGGTCGCGAGGTGGTCTCCCCCGGCGATCGCGAGCGTGCGCGCGACGTCGACCGTGGACCGCAGCTGCGTGCGCGAGGTCGGGGCCGTCACCGCGAGGCGGGGCCCCGGCGTCGGGCCGTCGAGCGACGGAGCCTGGTCGAGCACGTCGCGCTCGAGACGCGCGAGCTCCGGTCCCGGGTCGAGGCCGAGCTCGTCGGCGAGCCGGCGACGCGCGCCGCGCACGACGGCGAGCGCGTCCGTCTGGCGCCCCTCGCGGTACAGCGCGAGCGCGAGCAGCGCCCACGCGTGCTCGCGCCACGGGTGCGCGGCGGCGTGCGCGTCGAGCGCCGCGACCGCCTCGGCCGGGCGTCCGTCCGCGAGCAGCGCCTCCGCGAGCAGCTCGACCGCCCGCGCGTGCACCTCGGCGAGGTGCCGCCGTTCGGACCGTACCCACTCCTTGTCCGGCAGGTCGGCGTACGGCTCGCCGCGCCACGCCGCGACCGCGTCGCGCAGAGCACGCGTGCCCGACGGCGCGTCCCCGGCCCCGATCCCCGGCGTGGCGCCGGGCGCGGGGGCGTCCGGACCGTGCGTCGTCGGTCCACCCACCGGGGCGACGGCCGACTCCAGCCGCGCCGCGTCGAGCGCGCCGTCCGGGAGCCGCAACGCGTAGCCGCCGTGCTCGGTGACGAGCACGCGCGGCCGCGTGCGCGGTGCCCGCTCGGGTTCGAGGCGGCGGCGCAGGTCGCCGACGAACGTCGCGAGGGCACCGCGCCGGGCGCGGGGGTCGTGCTCCGCGTCGTCGTCCCACAGGTCCGCCGCGAGCCGCTCGAACGAGACCGGGCGACCGCGTGCGGCGGCCAGCCGCGCCAGGAGCTCGCGCTGACGAGGCCCGCCCGGGTCGACCTCCGCGCCATCGCGCAGCAGCCGGACGGGCCCGAGCACCTCGACGCGCAGCTCCACCACCCGGCCATTCTCGCTGGGCCGCGCCGCGGCGACGAAGGCGACGGCGCGTGCGCGCGGAACGGCGGCCCGCGGCACTGATCGGACGCTGATCCGCCGCTCCGAGGATGGTCACAGCCGTCCGGGCACGACCTGCGGCGGCCCGCACCGCCCCGAGAGAGGACCCACCCCATGCACATCCCCGGCTTCGAGACCCGCACCGTCGAGGTCGCGCCCGGCGTCGCGCTGCGCGCGGAGACCGCGGGCGAGGGCACACCCGTCGTCCTGCTGCACGGCTTCCCCCAGACGCGCCACATGTGGCGGCACGTCGCCGCCGACCTCGCGCGCGACCACCGCGTCGTCGTGCCCGACCTGCGCGGCTACGGCGACAGCGCGAAGCCCGCGGCGACCACGCCCGACGTCTACGCCAAGCGCACGATGGGGAACGACGTCGTCGCGCTCGCCGACGCGATGGACGTCGACCGGTTCGTCCTCGTCGGCCACGACCGGGGCGCGCTCGTCGCGTTCCGTGCCGCGCTCGACCACCCGGACCGCGTGAGCCACCTCGGCGTCCTCGACGTGGTGCCCACGCTCGACACGTGGGGCGTGCTCCACGGCGTGGACGCGGCGGTCGCGTTCCACCTCTACCTCATGGCCCAGCCGCCGGGCCTGCCCGAGGCGATGATCCGCCGCAGCGCCGACGCGTTCTTCGGGCACTTCCTCGACGCGTGGACCCGGAACCCCGCGTCAATCCCCGCCGACGTCAGGGCCCACTACCTGGAGGCGAGCCGGGACGCCGTCGACTCGATCGTGGCCGACTACCGCGCGACCGCCACGATCGACGTCGTGCACGACCAGGCGTCGCTCGACGCCGGCGACCGGCTCGCCATGCCCGTCACCGTGGTCCAGCAGGACTGGGGCGCGCAGCTCGGGTACGACGCCGCGGGCGTCTGGCGCCGCTGGGCACCAGACCTGGAGCACCTCACGACGACGGCCGGGCACTTCATGGCCGAGGAGTCCCCGGCCGACGTCGCAGCGGTGGTGCGGGCGCTCGGCCGGCGTCCCCTCCGCGAGATCGACCCGTCCGTCACGACGTCGACCTCCTGAGGGTCGATCTCGGACGCTCGGGCCGATCTCGCGTACCGGCGCGTGGCGGCTCGACGGTGTCCGACGCGACGGGCGTCAGCCCCGCGCGCGCGCGAACTTGTCCGGCTCGTAGGTGTAGCCGACGGACGCCTTGCGCTCCGGGACCGGGTCCCGCCCGGTCGTCACGGCGAGGCGGTCGACGGCGTCGACCTCGGCCGTCGAGGGCAGCTTCACCACGACCTCGCGCGTCGCGAGGAGGTCGAGCGCCGTCTGGGAGCGCGCGCCGAGGCCGAGCACCGCCGTCCGGCCGAGCCAGAACACCGACGACATCGGGGCGAGGTTCGCGCGACCGTCCGTACCGACCGTGCTGCGCAGCGCGACGGGCGTGCCGAAGTACAGGATCCCGGGGTCGATCACGACGTGCGACGGGGCGGGTCGGGCCGAGGTGGTGGTCATGGACCCAGCCTCGCCGCGGGCGCACGCGACGTCTGGCGGCCGTCGGACGTCGCGTCCGCGACTCGACGGCCGCGCCTACGACAGCAGCACGGCGACCCGATCGACGCGGTCGTCGTCGGCCCGGGTGCCCTCCTCGACGACCTGCCGCGCGAGCTCGCGCAGTCGGACGTTGCGCTCGTTCGACGCGCGCCTGAGGAGCGCGAACGCCTGCTCCGGCCGGACGCCGAACGCCGCGGCCACGACCCCCTTCGCCTGCTCGATCGGGCCCCGGCTGTCGGCCGCAGCGGCGATGTCGCGCTGCGCCTGCCGTCCGGCCTGCGCACGGACCGGTCGCGTCACGTCGACGAAGTACCCGAGCAGCTCGACGACCTGCCCCGTGTCGCGGTCGCGCCGGCCCTGGCCGACGACGACGAGCACACGCTCCCTGCCGCGCGCGTCCATGATGCGGTGCAGGCTCGAGAAGGGCGCGCCGTCCCGCCGTGCGCGCTCCAGCACGTCGCGGACGCGGTCGCGGTCGTCGGGGTGCTTGTGGGCGAGCACGAGCGACGTCGTCGGCACGACGTCGCCCGGCTCGAAGCCGTGCAGGCGGTACGTCTCGGCCGACCACCACCAGGTGTCGGTCGCGAGGTCGACCCGGTACTGCCCCAGGGTCGTGTCGTCGCCGAGGGACAGCGGGTGCAGCGTTGCGTGATCCTCCAGGGACATGGGTCGTCTCCGTCGTGGTTCAGCGGGTCGTGAGCCAGGTCCAGACTCAGACCCGGACTCTAGTCCGGCGCGGCGGTTCTGCAACCCGCCGCCTGCACGGCGCTCCGACGGTGCAGGTCTCGTCGCCGAGCGAGCGCCCGGGGTGGTGGAAAACTGGACGAGGAGCACGAGGACCGGACGGAGGCGGACGTGGGCGCGTCGGAGCTGCTGGGCCTCCTCGCCCGAGCGCTCGCCGAGTCCGACGGCGACCTGCCGATGCCCGAGCGCATGTGTCAGGCGTGCGCCACGGTGCTCGGCGCCGAGAGCGCCGCGCTGACGGTCGCCGCGACGGCGGACGACCGCCTCACGGTCGCAACGGTCGACGGGGTCGCGGCGCGCGTCGAGGACCTCGAGGACACCCTGGGCGAGGGGCCGGCCCGGCTCGCGCTCGCCGAGGACCGCGTCGTGGTGCGTGAGGCCGACGGGAGCCGTGACGGCGGCGCCTTCCCAGTGTTCTCCCGCGTCGTCGGACCGATCGACGGCACGTACCACGCCGTCCCGATGCACGCCGGTGGCCAGGTCGTGGGGGTGCTCAGCCTGCTCACCGCCTCGTCCACGCTCGCGCGCGAGCCGGTCGACGTGCAGTTCCTCGCGGACGTCGTCGGGCTGTCGCTCCTGGCCGACCTGCAGTCGCTCGACTGGTCGACGCGCGCCGAGGTGCACCAGGCGACGGGGATGGTCACGGTCCAGCTCCGGGTCGCGCCCCGCGACGCGCTCGCCGTGCTCCGGGCGCACGCCTTCGCCCGGTCGACCACGCTCGAGGAGGTCGCCGAGGAGGTCGTCGGACGACGCCTGAGCTTCACGTACGACGCGAGCAACACCGTCCGGACGCTGCGGGCCGAGGAGCCCTGACGCACGACCCGAGCAGGCCCGGTCGGACCGCCATAGGCTCGACGGCGTCGTCCTGTCCGCCCCGAGGGGAGCCACCGTGCGCGCGACCGTCATCCACGCCCCGTACGACGTCCGCGTCGAGCAGCGCGACGACCCGCGACTGCTCGCACCGACCGACGCGGTCGTGCGCGTCGAGGCCGCGTGCGTGTGCGGCTCGGACCTGTGGACGTACCGCGGGGCGAACCCGATCGAGCACCCCGTGGCGATGGGCCACGAGTACGTCGGCACCGTCGAGGAGGTGGGCGCCGACGTCCGGACCGTGCACCCGGGACAGCTCGTCGTCGGGTCCTTCTTCGCGTCCGACAACACGTGCCCGATCTGCCGCGCCGGCTACCAGACGTCGTGCGTCCACCGCGAGCCCGTGCGCGGCGCCCAGGCCGAGCTGCTGCGCGTCCCGCTCGCCGACGGGACGCTCGTCGCGACGCCCGAGCGGCCCGACGACGACCTCCTGCCCGGGCTGCTCACCGCGTCCGACGTCCTGGGCACCGGCTGGTTCGGCGCCCGCGAGGCGCAGGCGGGACCGGGCCGGACGATCGTGGTGGTGGGCGACGGCGCCGTCGGCCTGCTCGCGGTCCTCGCCGCCGCGCAGCTCGGGGCGGAGCAGGTCATCGCCATGAGCCGGCACGCGCCCCGCCAGGAGCTCGCGCGGGCGTTCGGCGCGACGGAGGTCGTCGCCGAGCGGGGCGACGACGGCGTCGCGCGGGTCCGCGACCTCACCGACGGGCTGGGCGCGCACGGCGTGGTCGAGGCCGTCGGCACACCGGGGTCGATGGCCCAGGCGCTCGGGGCCGTGCGCCCGGGCGGACACGTCGGCGTCGTCGGGCTGCCGCACGGCGTCGAGCTTCCCGTCGTCGACATGTTCTACCGGCACGTGCACTGGTCGGGTGGCCCGGCGCCGGTCCGCCAGTACCTGCCCGAGCTGATCGACCTCGTGCTCGAGCGTCGCATCGACCCCGCGCGCGTGTTCGACCTCGAGCTCTCCCTCGACGACGCCGCCGAGGGCTACGCCGCGATGGACGAGCGGCGCGCGATCAAGTCCCTGCTGCGCCCCTGACGACGCACCTCGCCGACGACCTCGGGCGAGGTGCCGTCCAGGGCAAGGTCGTGCAGGTCGCCGATCGAGTGGTACTCGGTACTGGCGCACGGGACGTAGGCGATGGCGAGGACCACGTTTCGTGTGCGTCATGGTGCCGGCGCGGAGCGGGGTCCGCTGGTCAGCGGTCCTTGAGCTGATCAGTGACGCGGCCGCGCAGGACGAGGGGGGTGAACGCGACGGCTAGCGCATAGCCGGCGAGTGCGGCGGCGCCTGCCTGGGTGAGGGCGACCGTCAAGACCGGGGTGGCGATGCCACCATTCGTGGCAGCGAGGACGGTGGTCGTGACGAGCACGGCGGCGGGGAGCGCTGGGGCGAGGACGAGGGCGAGCTCGACGGCGACGAGCGTGGTGAGGGTGGCGGTCCTCGTGCCGAAGGCCCGGTAGACGGCGAGCTCGGTGCGCCGTGACCAGGTGGCGAGGGTGGCGACGAGTCCGAGCAGGATGGCGCCGACGGCCCAGGGTTGTAGTGCGATCGCGGCGCTCCATTGGTCGGCGGGGCCGAGGACGTCGGCCGCGGGCGGGGAGAAGGGGGCGATGGTCGCGGGCAGGCCCGTGAAGGTGTAGGCCAGCAGGTCGTGCCCGGTCTCGACCGCGCCGGGTTCGGTGCGGATCCAGCACTGGCTGAGCGGGGCGTCGGCGGGAGCGGGGACGGTGACCCCGGAGGTGAGCAGGCCGAGAGGCACGGTGGCGGGGACAGTGATGTCGAGTCGGGCGACGCGGTCGCCGTCAGCATCGTGGAGCCACCCGCCGGGGCCGACGGTACCGAGGGACTGCAGGTCTGCGCCGAGCGTCGCGGTGCTGGGTGGGGCGTCGGGGTAGAAGACCTGGACGGCGCTGCCGGTCAGGCCCACGGCCTGAACGGATCGGGAGCCGCGGTAGGGGTAGAAGGGTCCCGGCGCACTCGCGGTGACGCCGCCCGCAGCGGCGATGCCGGGGACGAGGGCGAGGCGGGTGCAGGCGGTACCGGGAAAGGTGATGCCGTCGTCGGCGGTGATCGTCCAGACGAGCGACCCGCCCACGCGGCGCTGCGCCTCCTGGGCAAGCGCCTGCTGGGCTTGGACGACGACGAACGCGAGTACCGCGGCGAGCACCAGGAACGCCAAGGCCGCGGTCATGGCGTGACGCGGGCCGAGGTTGCGGCGCGCCTCGGCGGCAAGCTCGTCAGGACGCCACATCGGCGCTCTCCTGCGTCCGTGAGGCAGCGGTGACGGGTTCGAGGTGGACGACCCGGTCGGCCATCTCGGCGATCGCGGGATCGTGCGTGGCGAGCAGGACGGTGGTCCCTGCCGTCGCCTCGAACAGGGTCCGCGCCACAGACCTCGCGGTGGCAAGGTCGAGGTTGGCAGTGGGTTCGTCCGCGACGATGACGGCCGGGGCCGTCATGAGCGCGCGGGCGACGCCTACACGCTGCGCCTGCCCTCCGGACAGGGTGCGCGCGACCTGGTCGTGAGCCGTGATGCCGACGGCGTCGAGCAGATCGCGGGCACGGTCCTCGCTCGCGACGCGCCGACGCCCGCGCGCCAGGGCGGGCAAGGTCACGTTGTCCAGTGCGGTGCGGCGCGGCAGGAGGTTGACGGTCTGCAGGACCCAGCCGAGCTCGTCACCGAGCACGGTCGGTGCGTCGCGCACGGTCCGTGGCGTGCCTGCGACCAGGATCTCCCCCCGGTCAGGGGCGAGCAGGAGCCCGGCGACGGCGAGCACGGTGGACTTGCCCGCGCCTGACGGACCCATGAGCGCGAGCGACGTGCCGACCGGGACGTCGAGGTCGAGGTCGAGCACGGTCGGCAGCGCCGAACCGGGATAGGTGACGGTGATCCCGCGCAGGGTCAGGGACACGTCACGTCACCAACGACCTGCAGCGGGTTGACCAGCACCTCCACAGCCGAGGGCAGGTCGGGCGCGAGCTGGGCGGCGCCGTTGAGCGATGCGCCCAGCACCGTGACGGCCACGGGCTCCCGCGTGTCGGCGAGCACGACGCACGTCGCCCCCGACTCGTCGGTCACGACCGACGCGCCCGGGACGGACTGCCCCGGGGCACCGTCGACGAACCGGGTCCGCCCCTCGACCCGAACCGGTCCCTGCGCAGGTACCTCGCCGGAGAGGAGCACGCTCGCCGCGGCGGCGAGGTCGGGCACCGTCCATGTCCCGTCCTCGGCGCGCTCCAGAGGCACGGCGACTCCCGAGACGAGGAACTCGTACGGCCCTGCGGGGCCGCGTGTCGTCCCGGACACGCTCGCCTCGGTGATCGTCGCCGCCGCGGTGAGGACCTCCTCGCCCGCAGCCGGGGCCGGGGCGCCCGCGACGACCTCGACCGTCTGCGCGACGTAGCCGTCGTAGGGCAGGTGGACGAACCAGGTCGGGTCCACCGTCCCCGTCGGTGACGATGCCCCGAGCGCACTCTCGTACGCGCGCACGAGCCGCACCGTCGCGGCGTCCATCGTCCCGGTCGCCTCGACCGCCTGCTCCGGGACCAGCACCGACAGCACCCTCTGTGCCGCAGCCACGTCCGGGCCCTTCGCCCCTGCAGAGAGGGAGCGGAAGAGCACCGCGTCGTCCGCGTACGCCACGACCTGCACACCGTCGACCGCGAACACCGGTGCCCCGGACGCCACCGCGTCCCCCGGACCGATAGTGACCGCGGTCACCGTGCCCGACCGGCCCGAGGACACCACCGGCGGCGCCTGCTCCGGCACACCCGACAACGACGCCGGCTCCGAGAAGTCCACCACCGTCTCACCGACAGGCACGGACACCGCGACCGGGTCCGGATCCAGTTCTGCCAACGCGCCCGCCGACCCTCGCGTCACCACCCACGACACCGCCACGGCACCCAGCACGAGCACGACCACCGCGACGGTGTACCACGTGCCGCGGGGGCGCCCAGCGCTCGTCGTCCTGCTCATTCGAACCCGTACAAGCGCACGGAGAACCGGTCGTAACAGGACATCACCGGGTGCTCGGCGCCTCCCGCATCGACGAACGCGCGGATCTTCTCGATCACGGCCGCGCCGTCGTCGGCTGCCGTCACCTCGACGCCGGTGCTCGCCATGCACTCGGCGAACTCCGCGAACTTCTCCTCGCGCTCGGCGCCCGAGAGCACGTTCTGGTCCTGGTAGGCGATCTCGGCGTCCGCGTAGTTCATCTCGGACTCACACGCCAGCAGATCGTCCTGCCGCTGCTCCACCTCGCCCATCTCGGCAGCCGTACCGTCCAGATCGAAGGTGTACGTCAACTCGTCCTCACGCTGGTAGACGTCACCGACCGGGTAGCCCTTCTCCTCCATGCAGTCCCGCGCGTACTGCACGATCCCCTTGTACTGCGCCTCGGAGATCTCGCCACCCTCGTACGGCTCGACCCCAGCGGTCGTGCTGGCCGCCCCGCCCCCGCTGCACGCGGTGAACGAGACGGCAAGCACGACCAGGGCAAGACCCTTCACTCCACGATTGATCACGCGAGCAGTTCGCCGATCAGCAAGAGAGCGGCTTGTAGGCGGTGCGCTTCTCGGCGGCACTCGTCCAGATGTCGACTCCTCCACCCGCGGTGCGGTACGAACCGCCGGTGCAGCTGGTGGACGAGGACGCCGTGAGGGTCGTCGTACCGCTCGAGTACTTGATCGGTGCGGTGACGGTCTTGGTACCCTCGAGCCGCGCCCACGACTCAGCCACGAAGGCGTTGGTGCCGCACGTCGTCGTAGAGCTGAAATAGATCTTGCCAGCCCCGCTCGTCGGCGACGACGGGTACACGCCGCACCGGCTGTCGATCGCGGATGCTGAACCCGCCACTCCCACCGTTGCCGCGACACCAAGCGCGAACGCGGTCAGCGTCCCGGCCACCTTCCTACCCATGGAATCCACGTTGTCATCCTCTCGGTAGTTGCCCCGAGAGATCGTCCGAGGTGGCCATAAGGTAACGGAATCGCTTGTCTCTGTCCACAGATCCGGTACAGATCGCAAAACCATCCGCACCGGCTCTCCTAGGACGGCGGCACCGCGACCCGTGATCTCACGCGCAGGGCCAGCGCCGTGTCCACGTCGTCGGCGGCGCGGGCGAGGTCGGCCTCGAGTTCGGACGGGGCGGGTGGCGCGTGAAGCGGCTCCTGGGGGTCGCGCTCGGCATCCTCACGGCGATCGGCGGGTTCGTCGACATCGGCGATCTGGTGACGAACGCCGTGGTCGGGTCGCGGTTCGGGCTGTCGCTCGTGTGGGTCGTGGTCGTCGGCGTCGTCGGCATCTGCCTGTTCGCGTCGATGTCCGGCCGCGTGGCGGCCGTGAGCGGGCGCGCGACGTTCGAGATCATCCGCGAGCGCCTCGGCCCCCGCGCGGCGGGCGCGAACCTCGCGTCGTCGTTCGCGATCAACCTGCTCACGCTCACCGCCGAGGTGGGCGGCATCGCGCTCGCGCTGCACCTCGCGAGCAGCGTCGAGCCGCGGCTGTGGATCCCGGTGGCGGCGCTCGCCGTCTGGCTCGTGCTGTGGCGCGTGAAGTTCCAGGTCATGGAGAACGTCGCGGGGCTGCTCGGGCTGCTGCTCGTGGGGTTCGGGGTCGCGCTCTTCCTGCTCGGCCCGGACTGGGGCGAGCTGCTGCGCCAGGCCGTGCCGCCCTCGCCCCCGGCGACGGAGCACGTCGCGACGTACTGGTACTACGCCGTCGCGCTGTTCGGGGCCGCGATGACGCCGTACGAGGTGTTCTTCTTCTCCTCCGGCGCCGTCGAGGAGGGGTGGACCGCGAAGGACCTCGCGCAGAACCGGGTCAACGTGCTCGTCGGGTTCCCGCTCGGCGGGCTGCTGTCCGTCGCGATCGCCGCGTGCGCGGCCGTGGTGCTCCTCCCGGCGGGCATCGGGGTGTCGTCGCTGTCGCAGATCGTGCTCCCCGTGGCGGAGGCCGGCGGGACGCTCCTGCTCGCGGTCGTGATCGTCGGGATCGTCGCGGCGACGTTCGGCGCGGCGCTGGAGACCGCGCTGTCGAGCGGCTACACGCTCGCGCAGTACCTCGGCTGGTCGTGGGGGAAGTTTCGCCGCCCGGCACGCGCCGCACGCTTCCACGTGTCGATGGTCGTCGCGCTGCTGCTCGCCGTGGCGATCCTCATGACGAGCGTCGACCCGGTGGCGGTCACCGAGATGTCGGTCGTGTTCTCGGCCGTCGCGCTGCCCCTCACGTACGTGCCGATCCTCCTGGTCGCGAACGACCCGGAGTACATGGGCGAGCACGTCAACGGGCGCGCGACCAACGCGCTGGGCATGGTGTACCTGGTGATCGTGGTCGTCGCGGCCGTCGCGGCGATACCCCTGATGATCGCGACGGGAGCGGGGTCATGAGCCGGGACGCCTCCACGCCGACGGGGGTGCGCGTCGTGGACGCGCGCCTGCACCTGCTCAGCCGCCAGGTGCTCGACGTCGACGGCGAGCCGGTCACGACCGTCGACGACCTCGAGCTGGTCGCCGCGGACGGCACCGGGCCGGGCGACCGGTCGGACGACGCCCGGCGCGACGCGGTGCCCGGCGAGCCGGCGGAGGTCGGCGCGCTCCTCACCGGCCCGGTGCTCGTGACGCGTCTCCTCGGCGGCCGACCGCCCGCGTCGCGCTGGGAGCGCGTGCCGTGGTCCGACGTCGGGCACGTGGGCACGGCGCTCGAGCTCACCGTCCGCGCGGACTCGCTCGACCTGCACTGGACCGAGGACTGGCTGCGCGAGCACGTCGTCGGCCGCGTCCCCGGCGGCCGGCACGACCCGGAGGAGGAGCGGTGATCCTCGGCGACCTGCTCGACGCGCGCGTCCTGGGGCCGGACGGCGCGGGCCTCGGGTTCCTCGTGGACGTCCGGCTCGCGCTCGACACGCTGCCCGACGACGGCCCGTCCGACGGAGCGGACGACCCCGACGACGCGCACCCCGAGGACCGGGCGCTGAGCGCGAGCGTCCGGCGACGCAGCCGGGTCGGGCGGGCGCGGGTCGTCGGGATCCTCGTGAGCCCGCGGACCGGGTCGTCGATGCTCGGGTACGAACGCACGGGCGTGACGGCCCCGTGGCCGGTCCCGCAGCTCGTCCGTCGCCGCCACCGCGGGACGTTCCTCGTGCCGTGGGACGACGTCGCCGCCGTCGGGCAGGGGGAGGTCCGCCTCGCCGCGGGGTACCGGCAGGAGGACCCGGCGCTCCCCTGACGTCGGGCGCGACGGTCGGCCGGAGAGGCACATCCGGTCGAGGGAGGCACTTCCGCGTGCAGCGCTCGGCCGAGGGTGCAGCGCTCGGCGCGTTGCGAGCGGGCCGTCGCCCCGTGACGCTGGACGGGACGGTGAAGCCACCCGCCGTCGGACGTCCGGGCGGAGGCACGACGACACCGCGCCCCGCCCGGCGACACGGGAGGACCCATGAAGGCGCTGTTCGTGAGCTGCACGCTCAAGAAGTCACCGGAGCCGTCCAACACCGAGGCGCTCGGTCGCGTGGTCGCCGAGGCGCTCCAGGACCGCGGCGTCGAGGTCGAGCACGTCCGGCTCGTCGACCTCGACGTCCTGCCGGGCGTCGTCACCGACGCCGGCGAGGGCGACGAGTGGCCGGGCGTGCACGAGCGGCTGCTGGGGTCACAGATCCTCGTCGTCCTCACGCCGACGTGGCTGGGCCGCCCGTCGTCGGTCGCCCAGCGCATGCTCGAGCGCATGGACGCGATGCTCTCCGAGGACGGGCCCGACGGCGCGCCGGTCGCCTACAACCGGGTGGCGGGCGTCGTGGTGACGGGCAACGAGGACGGCGCGCACCACGTCATCTCGGAGGTCAGCGGTGCGCTCGCCGACATCGGCTACACGATCCCCGGCCAGGCCTGGACCTACTGGAACCAGGGCCCCGGGCCCGGCCCGGACTACGTGCAGACCGGCCACGGCCACGAGTGGGCGCGGGAGACGGGCCGCCTCATGGCGCACAACCTGCACGCCGTCGCGACGGCGCTCGAGGCGCACCCGGTCCCCGCCCCCGGCTCCTGACCGACGACCGCTACGACTCCGCGATGCGCTTGATCGCCGCGAGGCGGCGGTCCCAGGCCGCGCCGATGGCCTCGAGGGCGCGCGCGGTCTCCTCCAGCCGGGCGCCGACCGCGCGGTAGCGGACCTCGCGGCCCACGCGGACGGACTCCACGAGCTCCACCTCCGCGAGCACCCCCAGGTGCTTCGCGATGGCCTGGCGGCTCACCGGCAGACGCTCGGCGAGCGCGGACGCCGAGAGGTCCGCGCTGCCGAGCTCCTGGAGGATCCGCCATCGCGTGTCGTCCGCGAGCGCCGAGAACACGGGGGCGAGCTCCGTCGCGGGTGCGGTCACGCGCGACCGCCCTCGGCCGCGAGCGCCCCCTCGAGGAGCTCGACGAGCTCGTCGAGCTCGCTCGTCCACCCCTGCTGGTGGCTCTCGAGCAGCCCGTCGGGGTCGGCGACGAGGTCGAACCCGGTCTCGACGACGCGCAGGACGGTCGTCGGCCCCTGAGGCTCGAGCGTGAAGCGCGCGACGGTCGAGCTGGTCTCGTCCATGACCTGCCCCACCGGGGTCCCCCACCGGAAGGCGAACGCCGTCGTGGGGTCGTACTCCTCGATGCGCACCTGGACGTCGGGCGCGTCCGGCCAGCTGAACACGCCCTCGCCGCCGACGCGCAGGTCCGGCAGCTCGGTCCGCTGGCCGAACCAGCCGCTGATGAGGTCCTCCTGGGTGAGCGCCGCCCAGACGCGGGCCGCCGGGGCGTCGATGGTCACGGTCCGGGACACGGTGTACGACTCGCGGTCCACGACGGCCGGCTCGTTGGTGGTGGTCATGGTGCTTCTTCTCCGCTGGGAAGGGCAACTGCGTGCAACCCCAGAGTTGCACGGACCTCCACCCGGGCGCAACCCTCAGGTTGCACCAAATCGAAGGCGCGCCCGGTCACGCGCCCCCGAGCGCGATCCCCGCCACCGCGGCCGCGAGGCACACGACGAGCATCCCGAGCGCGTGCAGCAGCGCGACGGCGCCGCGGCCCGCGAGCAGGAGGCGCGCACCCTCCACGGAGGCCGTCGAGAACGTCGAGTAGCCGCCCAGGAACCCGACCCCGAGCACCGCCGCGACGTCCCCGTGCCCCGGGTGCGTCACTCCCCAGCCCGTGAGCAGGCCCAGGAGGAAGCACGCGGTGACGTTCACGACGACCGTGCCGAGCGGCGTCGACCACCGGTTGTGCCGGGCCACGAGCGTGTCCAGCAGGAACCGCGACGCCGCGCCGAGCCCACCGGCGAGGGCGACGAGCGCCAGCTCGGGCACGCCCGTCACCGCGCCGCACCGCCCCGGGCGACCAGCCGCCGTCGAGCCACAGCGGCGAGCGCGATCCCGCCCACCGCGGCCGCGACGCCGAGCGCGACGCTCCCCAGCGCGTACGCGGCGCCGAGGGCGGCGTGCCCCCCGCTCGCGAGCCGCTCGACCTCGACGACGAACGTCGAGTACGTCGTGAAGCCGCCGAGCACGCCCGTCCCGCAGCCGAGGCGCACGCCCCGCCGCCACCCGGCGTCCGGACCCGAGCGGAGCAGCGTCTCGAGCAGCACGCCGAGCACGAACGACCCCGCGAGGTTGATCCAGAACGTCGTCCACGGCCACGACCCGGGCACGGGGGCGAACGCCTGCTCGAGGAGCGCGCGCGCCGTCGTGCCGACCGCTCCCCCGACCGCGACGAGGCCCGCGAGCGCGAGGAGCGGGGTCCGTCGTCTCACCTCTCCCACGGCGTGCGGAGCTCCTTCCAGTCCACGACCGCGAGGGGGACCGTGAGCACGGGGCGGTGCTGGTGGTGGGCCAGGTGCGCGGCGACGGACCCCTCGACGAGCTCGCGCAGGTGCGCCGTCGACCCGGGCGCGCGCGTCCCCACGACGATCACCGCGGCGTCGACCGCCCGCGCGAGGTGCGTCAGCGCGCGGTCGGGGCGGCCCGCGAGGTAGCGCAGGCCCCACGCCACGCCTGTGCCCCGCAGCCCCGCGTCGACCTCGTCCCGCAGGCGCGCCTCGACGTCCTGCCAGATGTCGTCGGCGGAGTCCGGGTCGAGCGGCGCGTGCGTCACCGAGCCGTCGGGGTGCTCCTCGACCACGTGGCGGGAGGTGTCGGCGTACGCGGCGACGACGCGCGACCCGGCGGCTCCCGCCCAGGCCGCGGCCGTCCGCACGACCAGCGGGTCGCCGCCCGGCACGACGCCCACGACCACGGGGTGCCCGGCGAACGGGACCATGCGGTCGAGCGCGGGCTGGGGCACGGGTCTGGCTCTCATGCGGACCTCTTCCCGCGGGCAGCACCCTGCCCGCCGACGTGCGACGAGACAGGAACCATCAGCCCTGGCGGCGGTTCGGGCGGCTATGCCCCGGCGGGATCCATCACCGCCCCCAGGGTAACCAGCCCGGCCGCCGACCGCTCAGCCGGCCTTGGTGTCCAGCCACTTCTTCTCGCCGAACGACTTGGCGAGCTCGTGGTCCGTGATGACGAACCCGACGGCCTGCGCGACGGGCAGGATCTGGTCGCGCTCCAGCCCGTCGTCGATGCCGAGCCGGTACAGCATGACGACGGTCCCGGTGTTGAGCATGACCCCCGGCGAGTCCCCGTCGTCGAGCAGCGCGTACGAGCCCTGGAACCCCGGCTGCGGCACCGCGGCGGCGAGGGTGGGGTGCGCAGGGCCCGAGGTGTCGGCGAGGGGGTCGCCCTCGGGTGCGGCGTTGAAGGCGGCGGCCACGCGCTCGGCCTCCTCCTCCGACCCGACGTCCACCAGGACCAGGTCGAGCGCGAGGGTCGGGCCGTCGTCGGACACGACGCGGGCCTCGAACCCGGCCTGGCACGAGCCCGCGATCGCCTCGATGGCGGGGATCGCGGGCAGGTCGTCGCACGCGAAGTCGCGCCGCGCCACGAGCGCGATGCGGTCCTCGTTGACGAGGTAGTCGTTGTCGGAGAAGTAGTCCCACGACATCGGCGCCAGCGCCGGGCCCGACTCCGGGTCCATCTCCGCGCCCGCGCGGTACTGCTGCTCGAGCCACGGGTCGTCGTCGGTGACGTCGGTGTCCACCGGCTCCTCGGTCGCCTCCGGCTCGTCGGTCTCCTCCGGCTCCGCCGGGGTGTCCGTCGCGGGCGCCTGCTCGGCGGTCGTCGGCTCCGGGGCGGGCGACGCGTCGTCGCGCACCGCGAGCCACACGCCGAGGCCGCCCGCGACGAGCACGAACGCCCCCACGCCCGCCAGGACGGGGACGAGCCACTTCCGCGAGCCGCGACCGGGCGGCGTCGTGTACGGGGAGAAGCCGTAGGGGTCCGACGACGGGGCCGGCGGCCCCGGCACGACCGTCGCGTCGTCCGGCGCGCCGTAGGCCGGCCCCGACGCGTACGGAGCGGGCGGGCTGCCGTACGGCGCGCCGGGCGCCGACGGGCCCGCGTACGGGCCGGGAGGCGGTGGCGGCGGCGCGTACCCCGGCGCCGTCCCCGCGGGCGGCCAGGTCGCCCCGGTGTCCGCGGGCGGGAGCGTCGCGTGCGGGTCGCCCTGCTGCCCGGGGCCCCGGCGACCTCCCGTGCCGTAGGGGTCGGTGTCGTACGGCGCCTGCGCGTGGGGGTACCCGTAGCCGGAGGCGGAGGCGCCCTGTCCGCCCGGGCTCGTCCCGCCGTCGTCCCCGTACCGTCGCGGCGGCCGCATGACGGTGTGGTCGTCGACCGGCTCGTTCGGGTCGGTGGGGTGGGACATCGGACGGGTCCTCTCGTCGCGGGCGGCTCGTGCAGGGTAGCGGAGTCGCGCGCGCGGTCGTGCGGGACCCTCACGGCCCACGACGCACGTGGCGCCACCCCTGGCGCGCGGACCGTCGGGACGCCAGGATCGGTCCATGGGGAGACGACTGCACGTGGCGCTCGGCACGATCTGTGCCCTGGCGCTCGGCCTGGGCACCGCGACCGCGCTCGGGCAGGACGCCGGCGCGGCGACGGGAGGCACGGTCACGGCCGTCGCCGCTCCCGGCGTCACGGCCCCGGCGGCAGGGGGCTACGTCTTCCGGCCCGGCGACCCCATGATCTTCCACAACGGCGGGACGGCGTCCGGGGGCTACGAGGGCGCCTGCACGGGCGGCTACGCGGTCGCCGGGGACAGCGGGACCTTCCTCCTCGGTCCGCGAGCGTGCTCGGTGATCTTCTCGTCGGTGCGAGGCAGCGACCGCCTCTACGGCTGGACGTTCTCCCAGAACTACCCTGACGGGAACGCCCTCGTGCGCGAGGTCCCGGGGGACGACGCGTACCAGGTCGTCCGCGACCCACTCACGGGGAGGACGCCGGGCGACGGCCGCGTCGTGGGATGGACCGCGTCCGCGGCGCAGCCGCGGGGGATGCTCGTGGGCAAGATGGGAATCGGGAGCGGCTGGACCGAGGGCCGGATCACCGGGGCCGTCATGTTCCGCGGGATGACGCTGCTCTGCACGGACATGCGCACGGACCTCGGCGACGCGGGCGCCCCGGTCTGGCGCTCGGACGCCACCGGCCTGCGCGCGCTCGGCACGATCCAGGCGTACGACCCGAGCACCCGGACCGGGTGCTACCGGCCGATCCAGGAGACCTTGGCGATCTACGGCGCGCACCTCCCCACCTTCGGGCCGTCGCAGGGCCGCCCGGGCTTCGGCACCCTCGCGCCGGGGATGCCGTGGCTCGACGGCGGCGACGCGTTGGCGGTACCCGTGAAGAACATCCCGGTCGGCACGGACTGGCGGGCGCCCGTCGCCCCGCTCGGCTCCTGACACCACCCCTGCCGCGGCGGGTCGTCCGTACGGCGGACGGCGTGTGACCTGTCTGACGGGTGATCTCCTCCCCAGGGTGGACACGCCCGCGGGGCGGGCAGCGTACGCTGCGGGTGGGTCACCGGACGACGGGCAGGGGGAACTACCGCTCGACCGACGAGAGACCGGACCGCCGTCCGACCCGCAACCAGCGCTCATGAACATGCTCACCTGGACTGCCGTAGACAACGGGACCTGGCGTGCCCGCAACGCGTCGCGCGAGTACGTGATCCGGCGCGACGACGCCGACACGTGGACGCTCGACGGGCCGGGACGCACCTGGGTCGCGCTGCCGAACCTCGAGGTGGCCAAGGAGGTCGCCGCGCTCGCCGACGAGGTCCACCACGACGACGACAGCATGACCAGCTACCACGTGGTCACCGCCACGGGCGCCCGGCGCGGCGAGCCGTTCGGCGCGGACAGCGACGAGGACGCCATCGACGTGCTCCGCGCGCGACGCCGCGCGGGCAACCTCCCGCTCGCGCCGTTCCGGCTCGAGACGAGCGACGGCCGCCTGGTCGGCTCGTGGCAGAAGGCCGTGGAGATCCCGGCCCGCCCGGCGACGTCGCACGAGGGGACGTCCGGCCCCGTCTGAGGTCGCGGCGTCCCGGCGCCGACGTCGGGTCGCTCAGCCCCCGGCGCGCAGCGCCGCGACGTGCGCGGCGCGCTGACGACGGCTGCTGTCCACGTGCGCCTCCGCCAGCGTGGCGGCACGCGCGCCGTCCCGCGACGCGACCGCCTCGAACAGCTCCGCGTGCTCCTCGGTCACGTGCGCGAGGTCGTCGTGCTGCGACAGCGCCCAGCGCACGCGGCTGCGGATGCCCTGCATCATGTCCCGCAGGAGCCGGTTGTCCGCGAGCTCGGTCACGATCTCGTGGAAGTCGGCCGCCGAACGGCGCGACCCGACGCTGTCGGCCGTGCGCGCCCCCTCCTGCTCGCTCGCGAGCGCGCGCCGGAGCCGGTCCAGGCCCTCGGCGCCGTGCCGCTCCGCCGCGAGACGGAACGCCAGCGGTTCCAGCACCTCACGGACCTCGTCGAGGTCGGCGAGGTCCGCCTCCGAGAACTCCCGCACCACCGCCCACGTGTGCGGCCGCAGCACGACGAGCCCTTCCCCCTCGAGCGCCTTGAGCGCGTCGCGGACGGGGATGCGACTCACGCCGAAGTCGGCTGCCAGGTCCCGCTCGACCAGCCGGGACCCCGGGACGCGCACCCCGTCCAGGATCTCGTCGCGCAGCATCGCCGCGACCCGGGCGGACTCCAGCACTCGCTCCTCGGCTCCGGACACCGGTCGATTCTCCCACCGCGCCCGACGCGCGCACGCGGGTGCGGACGGGCGGGGCCCCCGGGTGCGCGCTCGCTCCCCGTGCCGTGGAGAGCGCCCGGCATCCGTGGGAGGGTGGAGGGACACGCGTCGAACGAGGGAGTTCCGATGTCGAGCACCACCCGTCCCCCCGTCCTCCGCCGGGCGCACCGCGCCCGCCTCGCCGGGGCGGTCGCGCTCGCCGTCGGGGTCGCGCTCGCGGCGCCGGCCGCGGCGGTCGTGCCCACGGCACCCGAGACCGCGGCACCCGGCGCCGCGGTACCCCGGGCGGCGGCGCCCGACGACGGGTACGACGTGATCTTCGACGGCACCGCGGCGTCGTTCGAGGCCTGGGAGTACGCGGGCGACGGCGGTTTCGACCTGCTCGACGACGGCACGATCCGCTCCCGCGCGGGCGCGGGCGGCGGGTTCGGGACGCTCTGGTACCCGGTGCGCCAGTACGGCGACTTCTCGCTCGTCGTGCAGTTCCGCGACGACGCTCCCGGCGACGCGCGCGCCAACAGCGGCGTCCAGGTCCGGTTCCCGGACCTCTCCGGGCCCGTCGACGGGTGCCCGACGACGTTCAACGGCAACGAGACCGGCAACCTCTCGTGGATCGCCGTGAACTGCGGCCACGAGATCCAGGTGAACGACTCGCCCGAGGGAGGGTCGAACGACCCGCGCAAGACCGGCTCGGTCTACGGGTTCGCCGACATCGGGCTCGACCGCGCCCGACCCACCGCGAAGGGCACGTGGAACGAGCTGGAGGTGCGCGTCGTCGGGCAGCACTACACCGTGATCCGCGACGGGGTCGTCATCAACGAGTACGAGAACCTGCCGGGCGTCCCGTTCCCCGACCGCCCGCTCGACCCGGACTCCAGCAGCCGCGGCCTCGTCGGGTACGTCGGCCTGCAGGCGCACGGGTCCGCGCCCGACGTCGTCACCTACCGCGACGTGCGGGTCCGCGAGCTCCCGCCCGTCCACGTCGAGGTCGACGCGCGGTGCCTGGCCGGGACGGCGCACGTCGCCGTGCGCGCGCTGAACGTCGGGGAGGACGCCGTGGACCTCACCCTCGGCGCGGCCACGGGCGAGCGCTCGTTCGCCGACGTCCGGCCGGGCCGCAACGCCTACCAGGCGTTCAGCACGCGGGCAGCGTCGGTCGAGGCGGGCACGGCCACGCTGACGGTCGCGGGCGACGACGGACCGGTCGTCGTCGAGACGCCGTACGCCGGGGTCGACTGCGGCTGAGCAGGGCGGGCGTCCTGGTCGGCCTGCCCGGGTGACCGTCAGAAGTACTGGCTGGCCGCCTGGTAGCCGCTGATCGCGCCCAGGATGAAGCCCACCGCGGTGCACGCGATCGCGACCCCGAGCGCGATCTTCGCCGTCTTCTCGTTCCGGCGGACCGCGATCGCCGAGAAGACGATCGCGAGCACGCCGAACACGATCGGCAGGAAGAACACCGCGATCGGGCTGAACACGTATGCGAGGATCGTGCGCCACGTCATCGGCTGCGGGCCGACGGGGGCGTACGCGCCGTAGCCGGGCTGGCCGTAGGGGGCGCCGTACGGCTGCTGGCCCTGCGGCGGGTACGGCGCCCCGTAGGGCTGCTGCCCCTGCGGCGCGTACGGCGCCACGGGCGGAGCCTGCGGAGCCATCTGCCCGTAGGCCGGCTGGTGCTGCTCGGGCTGCGCGGGCTGGCCGTACGCGGGCTGGCCCTGGCCGTACGGCGCCTGCGCCCCGTAGGGACCGGGGGCGGCCGGCTGCCCGTAGGCGGGCTGGCCCTGCCCGTACGGCCCGGGGGCCTGCGGGGGCTGCTGGGCGTCGCCGCCCGGGTGCTGCTGATACGGAGGCTGGCTCACGGCGTGTTCCTTCGTCGCGGGTGTCGCCGTCCCGACGGCGGCGTGGTCCGAAGGCTAGCGCCTCCGACCCACGCGCGGGGAACGGCTCGGGACGGCGAGATCTCGGGGTCTACGACCCCGCGGGCACGGTGATCTCGACGAGCGTCGCGTCACCCAGGTCGCCCGTCGCGATGACGACGCCGCGCTCGCGGTAGTCGCCCGCCCGCGGGGTCGTGGGGACGTCGACGAGCGCGCCGAGGTCGGACCCTGCGCGCACCCGGACGCTCTCGCCCGGCTCGGCGACCCGGTAGACGACCCGGCGCGTCCGCCCGGCGAGCGAGAGGTCGACGGCCAGGCCGTCGGCCGCGGCGGGCAGCACGGGGTCGACGACGAGCGCGCCGGTCGACCCCGAGCGCTCCGTGAGGCCGAGCACGCCCTGGACGAGCTGACGCAGGTAGATGCCCGGCCCGCTGGAGTACACGCGCCACCCGCCGCGCACGCCCACCGTGCCGTCGCGCAGCCGGTCGAAGTCGCGCGCGAAGCTCTGGCGGTCCGGGAAGTCGGCGTCGCTCGACGAGAAGTACGCGTTGCGCTGCCGCGGCGCGGCGTGCGCGAGGCGACGACCCAGGTCGACGGGGCTGATGCGCAGCAGCTCGTCGAGCGCGCGGCCGCGGCCCAGGGCCGCGAGCGCCTCGACGTAGCGGATGTGCGCGTGCACGTACATGAGCCCGATCTCGCGGCCGACGTTCGCCGCCTGCTCGGCCCGCAGGAACGTGTGCGGGACGCCCTCGTCGAACGCGGCGGGGTGGTCCATGAGGCGCACGCCGTCGGGGAAGTGGAGGTGCTCGACCACGAGGCGCTCGTGGTGGTCCGCCTCCTCGGGCGTGAGGATGCCCGCGATGATCGACTGCGTCATGGGGATGAGGCGGTACCGCATCCCGGAGACCGTGTCGGACGGGTGGATCACGAGCTCGTCGCCGTCGGACCCGTGCCGCACGTACCCGGCCAGGACGCCGTCGACGAGCGCGCGCTCGCGCAGGTCGGCACGCACCTCGGCGGCCAGGGCCCCGGCGCGCGCCGAGAGGGCGGCGTGGTCGCCGCTGCCGGACGTGGTGCGGGCGAGCAGCTCGGCGGCCTGCACGAGCAGCGCGGACGTCCACGTGGACGCGAGGTCCGTCCGCATGCGCGGGTCGGCGGGCTGGAGCGTGTCGTCCCAGTCGCCCTCGCCGTACGCGGGCAGGGCGGTGCCGGGCAGGCGATCGCGGTCGAGGTGGTCGAGCAGGCGGGCGACGTGGTCGCGGACGGTCGCCTCGGCGTCGGGCCCGGTCCGCGCGGGGCGACGGTGCGCGTGGTCCCAGAACGGGACCGGCTCGTCGAGCACCGCGAGGTCGCCGCTCGCCTCCAGGTACTGCGCGAGCGCGAACAGCGGCCACACCACGACGTCGCCGTGCGAGGAGTCGTTGTAGCGCTCGCCGTACGCGTCGAACATGAACCACTGCGGGAACTCGCCCCACGTGTGCTGGTGCGCGAGGACGCGCAGCACGATCGCCCGCGCGACGTCGTGCCGCCCGCCTGCGAGCGCGAGCTCGAACGGTCCCTGGCACACGTCGCGCGTGCCCCACGCCGCGCCCGAGTACTGCTCCAGGCCGTGCGGGACGAGGAAGTGGATCAGGGCGTCGTGCGCGTACCAGAGCACGAGCAGGTCGAGCTCCTGCGTCTCCAGCTCCGCGTGGGGCGCGAACCGCAGGCCGCGCACGACCCCCCGGACGGTCGCGAGGTGGCCCGCGAGGGTCGCGCCGAGGTCGGCGAGCGGGTCGTGCGCAGGCTCCGTGAGGGCGAGCGCGGCGTCGGGTCCCTGGAGCGAGGCGGTGATCGCGACCCGGAGCGCGCCGGTGTCGGTCGTGCTCGTGAGGCGGTGCGCGGTCCCGGCGGACGTGCCCGCGGGAGCCTCCGGGTCGAGCGCGACCGGCGCGCTCGACGCCACGACGTACCGCAGGTCCGGGTAGTGCGCGTCGACGTCGCCGCCCGGGACGGGGTGCACGACGACGGCCTCGCCGGCGTCCGCCGCCGGGGCCACGTGCTCGACGACCCAGCCGCCCGCCTCGTCGTCGAGCTCGAGGGTCGCGGTGACGTGCAGTGGTCGGTCGCAGCGCACGTCCACGTCGATCCGGTTCTCGCGGTCGTGCGCGACGGTCCGCACGTCCACGCGGCCGAGCGGCGTCTCGTAGACCCAGCGGACGCCCCCGACGTCGAGGACGAGCGCGGAGGGCAGCCCGAGCAGCCGGGGCCCGTGGCCGTCCTCGACGAGCACGCGCAGCCCGCTGCTGCGCAGCAGGTTGAGGTGGTGCCGGTGCACGGTCGCGAGCCGGTTGGCCGTGGTGTTGCCGAGCACGACGTGCGAGGCGAAGACCCCGGGCGCGAACGCCGTCGTGGAGAGGACGTCGTCGGTGGGCAGCACGTCGTCGCCCGCCTTGAGCACGTGCCCGTGCGAGCGCTCGGTCACGGTGTCCTTGCGCGCGTCGACGACGTGCGTCCCGGTCGCGGTGAAGAACGACAGCAGCGTGCCGTCGGCGTCGCGCTCGGGCAGCAGCACGTCGTCAGAGCCGAGCCCGACGGCGGCGAGCAGGTCGGCCTCGCCGAGCTCGTCGCCCGCGAGGAGCGGCGCGTCGCGCAGCACGGACCCGGACCGCGGCAGCGGGGTGGTCGCGCGCTCGTCCGCCGCGGCGGCGACCGCGGCCGCGGCCCAGCCTGCCACCTCGTCGAGGTGCGCGGCGAGCGGGCCCGGCGCGTCGGGGTCGACGACGGTCACCGCGTGCACGCGGGCCGTCCCGCCGGACAGGTCGAGGGGACGCGAGACGAGGGTCGGCATCGCGTACTCGTACTGGAGCACGCCGGAGTCCACGGGCCCGAGCAGGCCGTGCGGGACGCCGTCGCGCCGCGCCCGCGCGGTGAAGACCTGGAGCGAGTCCGTGAGGTGCGCGACCGCGCCCTCGACGAGGAACGCGACGGCCAGCGGGAGGCGCGGCTGGGCGGACATGGTCTGCCGGCTGACGAGCACGGTGCCCGCGTCGGGGTGCTCCATCGCACGGTGCAGCAGGTACTGGCACACGTACGGCTCGCTCGACAGCGCCGCGGCGGGCGGCGCGAGCGCGAGGTCCTGCGCGTGCACGACGTCGTAGCGGACGTCCGCGGGCGTGGCGGGCCCGGCCGTGAGGTCGACCCGCCAGACGAGCGTGCGCCCGTCGAGCGTCAGCGCGACGCGCGTGGCGAGCCCGAGCGCCTCGCCCGACCACACGACGCGGTCGGTGCCGACCTCGACCGACGTCACCGCAGGTGACGACCCCGTGAGTCGCGCGACCTCGACGCCGCCGTCCGCGCGGGTCGCGCGCAGCAGGACGCCGCCGGGCATGCGGTCGTGCTCGCCCGGCAGGTACTGGTTGACGAGCAGGCCGCCCGTGCTCACGGCGCGCACGTCACCCCCGCCGGTGAGCTCGACGGTCAGCTCGCCCGAGGCGAGCGTCGCGCCCGCGAGGGGGGTCGTGCGTGCGGGGCTGGCGGTGAGGGTCACGCGGTCTCCTGCTCGGTGGTGCGGGTCTCGGGTGCTGCGGGGGTCGTGCCCTCGGGGCGCAGCAGCGCGAGGAACTGGTCGAAGAGGGCGACCATGTCGACGTTGTCGGGGTCCAGCAGCCACTGGAGCTGCAGGCCGTCCATGACGGCGGAGAAGAGCTGGCCGATCGCCTGCGGGTCGACCTCGGGGCGCAGCTCGCCGCGCGCGACGGCGTCCTGGAAGCGCGTGTCGTCCTGGTGGCGCAGGGCGCGGTAGCGGTCGCGCACGACGTCGTGGGCCGGGTGGGCGGTGTCCGTCGCCTCGGCGGCGACCACCACGTGCAGGGACACGAGGCCGGGGGTCTCGGCGTTGCGCCGGACCTGGTCGCGGATGGTCGTGAGGAGGTCCGCGCCGGCGGCCTCGTCCTCGGTGCGGCGCACGAGGTCGCGCCGGTCGCGCTCCTCGAGCGTCGCCGTCAGGAGGCCCGCCTTGCTGCCGAAGTGGTGCAGGAGCCCGGCCTCGGAGATGCCGACGCGCGCCGCGATCTCGCGCAGCGAGCTGCCGCGGAAGCCCTGCTCGCCGAACACCTCGACGGCCGTGCGCAGGATCTCGCGACGGCGCTGCTCGCCCCGGACGATGCGTCGGTCGGGCAGCCCGGCCGCCGTCGTGCCGCGGGTCGCGGTCGTCGTCGCTCGGTTCCCCACGGCCCCCGCCGTCCCCGTCGTGGCGCCGCCACCTGCGGAGTCGCTCTCGTTCATCACCGTCTCCTTCGCCAGTCTCTCGGCGCCAACGGTACGGCCTGGACGCCCCGGTTGAAAATACTAACCGAGCGCACGCTAAGGTAGTTTCCACAGCGGCTCACACCAGACGAGCCGACTGCTCGATGAGGAGGATTGCTCATGAAGCTCGGACGCAAGGCGGTCGCCATCGGCGTCGTCGGACTCCTGGCCCTGACCGCGTGCGGTCGCGCGGACGACGAGTCGACGGGTGAGGGGACCGCAGCCGGGTCCACCACGACGGTCGACGACGCCCCCGCGGAGGGTGACATCACGATCTGGGCGATGGGTGAGGAGGGCGAGAAGCTGCCCGACTTCGTCCAGGGCTTCACCGACGAGAACCCCGACGCGAACGTCGAGGTCACCACGATCCCGTGGGCCGACGTCATGACGAAGTTCCAGACCGCCGTCGCCGCGGGTACCGTGCCCGACGCCATCATGATCGGCTCGTCCTTCATGCCGACGATGGTCGCCACCGGCGGCCTCGCGCCCGTCCCGGACGGCCTCGTCGACAGCGCCGACTTCGTCGAGGGCGCGGCCGCCTCCACCGTCGCGGACGGAGTCGAGTACGGCGTGCCGTGGTACGTCGAGACCCGTGTCCTGTACTACCGCTCCGACCTGGCCAAGGCGGCCGGGGTCGAGGCGCCCACGTCGTGGGAGGAGCTCACCGCCTTCGCGCAGGCCATGCAGGCGAACGGCTCGACCTACGGCCTCCAGCTCCCGATGGGCGACGCGGAGGACTCCACGCAGGTCATCCTGCCGTTCTACTCGCAGGCCGGCGGTTCGGTCCTCAACGAGGCGGGCGACGCGTTCGACCTCGACAACCAGGCGATGATCGACGCGCTCGACTACTACGCGTCGTTCTTCACCGAGGGTCTGTCCCCGCTGTCGGGCTACGGCGACTCGCAGAACAGCGCGTTCGTCGACGGCTCCGACCCGGCGTTCATCTCCGGCCCGTGGATGGTCAACGTGCTCGCCGACCTGCAGGGCGAGGACTGGGTCGAGCAGAACGTCGCCACCGTCCCGGTGCCCGCGGGCTCCGCGAACAACGACTCGTACATCGGCGGCGGCCACCTCGGCGTCTTCGCCGAGGCCGAGAACCCCGACGGCGCGTGGAAGCTCGTGCGCTGGCTCGCCCAGCCCGAGACGCAGCAGGCCTGGTTCGACGCCACGAGCGACCTGCCCGCCCTCACCACCGCGTGGGACTACGAGCCGCTGACGTCCAACCCGCGCACCCAGGTGCTCCAGGAGCAGCTCGACAACACGATCGCCCCGCCGACCGTGCCCAGCTGGGACGAGCTCTCCGCGACGATCGAGACCGAGGCCGAGAAGGTCGCGAACGGTCAGGTCACGTCCGAGGACGCCGCGAAGGCGATCCAGGCCAAGGCCGACACGCTCGGGCTCGGCTGGTAACAGGGCCCGTCAGTCATGACCACCACCACCGAGGGACGGCGCCGGCGCACGGCCGGCGCCGTCCACCGGCGACGGCAAGCGCTCGTCGCCTGGCTGTTCGCTCTCCCGTTCGTCGCGATCTTCGCGGTCTTCATGCTGGGGCCGCTGCTCGCGTCGTTCGGGATGTCGTTCTCGGACCTCACGATCCGTGACATCAAGACGCCGTTCGCGGTGAACTTCGTCGGGCTCGAGAACTTCACCGGCGTCTTCCAGGACGAGCTGTTCCGCAAGGCGCTGCTCAACACCTTCTACTTCGTCCTCGTCGGCATCCCGCTGACGATGGTGCTCGGGCTCACACTCGCCGTCGCTCTCAACTCGGGCATCGAGAAGTTCCGCAGCGTCTTCCGTGTCGGCTACTACACGCCCGTCGTGACGTCGATCGTGGCGGTGGCGGTCGTGTGGCGGTTCATCCTCCAGGACTCCGGCCTCGTCAACACCGTGCTCGGCTGGGTCGGCATCGACGGCCCCGACTGGCTCAACGACAGCACGTGGGCCATGCCGTCGATCATCGTCATGGCCGCCTGGCGCAACATGGGCACGCTCATGATCATCTTCCTGGCCGGCCTGCAGGCGATCCCGCGCGACGTCTACGAGGCCGCCGAGGTCGACGGCGCCGGCTCGTGGCGCCGCTTCCGCTCCATCACGGTCCCGCTCATGCGCCCCACCCTGCTGCTCGGCGCCGTGCTGCTGTCCGTCGGCTTCCTCCAGGTGTTCGAGGAGCCGTTCGTCATGACCAAGGGCGGCCCGGTCAACTCCACGCTGACCATCAGCTACTACGTCTACAACCAGTTCGGCTACGGCAACTACGCGTTCGCCTCCGCGGCCGCGTACGTCCTGTTCGCGCTGATCGCCGCGCTGGCCGCCGTCCAGTTCCGCCTGCTGCGGTCGAAGGAGGATTGACATGACCGTCACGTCCTCGCGGACCACCTCCGCGACGTCGACGCCGGAGGGCGCGCTCCGCCGTCGGCCGCGACGCCCGATCCGCTGGTCGCGCGGCGCCACGTACACGGCGCTCGTCGTCGGGCTGCTCCTGACCCTCATGCCGTTCATCTGGATGGCGCTCGGCAGCTTCAAGACGCAGGGCGAGCTCCTGCAGCGGCCCATCACCTGGTGGCCCGAGAACCCGACGCTCGACAACTACGAGCGGTGGCTGTCCCAGCTCAACTACGGGCAGTACTTCACCAACTCGATCGTCGTCGCCGTCGTCGTGGTGCTCGGCAACATCATCTTCTGCTCGATGGTCGGCTACGCCCTCGCGAAGATGCAGTTCCCCGGCAAGAAGGTGCTGTTCGCGCTCGTCATGCTCACGCTCATGGTCCCGGGCGTCGTCACGCTCGTGCCGATGTTCGTGCTCGTGTCCAACATGGGGCTCGTCAACACCTACCCGGCGCTCATCCTGCCGTTCCTCGCCGGCCCGCTCGGCGTGTTCCTCATGAGGCAGTTCATGCTCGGCATCCCGGACGCGCTCATCGAGGCCGCCCGGATCGACGGCGCGGGCGAGTTCCGGGTCTTCTTCCGGATCGTGCTCCCCCAGTGCGGGCCGCCGCTCGCGACGCTGAGCATCCTCACGTTCCTCGGGTCGTGGAACAACTTCCTGTGGCCCCTGGTCGTCGCGCAGACGGAGAACATGTACACCCTTCCCGTCGCGCTCTCGCTGTACTCGGTCGGCTCGAACGGCACCTACTACGGCCTGCTCATGGCCGGGTCCGTGCTCGTCGTGACGCCGATCCTCATCCTGTTCCTGTTCCTGCAGCGCTACTTCGTGCAGGGCATCGCCATGACCGGCATCAAGTGACCGGCGACCGACGAGGAGTGCCTGTGTCGATCACCTTCCCCGAGTCCTTCGTCTGGGGCGCCGCCACGGCGGCCCACCAGATCGAGGGCAACAACGTCAACAGCGACTGGTGGGCGCGCGAGGTCGACCCGGCCTCGACCCTCGCCGAGCCGTCGGGCGACGCCGCCGACTCCTACCACCGGTACGCCGACGACATCCGGCTGCTGGCCGAGTCCGGGCTCACCTCATACCGGTTCTCGATCGAGTGGGCGCGGATCGAGCCGGCCGAGGGCCGCTTCTCGCGGGCCGAGGTCGACCACTACCGCCGCATGATCGACTGCTGCCTCGAGCACGGGGTCACGCCGCTCGTCACGCTGCACCACTTCACGTCGCCGCGCTGGTTCGCGGAGGACGGCGGCTGGACCGACCCGCGGTCCGTCGAGCGGTTCGCTCGGTACGTCGAGCACGTGCTGCCGCTGCTCGACCGCGCGTCGCACGTGTTCACCATCAACGAGCCGAACATCCTCGCGATGATGATCACGGCCGCCAAGGGCACCGAGCAGCTCCAGGCCGGCACGATGCACGCGCCCGACCCGGTCGCGACCGAGCACCTCATCGCCGCGCACCGCCGGGCCGTGGAGCTCGTGCGGACCGTCGGGGTGCCCGTCGGGTGGCCCGTCGCGCCGCAGCAGTTCTTCGCCGACCCGGGCGCCGAGGAGGTCCTGCGCGAGTACGCCTACCCGCGCGAGACCGTCTTCCTGGAAGCCGCGAAGGGCGACGACTTCATCGCCGTCCAGGCCTACACGCGCACGCGCATCACGGTGGACGGCCCGCTGCCCGCTCCCGAGGACTCCGAGAAGACCCTCACCGGGTGGGAGTACTACCCGGCCGCCATCGCGGAGGCCGCGCGCCTCGGGCACGAGATCACCGGCCTGCCGGTCCTCGTCTCCGAGAACGGCATCGCGACGGCGGACGACGCGCGGCGCATCGACTACACACGCGACGCCCTGCGCGCGCTGCACGCCGAGATGGAGGCGGGCCTGCCGCTGCTCGGCTACCTGCACTGGTCGCTGATCGACAACTACGAGTGGGGCTCGTTCGCCCCGACGTTCGGGCTCGTCGCGTGGGACCCGGAGACGTTCGAGCGCACGCCCAAGCCCAGCCTCGGCTGGCTCGGCGGCGTCGCGCGCGGCACGGTCTCGCTCGACGACTGACACGCCGCGGCCACGGCCGCGCGCCGCACGCTCCCACAGGTCACGACGGGGGGCGGGGACATCGTCCCCGCCCCCCGTCGTCGTCCGTCCGCCGGGTCGTCAGCCCGCCGCGCGGGCGTCGGTCTCGAACTGCGCCGCCGCGGCGACGGTGTCCGGGTTCTCCAGGAGCGCGGCGCAGAGCGCGGTCGACAGCGTGAAGTCCTCGATCCCGCGGGCCGCGAGCGCCGCGACCTTGGTCGTGTCGCGCAGGCTCGCGGCGAGCACGCGGCACCCGCCGTCACCGCTCGCCCGGCCTCGCCGCAGCGTGGCGTGGAGGTCGACCGTCTGCTCGACGCCGTCGAGCCCGAGGTCGCCCATCCGCCCCACGTAGGGCGCGACCCAGCCCGCGCCGGCCGCGTCCGCGAGGAGCGCCTGGGAGGCGTGGTAGACGGCCGTGACGAGCACGGGAACCCCCTCGCGCGTCAGCCGGCGGGAGACGGCGAGGCCGTCGCGCGTCGCGGGCAGCTTGACGACGACGTCCGGCCCCAGGTCGACGAGCTCGCGGCTGTGCGCCTCGAGCGCCGCCTCGTCCGCGCCGACGGCCTGGAGGAACACCGTCTCGGCCCCGGCCGCGCGCGCCCACCGGTGCACGGCGGGGACGTCGTCGACCGTGAGCCCCGACCGGTACAGGATCGTCGGGTTCGTGGTGACGCCGGCGAACAGGCCGGTCGCGAGGAGCCGCTCGACCTGGTCGCGGTCGGCGGAGTCGATGTACAGCATGCGTTCTCCCTGGTGGTGCGGTCGGGCCGCGGTGGTGCGGTGCGGTCAGGGCACGGTCGGCCGGGGCCGGTCCGCGACCGTGGCGAGCAGGTCGTAGTAGGGGGCGTCGATCGTCGCGGGCGCGTCGCGCGGCGGGACGGCGTCGAGCACGGCGGGCGCCCACGACGCGGCGACGTCCGCGACGGTGGCGCCCTCGAGGACGGCGACCGCCTGGACGCACGCCCCGCGCGCCGTCGCCTCGGGGGCCGCACGACGCACGACGGGGCGGCCGAGGGCGTCGGCGAGGACCTGCCGGTACGCGAGCGACCGGGCGCCCCCGCCGTTGACGACGACCTCCCCGCTCGTGTCGACGCCCACCCGCTCGAGCGCGCGGGCCGCCCCGACGAGGCCGGCGACGACACCCTCGAACGCGGCCAGCGCGAGGTCCTCCCGGGTGGTCTCGCCGGTGATCCCGCCGAGCACGCCGGTCGCGCCCGGTCGCCGCGGGGTGCGCTCGCCGTCGAGGTAGGCGACGAGCGTCGGCCGCTCCCCCCGGACGGGGGCGGCGAGGGCGAGCCGCTCCAGGGTCGCGTGGTCGACGTCGAGGAGGCGCGCGAACATGTCGGTGACCTTGGCGGCGTTGAGCGTGCACGCGAGGGGCAGGTACCCGCCGGTCGCGTCGCACACGGAGTCGACCGTGCCGAGCGGGTCGACGACGGACGTGCGGCGGGGGCTGAGCACGACGCCGGAGGTGCCGAGGGAGACCCCGAGGTCGCCCTCGACGAGGCCGAGCCCGACGGCGGCGAGGTGCTGGTCTCCCCCGCCCGGTCCGACGACGACGCCCAGCCCGAGCCCGAGCTCGGCCGCGACGTCCGGGCGCACGGTCCCGGCCGCGGTGTCGGGCCCGAGGACGGTCGGGAGGACGTCCGCCCAGGCGACGTCCGACGTGACGAAGCGCTCCAGGAGCTCGGGCCGCCAGACGCCGCGGTGCACGTCGAGGTAGCCGGTCCCGGCGGCGTCGGACCGGTCGGTGACCGTCGACCCGGTGAGCCGGTAGGTGAGGTAGTCGTGCGGCACGAGGACGTGCGCGACGCGCCCGAGGAGCGCGGGGTCGGTCTCCGCCACGTGCGCGAGCTTCATGATCGTCAGGGCGGACGACGGCGCCATGCCGACGTCGCGCATCCACGGCTCGAGCCCGTACTCCTCGGCGATCCGCGCCGCCGCGGGGCCCGCCGTCGTGTCGTTCCACAGCGGTGCGGGGGCCAGCGGCTCCCCGCTCCGGTCCAGGAGCACGAGCCCGTGGCACTGCGCACCGACGGCGAACGCGACGACCTGCGCCGGGTCGGCGTCGGCGTCGCGCAGGGCACCCGAGAACGCCGCCCGGAACGCGGCCCACCAGTCCCGCGGGTCCTGCCGGCTGACGGGCGGTGCGGTCCGGGGGTGGGGCGCGGAGGCGGTCCCGACGAGCGCGCCGTCGTCGCGGCGGCGCAGCTCGACGGTGCAGGACTGGGTCGACGAGTCGACCCCTGCGACAAGGTCCATGGCTACTTCCAGTAGGGCTCGAGGGGCGGCAGCTCCTGGGGCGCCTCGTCGATCTTGCCGACCGCCCCGGAGGGGTGCGAGTGCAGGACGTTCGCCCACGAGTACCCGCGCATCCGCATGAGGACCACGGCGAGCGCGTCGCCCCACGCTGCCGTCACGAGGGTAGAGCCCATCGCGATGACCTCGCCGGGGTCGATCCCGGGGATCATCGTCAGCTCGACCACGACGTCCGCGTTCCGCGCGAGGCGCGAGGAGGCGTCCGCCGTGACCGCGACGACCGTGTCGACGCCGCGCTCCTTGGCGCGCACGACCAGGTCGTTGATCTCGTCGCTCCCGCCCCCGCGGGAGATCGCGACGAGGATGTCGCCCGGGGCCATCGCGCCCATCGTGCCGTGCAGCGCGTCCGCGCCCGAGATGAACACCGACGGGGTGCCAGACACGGAGAGCAGGTGCGCCATGCGGCGCGCGACCGCGCCGGACGTGCCGGCCCCGGTGACGAAGACCTTGCCCGTGCACTCGTACACCCGCTGGACCACGTCCAGGAACACGTCGCCCAGGTCGGTCACGCTCGCGGCGACCCCCTGCGCCTCGTGCGCGACGACGGCCCGCGCGGTCTCGAGCACGGCGGCACGGCGTCGCGTCGTGGTGTCGGGGATGGTCATGGGTACTCCTCGTCCAGGGGTTCTCGGTGTGGTCACGCGGCGCTCCAGGCCGCGTGCCGCAGGTCCACGGAGGACAGGTCGCCGGCTGCGACGACGTCGCCGTCGCACCGGCCCTCCGTGAGGGTGACGACGTCGTCCGCGAGCTCGAGGATCTCCTCCTCCTCGCTCGACACGACGACGACCGTGAGCCCGTCGTCGTGCGCGAGCGAGCGCAGGAGCCGGTGGATCTCGGTCTTGACGCCGATGTCGACACCCTTGGTCGGCTCGTCGAGCAGCAGCACGCGGGGTGCCTGAGCCAGGACCCGGGCGAGCAGCACCTTCTGCTGGTTGCCGCCGGACAGGCGCTCGACGGGTCCCTCGCGGTCCCCGCGGACCTGCATGCGGTCCATGAGGGCCGTCGCCTCGCGGCGCATCCGCCGCTTGTCGAGCAGGCCGAGCCGGCGGTACCGGTCGAGGACCGGGAGGACGACGTTCGTCGTCGCGTCCAGCCCGCCGACGATGCCGTCGACCTTGCGCTCCTCGGTCAGGTAGACGAGCCCGCGCCGCTGGGCCTCGGCGGGGGTCGCGGGCCGGTACGGCGCACCGTCGAGCTCGATGCTCCCGGCCAGGACCTTGTCGAGGCCGACGAGCGTGCGCAGCAGCTCGGTGCGGCCGGCGCCGATGAGCCCGTAGACGCCCAGCACGCGGCCGGGGTGAGCCGTGAGGCTGACGTCGGCGAGCGCGGGCGTGCGCAGGTTCCGCACCACGAGGGACGGGCGTGCGCCCGCGTCGAGCGGGACGACGTCGGTGCGGTGCGCCGCCTCGGTGACGCCGCCCGTCGAGGCGACGGCCTCGTCCCCGGCGATCGCGTGCACGACCGCCTGCCGGTCGACCGTCCCTGCCGGGCCGGCGATGCGGACCTCGCCGTCGACGAGCGCGACGACGTGGTCGGCGACCGCGTACAGCTCGTCGAGCTTGTGGTCGACGAGCAGGATCCCCAGGCCCTCGGTGCGGGCCAGGTCGCGCACGGTCTCGAGGAACCGCTCGACCTGCCCGCCCTCGAGGCTCGTCGTCGGCTCGTCGAGCAGCAGGTAGCGCGCGTCACGCGCCACGGCCACGGCGATCTCGAGGAGCTGGCGGGTCGCGACGGGGTAGGCGCCGAGCTTGCGGTCGACGTCCACCGCGAGGCCGAACCGGTCCGCGAGCGCGCGGGACTGCTCGCGCATGGTGCGGCGGTCGAGCGCTCCGCCGCGCGTCAGCTCACGGCCGAGGAACACGTTCTGCGTGACCGTGAGGTTCGGCAGGAGCGACAGCTCCTGGTAGACGGTCGAGATCCCGGCGTCGAGCGCGGCGGTCGGGGAGCCCTGGGGCAGCGCGTCGCCGTCCACGGTCACCGTGCCCTCGTCGGCGGGGTGCGCCCCGGCGAGCACGCGGAGCAGCGTCGACTTGCCGGCGCCGTTGTGCCCGACGAGCCCGGTGACCGTGCCCGCCGCGAGCGTCAGGTCGATGCCCTTGAGCACCCGCACGTGCGAGAAGCTCTTGACGATCCCGCTGGCCCGCAGGGCGCCGCCCTCGGCGGCGCCCCGCGGGACCGACGTCGTGACGTCGGTCATGTCAGCCGACCTCCCCCGGCGCAGGGGTCTCGCCGACGGTGAACGCCTTGAGCGGCAGGAGGATCTCCGGCTCGACGTCCTCGCCGTCGACGTACGCGCGGATCTGCTCGGTCACCTGGGTGCCGTAGCTCTCCGGCTCCTGCGCGACGCACCCGCGGTAGACCTCGGTGAGCGTCTCCTCGGAGGCGCAGAACCCGTAGAGCGCGACGTCGGTGCGGTTGCCCAGGGCCTGGAGCGCGCCGTAGACGGCGGGGCCGGTCGAGGCCCAGATGACGTTGATGTCCTGGTTGCCCTGGAGCATCTCGCCCGTGACGCGCAGCGAGTCGTCGGGCTTGACGTTGCCGTCGACCTTGGCGACGACCTCCGCGTTCGGGTTGGCCGACACCGCGTCGGTGAAGCCCTCGTCGCGGATGACGACCGGGCGCTCGTCGGGCTCGGTGATGAAGCCGATGCTCAGCGCGGCGTCGGCGCCGAGGTCCTCGAGGACCTTCTCACCCATCGCGCGGCCGCCCGCCTCGTTGTCCGCGCCGAGGTACTGGACGATCGTCGCGCCCTGCGCGGCGAGCGCGTCCTCGTCGACGATGACGTTCACGGTGAAGACGGGCACGCCGGCGTCGTTCGCCGCCTTGACGATCCCCGCGGCGGGCTCCGACTTCACGGGGTTCAGCGCGAGCGCGCACGGGTCCTTCTGCAGCATGGCCTCGACCTGGGCGAGCTGCTGGGCGTCGTCGTCGTTCGCGACCTGGACCTCGACGTCGAACCCGTTGGCGGCGCCGCCGTCCTCGAAGCCCTGCTTCATGGCCACGTAGTACGGGTTGGTGAGGTTCGGGAGGCTGACCGCGACGTACGGGTTCTCCCCGTCGCAGGACGCGGGCAGGGTGGTCTCGGCCTGGTCGGTCGAGCCGCTCCCGCTCGCGTCGCCGGTGCCGGTGCCGGTGTCGACGGCGGAGCAGGCGCCCGCGAGGGCGAGGGCGGTCACGGCGAGGGCCGAGACGATGATCTTGCGTCGCATGAGTACTCTCCTTCGAGCGGTGGGGGGTCAGGACGTGGCGCGCGCGGCGCGACGTGGTTGCAGGAGCTGGAGGAAGAGGCGGCCTCTCCCCCCGGTGGTCGAGAGCGAGCGGCGGTAGGTGTCGAGGCTGACGCCGGCGAGGATGATCACGCCGATGACGAGCGGCTGCCAGAAGCTGTCGACGCCGACGACGTTCATGCCGTTCGAGACGGTCGCGATGAGCACCGCGCCGAGCAGCGCGCCGCCGATCGAGCCGACCCCGCCGAACAGGCTCACCCCGCCGACCACCGCGGCGGCGATCGAGTAGAAGAGCTCGTTGCCCGACCCGGCGGACGGGTACCCGACCATGAGGCGCGAGGTCGTCACGACGCCGGCGAGCGCGGCGCACAGGCCGGAGACCGCGTAGACGAAGAGGGTGGTGCGCCCGGTGTGGATGCCCGCGAGGCGCGCCGTCTCCTTGTTGCCGCCGAGCGCGTAGATGTGGACGCCCGTGCTCGTGCGCGCCAGGAGGACGCTGAAGACGACGGCGACGAGCGCCACGATGAGGATCGGCGTCGGGATGCCGAAGACCCCGCCGCGCCCGAGGAAGGCGAACATCGGGTCGCGCACCGTGACCGACGCCGCGCCCGTGAGGATCATGGGGATGCTCCCGGCGATGCCGAACATCGAGAACGTCGCGATGAACGGGGGCAGGCGCAGGTAGTGCACGAAGATCCCGTTGACGAGGCCGACCGCGACGCCGACGACGAGCGCGAGGACCGTGGCGGCCCACCAGGGCAGCCCCGCCTGCATCCCGAGCGCCGCGGCCATGCCCGTGAGGGCGAGGTTGGACCCCGTCGAGAGGTCGATGCCACCGGTGAGCAGCACGAAGGTCTGGCCCAGCGCGAGCAGCGCCACCACGGCACCGTTCAGCAGCAGGACCTCGAAGTTCCCGGCGGTGCGGAAGTTCGGGGACAGCAGACTCATCACCACCACCACGAGGACCAAGATCCCCGCGATCCCGACCTCGTCGGGGACGCGTCGTCGCGACATGTACTTCTCGCCTCCTTGCGGGTGCTCATATGAGCACGCGATTGCTCGTATGTCGATAGTATGAACACCACGAGGCCGCAAGCAACGCGCCTCGATCACAGATCGGTAACACATGCGCAGACGAGCGCTCAGATGAGCAAGAATGGGTGACATGACGGACTTCTCGCGCCACGAGCTCGCACACGTGGCCCGCCGCTACTACGTGGACTCGGCCTCCAAGGTCGAGATCGGCGAGGAGCTCGGCGTCTCACGGTTCAAGGTCGCCCGGATGCTCGAGCAGGCGCTCGAGGCCGGGATCGTGACCATCACCATCGACGACGCCGGCGTCGTCGACCCGGCCCTCTCCGCGCGCCTGCGCTCGCACCTGGGCCTGGACGAGTGCCTCGTGGTCCAGGGCCGCGACACCGTGTCCGAGCTGCGCGAGGACGTCGGCGCGGCCGCCGCGGAGCTGCTCACCCGGTCCCTGCGCCCGGGGAACACCCTCGGCTTCGCCTGGGGGCGGACGCTCACCGCCATGACGGAGCGCCTCACCGCGCTGCCGCCCGTGACCGTCGTCCAGCTCACCGGCGCGGTCGGCTCCGACCTCTCCGACTCCCCCGTCGAGGTGATCCGCCGCGTCTCCCTGCGCGCCGGGGGCGACGCGCACGCGATCTTCGCGCCCCTGGTCGTCGAGGACGCCGCGACCGCGGCCACGCTGCGCCGCCAGCCCGACATCGCCCGTGCGCTCTCGCTCTTCGACCGCGTCGACGTCGCGGTCGTGGCGATCGGCTCGTGGGACCCGCCGATCTCCCAGCTCCGCGAGGTCCTCGGGCGCGACGAGCGGGACGACCTCACCGCACGCGGGGTCCGCGCCGAGATCGCGGGCATACTCCTCACCGCCGAGGGCGACCTCGTCCCCGACTTCGCCGAGCGGTGCCTCTCGATCTCCGCACGCCAGCTCGCCCGCGTGCCCCAGGTGATCGCCGTCGCCGCCGAGCACGAGAAGGCGGCCGCCGTCCACGCCGTCACCCGGTCCGGACTCGTCTCCGCCCTCGTCACCGAGCAGCGGTGCGCCGAGGCCCTGCTCGACCTCCCGCCCGTCGCGCGCGGCACGGGCCGATGAGCGCCCCCCGCACCCGCGTCGCCGCCTCGTTCTGGTCCACGCCGCGCGACCGCGTCGCCTCGGAGGCCGACCGGCTCGCGCGCGCCGGGCTCCGCACCGTCCACTGGGACCGGACCGACGGCCGCTACGCCGCAGCGGGCGGCTTCACCGCCGCGGAGGCAGCCGCCGTGACCGCCGCCAGCGGGCTGGCCGCCGAGGCGCACCTCATGGTCGAGGAGCCGCTGCGCGAGGTCGACCGCTGGACCGACTTCTGCGAGCTCGTCGTCGTCCACGCCGGGACGCGCGACTGGCACACCGCGCTCGACCGCGTCCGCGCCCGGGGCGCGCGTGCCGGCGTCGCGCTCTCGCCCGGCGTCGAGGTGCCGGAGGTCGAGCCCGGGACCGACGTCCTCGTCATGTCGATCACCCCCGGCCACGCCGGGTCGACGTTCCAGGTCGACGCGCTCGCCACGGTCGGGCAGGTCGCCGCCCCGGGTCACGCCGTCGGCCTGGACGGCGGCGTCACGCGCTCGATCGTCCCGCAGGCGCTCCGCGCGGGGGCCACGTGGCTCGTGTCCGGGACGGACCTCGTCGCGAGCGACGACCCGCACGGCTGGCTCACGGCGGCGCGTGCGACAGGGATCGCTCCGCGGCGCGACGAGGCCGAAGGAGCCGGATGAGCGCCACGCAGCCCGGTCGACGGAACGTCCCGCTCGCCGCCGTCGCGGCCGAGGCCGGGGTGTCCGTCCCGACCGTGTCGAAGGTGCTCAACGCGCGCGCGGACGTCTCGGCGGCGACGCGCGAGCGCGTCGCCGAGGTCCTGCGGCGCCACGGCTACGAGATCCGGCCTCCCACTCCCCGGCGGACGGGACTCGTCGACGTCCGCATCGTCGACTTCGAGGGTCCGTGGTCCGAGGCGGTCGTGCGCGGTGCGGTCGCCGAGGCGCGACGCCTGGGCCTCGACGTCGTGCTGTCCGTGGAGCTGGATCCCGACGACTGCGGCGCGTGGGTCCGGCACGCGCTGACCCGGGGCACGGACGGGCTCGTGAGCGTCGTCGCGGTCCCCGACGCCGAGGCACGCGCGACGCTCGCAGCGGCCGGGGTGCCGCTCGTCGTCGTCGACCCGCGCCGTCGGCCGCCGGAGGACGTGCTCAGCGTGGGCGCCGCGAACTTCCAGGGGGCGCTCGAGGCGACCGCGCACCTGCTGGCGCTCGGGCACCGGCGCATCGCGACGATCACCGGCGTCCCGGAGCAGGACAACGCGATCGCGCGGCTCGCCGGCTACCGTGCCGCGATGATCCAGGCGGGCGTGCCCGTCGACGACGACCTGGTCTGCCTGAGCACGTACGGCGTCCCCGCGGGCTACGAGGGGACGCAGCGCCTCCTCGCCCGAGACGACCCTCCGACCGCGATCTTCGCGTGCAGCGACGACACGGCGCTCGGCGCGCTGCGGGCGCTGCGCGAGGCCGGGCGGTCCGTCCCGGGCGACGTCTCGCTCGTCGGGTTCGACGACCTCCCCGTCGCACCCTGGACCGACCCGCCGCTCACCACGGTCCGCCAGCCGCTCGTCGAGATGGGCGCGTCGGCCGTCGGGCTCGTGCACCGCGCGCGCACCGCGAGCGGGCACACGCTGCGCACCGAGCTCGCGACGAGCCTCGTCGTCCGCGAGTCCACCGCTCCCCCGCGGTCGTGACGCGACCCTGACGCGCGCCCCGGCGCGTGCCGGGACCGCGGCGGGCGGGAGGGACGCGGTCCGCGTCCCTCCCGTCGTCGCGTGCCGGTCGACCGGCGAGCAGGCCGCCGGTCAGCCGCAGGAGACGCCCGCGTAGCGGTAGGACAGCTCCTGGGTCGTCGACCCGTCGTCGGACGTGACCGTCACCGTCGCGGTGCCCGACGGGATCTCCGCCGTGCGCGCCGCGAACGACTGGTAGGTGCTGCGGTGCGGGACGACGTCGTCGAACGACCGCGACCCGTAGGGCGTGGCGAGCGTGACGTCCGCGCGGCCGTCCCCCGTGCTCGTCGCCCGGACGGCGACGGCCGCCCGGTGGCCGAGGCAGCGTGCCTGGACCTGCACGTCGGCGCCCACGCCGGGCGTGAGGTCGGCCGTGGCGGAGAACGACTCGGCCGCCATGAGCGGGCGCAGCCGCTGCTCGAGCTGGTCGTCGACGAAGTAGTCCTTGAGGCGCGAGTCGTCGAGGACGTTGCCGATCGCGGCGACGATCATCGCCTGGTCGAGCGACAGGTAGCGCTCGGCGACGGTGCCCGAGCGGACGGCGACCGAGTCGTAGAACCCGCCCGGCCCGTACGCGCCGAGGTCGTCGGCGAGGTGGGTGAGGTTGTCGAGGACGCCCTCGGTGTCGTACGCGAGCCCGAGGAACGACGCGTGCGGCGTCACGACGCCGTCGCCGAACTCCGGCGCGGGGTTCGTCGCCTCGCGGCAGCCCTCGAACCCGAGGTCGACGTCGGTCTCGCCGTCGGACAGGTAGCCGTCGGAGCGCAGGCCGATCGCGTCGACGCCGTACTCCGCGTACCCGCCGAGGGGGTTGCTCGCAGGCGAGAAGCCCCAGGCCCCGTAGCCGGCCTCCTCGAGGCCGTGCTCCTTGTGCGCGCGCACCACGAGCGGGTGGTTGACGCCCCACGACGTCGGGCCCCACTCCGCCTCGGGCACCAGCATGTCCGGCATGAGCGCCTCGAACATCGAGCCGCCCCAGCCCGGGACGACCGCGAGGTCGCGGTACCGGTACGCGCCCTCGAAGACGGGGACGCCCAGGTACTCGCGCGTCTCGCCGATCGGCTTCTGCTCCTGCCACGACCAGTCGCACGTGTCCGGGAACGTCCGGTGGCTCGCGTAGTACGCCTCGGGCGGCACCTCGCCCTCGGCGATGCCGAGGTAGGTCGCGATGCGCGTCTCGGAGACCGTCGTGTCGTAGTGGTGGCACGTGTAGTAGACGTCGGTGCCCGTGCCGAGGTAGTCGCCCGCCACGGAGCAGCCGGGCGGCTCCTCGTCCCAGAACCCGCCGCGCAGCAGCCCCACGCCGAGGTCCGGGCGCGCGTCCGGATTGTAGAAGGCGCCGAAGTGCATGTCGTCGTAGATCGCGCGCGCCTCGTCCGCGAGGCTCGGCTTCGCCTCCGCGACGACGCGCAGCCCCGCGGCCAGCCAGCCGTTGTCCACCGAGCTGAGGAACTGGTGGACGACGTCGCCGCTGTCCGGCCACGTCTCGACCCGGTCGCCGGTCGCCGGGTCGTACCAGTTGTAGAACATCCCGCTCGCCTCGTGCCGGTCCAGCGACGCGACGGTGTCGAGCGTCGTCGCGAGACGGTCGCGCGCCTCGTCCGCGCCGACCAGGCCCAGGTCGCGCGCGACGACGGTGGACCACAGCCAGCCGCCGATGTTCGTCGGCGACGTGTACGCACTGCTCGACGCCGGGTCCAGGTCACCCTCGATGTTGTCCGCGGGCAGACCGGTCTCCTCGTCCGTCATGGCCTCCAGCGACGTGTACGTGTCCTCCAGGTACGTCTCCAGCGTCGCGCGCTGCGCACCGGTCAGGGCTGGCGGCCCGACGTCAGGCGTCGCCGTGGCCGGGACGCCGGCCCCGCGCGGGGCGCTCTCCGCCGCGGCCGGGACGGCGAGGCCCACGGCGAGCGCGAGTCCGCCGGCGAGCCCACCGGCGACGAGGCCCGTCGCTCTGCGTCGGCACCGCGTCGTCTCGCACGCGCGGTCGGTCGATCCATCCATCAGGCACTCCTTCGTGTCGCGCCCCGAAATTTCGGCCGAGCTTTCCGAATGGGGGCGGCGAGGGTAGCCCGATCAGTGGGGCCGGTCAACGGGTGGCGACCCTGGGACGGTCTCGTGGGGTCGGAGGGCCGACGGAACCGGGAGAGCGCGTGGGACGTCGTCGTGCCGCCGCGGTGCGGACGCGCTCGGCCGCGGTGATCCAGAGGAGCCCGAGGTCCGGCGGCCATCATCGTGTATCTCGTCAGCCGTTCGTGTCGTACTGGCTACGGCTGGCCTGCACGGCGTCCATGTTGTCCTGCGCCCAGGCCCTGAGCTGGCGCGTGGTCCGCTGGAGCGAGAGACCGAGATCGGTGAGCGTGTAGTCGACGGTGACGGGGACCGTCGGGGTCACGGTGCGAGTGAGCATCCCGTCCCGTTCGAGAGAGCGGAGGGTCTGGGTGAGCATCTTCTGACTCACCCCCGCGATCATGCGCGACAGCTCGGAGTAGCGCAGCGAGATCGGCTCCCCGTCGCCGCCGGGGCCGTCGCCGCCCAGCGCGCACAGAACCAGCACGACCCACTTGTCGGAGAGCCGGTCCAGCAGCTGACGGCTCGGGCAGGTGGTCAGGAACGCGTTGTAGGCATTCCTGGCCCGGGCACGCCGTTCGGCTGCGGTCTGCGTCGCCATGAGTCCCGTCCTTGCTCGGGGAGGTTACGCACTTCAGGGTGCGCACTTCCTTCTGGAGAGTTGCTCTCTCATGCTCGTGCACGGCGAGGTGGAGCACCAGCCGATGAAGCACGCACACGAGAGGTATGACGAGATGACCACGGACACGACCACGCTCCCCGGGGGGACGTGGGACCTCGGCGGACGCACCGTCACCCGGTTCGGGTACGGGGCGATGCAGCTCGCCGGACCCTGGGTGATGGGGCCGCCCACCGATCGGGACGGCGCGATCGCGGTACTGCGCGACGCCGTCGAGCAGGGGATCACCCACATCGACACCAGCGGCGCCTACGGGCCGCGCGTCACCAACGAGCTGATCCGCGAGGCGCTGCACCCCTACCCGGAGTCGGTGCTGATCTCGACCAAGGTCGGGGCAGACCGCGACGCCGAGGGCGGCTGGCCCACTGCCCGCACGCCAGCGGATCTGCGCCGCCAGGTGAGAGAGAACCTCGAGTCCCTCGGCGTCGAGCAGCTCGACCTGGTGAACATGCGCATGGGCGATGCCCACGGGCCACAGCCCGGTTCGATCACCGAAGCCGTGGAGACGCTTGTCGAGCTCCAGCAGCAGGGACTCGTCCGACGGCTCGGAGTCAGCAACGTCACCGCCGAGCAGGTCGCCGAAGCCCGTGCGGTCGCGCCGATCGTGTGCGTGCAGAACATGTACAACCTCGCCCACCGCGGGGACGACCGGCTGATCGACGACCTCGCCTCGGACGGCATCGCCTACGTCCCGTTCTTCCCCCTGGGAGGGTTCAGTCCCCTGCAGGCAGATGCCCTCTCGGACGTGGCAGCGCGTCTGGACGCCACCCCGATGGCCGTCGCCCTCGCCTGGCTCGTGCAACGCTCCGCGAACATCCTCCTCATCCCCGGTACCTCCCAGGTCGCGCACCTGCGCGAGAACCTCGCCGGAGCAGCGCTGACCCTCTCGAAGGAGGACATCGCCGAGCTCGACACCATCGGTCGCTGACTCCACGACCGACGGGGGCCGGCCCGCCGCCCGCCGGTCGGACCCGCCTGGCGGGCCACCCTGGGGGGCCGGTAGGCAACCGGGGTGGAAGGTGGCACGCATCCGCCTCGCCGCAGCCCTGAGCGATACTCAGCGCCCGACGCGCCATCGACGAGTCGCCCGAGACCTGTGGGAGAGCATCACCGACGCGAGGGCAAGAATCAGAACCCCCGCGTTGGCGACGAGAGTTCCTGCCCAGGTCGTCGGCGGGATGCCGAGAGTGAAGCTGGCGGCGTTGAACACCGTGTGGCTGAGGATGCACAGGAGCACCCCGTTCGTGCCCGCCATCCTGAAGATCGCGCCGTAGAGGAAGCGGAACGCCATGATCTGGACCGCGAACATCCAGAAGTCGATCAGACCGGACTCGTGGTTCGTGCCAGGGATGAAGAAGAGCGGCACGTGCCAGAGGAGCCAGATGATCCCGACCACCAGCGAGGAGGCGACGAATCCCCACCGACGATCAAGGCCGGGCTGCAGCGCGGTCATCCAGCCGGCCTCCTCCATGCCGCCGATGACGAGATTGCCCGGCAACGACAGGAAGAACATGAACCACGGGACCGCGTGCACGGAAGGGCCGGAGACCAGCAGGTGGAGCGCGAAGTACACCGCGAGCGCGGAGAAGGCGAGCAGATGCCCCGCAGGACGACCCCGGGCGGCGAAGACGAGCCCCAGCCACCCTCGGAGACCCGAGACTCTGTGGTTCGCTCGCAGGACGACGTAGGAGGCGATCGCGGGCGAGATGATGTAGATCGCGAACGGCACGTTCGCCAGGAGTTCGGGGACCGTGGAGACGACGTTGTGCACCTCGTAGCCGAAGCGGACCGCCACGATCAGCCCACCGGAGAGCCCATAGGCGATCAGAAAGGTGAGCACCACGAACTGGCGAGCGATCCGTGCGTCCGTCACCCGGCAACGATAGGACTCGAAACCGGCGCGGGACGCGGCTCGTCCAGGAGCGCGACACGGTGTCAGCGCGAGAGACCAAGAAGGTGCCTAGTGCACGCGCTACACGTTCGAGAGACCCACCCTCGAGATGATCACCATGCCACTGCCGATGACCTGCCCGCGACGCACCCACTGCCGAAGCGTCTCAACCGAACCTTCTGGGGAGAGCTGTTAGGGGCTCGTTGGGCGTCGCCGCGCGCCGATTGGGCGATGGTCGACGCTACTCCGCTACTCATCGCCTTTCAGCGAGTCCCCGAGGGGAAGACTGTACCCAAGAGCCGTCTGCACATAGACGTGCAGGTGGACAGCCTCGAGCGGTTCTGCCGACGCGCCTTTTCTCTGGGTGCAGCAACAGTGCGTACGGAGGCGGGGAATTCGGACGTGGACGGCTACATCGTGCTGCGCGATCCCGAAGAGAACGAATTCTGCCTGGTCGCCGACTCTGGCGACTGGATGTCGTGGGTTCATGCGGAGTTCGAGAGGGCCGCCAACGAGGTTGAGCGAGCTGACTAGCGTCAGGCCCGTCTGCTTCGGCCGCTCGCCGCGAAGGGCGAGCGGCCGGAGCAGTGGGCTAGGCGTTTTGGAGATTCCAGACGGTGAACGTTGCCTGGGTGGACTTGACCTCGTGCTCAACGCCCTCGACGAGCGAGGCGTCTCCAAGCACTCTCTCGGCACCCTGGAGACTCTCTCCTGGGATCTGGATCTGCACCGGCCCGCGCCCAGCGAGGATGAGCAGACGAGTGTCTTTGTCCTCACGCACGAAGAGCAGCGCATCGTCGTGGGCGTAGAGCCACCGCAGTGAGCCGTCCCGGAGAGCGGGAAAGGCCGCCCTGAGAATAGCGGCGGCGCGGTAATCATCGGCGAGGGAAGGGACTTCGCCCCAGGGGATGGGTGTACGGGAGTGTTCGCCGTTCTCACCGGTGAGTCCGAACTCGTCGCCGGCGAAGAGCATCGGCGTGCCCGGGAGGGTCATGGACAGTCCGAGCGCGATCCGTTGGGTCGCCGCGTCGGCTCGCTGGGCGAACCGGGCGAGGTCGTGGGTATCGATTGCGTTGAGGCTTGCCAGGCGCACGGGCCAGGGGTAGGTGGCGGTGAAGTGGCGGTAAGCGTCCAGGAGGGACCGTGCGCTGATGCGGGGCCGGCCCTCGTAGGGGATGCCGAACTCCAGGTCGCCACCCGACCCAGGAGTCCGAAGCCAGTGCCACACAGGTCGAGTGAACCCGGCATAGCTCATGGTGCCGTGCCATCCCGAACCATCGAGGTCGGGGCCGGCGTCATTCGTCGATTCCGCGTAGAGGACGGTGTCGGGCGCTACCTCGGCCATGGTCTGGCGGATCGTCCTCTGGATCTCCAGGTTGAGGTCGTCCCGCCCGAGTCGGCCGGTCATGTTGGCCACGTCGATCCGCCAGCCGTCCAGCTCGAAGGGGGGCTTGAGCCATCGCGCGACGACGGAGTCGGGCCCTTCGACGAAGCGGCGGCGCAGCTCGGGTGAGTTCCAGTTCAGCTTGGGCAGGGACCGTACGCCGTACCAGGCGATGTAGTCGGTCTGCTCGGCGTTCTTCCAGTAGTAGAAGTCGCTCTCGGGCGCGTCCGGGTTTCCGTAGGCGCGTTGGAACCACTCGTGCAGAGCGCCGGTGTGGTTGGTCGTCAGGTCGCCGATAACGCGCATGCCTCGCTCGTGGGCGGCGCGGACGAGGCGCACCAGGGCGCCGTCTCCCCCTAGGGCCGGGTCGACCCAGTCGAACGTCGAAGCGTCGTACCGGTGGTTGGACTGTGCGGGGAAGAACGGGGTCAGATAGATCAACGTCGCGCCGAGCGACTGGATGTGGTCGAGGTGCTCGACCACTCCGTCGAGATCTCCTCCGAAGAACTGGACCTGCGTGCGCGGTCCGCGCGCTACGACCGAGTCCGTCCACTGGGCCGGGGATGCCCAGTCCGGGATCTCCCGGTTGCCGGCGCGCTTGGACCGTGCGAAGCGGTCGGGGAAGATCTGGTAGATGACCTGGTCAGTCGCCCAGGCGGGCGCAGGGGGGTACGTCGTCATCCGGAAGTCGAGCGCGTCGACCGGCTCGCTCGCACCGAGACCGGCACCGTTGAGCCACCACGCGCTGCCGTCGGCGGCGTTGACCAGGAACCGGTAGCGCGTGACAGGGTTCTCCGCGCTCAGTGAGCCCTCCCACCACACGGCATCGACATCCCGGCGGGGTGCAGTCTTGAGCGGTGCCAGCGGGGTAAAGCGTGCCTCGTTGTCGTTCAGTGCGCGGACGAAGACCGAGACCGGTGCCCCGAAGGCCTTGGGCACGCGGACCCGCACACGCACCTGGTCACCCAGAGCTCGAGGAGGGTGCGGAACGTACAGCTCGGAGCCGTCGTGGTGTGGGTGGGAAGAGAGTTTCAGCATCATCGCCTTCTTCGCGAGCGTCGGGGTGATGGACGCATGGCCACGCGAAGAAGAGCTCACCGCGTGGGGTCACCATCCACGCTAGCAAGTGATTTCAGGCTCTGCAAGAACTTTCAGACAGTGCGGCGGGGTCCTGTGGATTCCCGGACGATGAGTTCGGGGCTGAAGACGTACTCGGTGCGGGAGGCCGGTATGCCGTTGATCTCGCCGACCAAGGCGTCGACGAGGGCGAGGCTCATCGCGGTGACCGGCTGGCGGATGGTCGTCAGCGGGGGCCAGGAGTGCCGCGCGACGAGAGAGTCGTCGAAGCCAACGACCGACAGGTCGTCGGGCACGTCCAGATCGTCGCGGCGGGCCTGAGTCAGAGCGCCGAGAGCGGTAACGTCGCTACCGCAGACGATCGCCGTGCAGTCCTGAGCCAACAGCGCTCGCGTAGCGGCGCTACCGCCGTCCTCGGTGAACGGGGCGCACTCGACCCTTGCGTCGGCTCCCACCGCCTCGGTCACAGCCTCGAACGCCTCGACCTTGCGGCGCGAGGAGACGAAGTCGACGGGCCCGGTGGCGAGACCGATCCTCTGGTGACCCATCGAGGCCAGGTGGCGGACCGCGAGAGCCACCCCGGCCTTGTCGTCGACGGAGAAGAATGCGGCATCGAGCCCTTCGCGGTGCCCGTTGACGAGCGCGAGCGGGATCCCGAGCTCTCGTAGCTGCTGGTATCGGGCCAGGTCGTGCGTGGTGTCGGCGTGACGTCCGCAGACGAACACGATCGCTGCGGCACCTGCCTCGAGGAGCATGTCAATGTACTCGTCCTCGTGCACGCCTCCATCGCTCTGCGTGCCGAGAACAGGCGTGAAGCCGCGGCGGGCGAGGTTCGATCCCAGTGCCTGGGCGAACGCCGGAAAGATGGGGTTGGAGAGCTCGGGCAGGATCAACCCGACCGATCGACCGCTGCGTCGCCGCAGCCGTGCCGGACGCTCGTACCCGAGCAGGTCCAGGGCCGTGAGCACCGCCTGCCTCTTGGCTGCGGCGACACCAGGGCGGTCATTCAGCACGCGACTCACGGTTGCCTCGCTGACGCCCGCCTGCGCGGCGATGTCTGAGAGCTTCGCCGTCATGGTTGCCAAGGCTAACATCGGGGACTTTCCGGGCCCTGTTGCCGTCGCGTCATCACAGCGTGCGCTGCTGGGGTCACGTCACTTCACGGCGCCGGCAGTCAGCCCGCCCACGATGTACTTCTGCAGGACGAAGAACAGCGTCACCACCGGGAGCGCGGCAAGCACGGCCCCGGCGGCAAAGACGGGCCAGTTGGCAGACGTCTGCTGGGAGACGAACTGGAACAGTCCCACTGCAAGAGTCTGGCGGTGCGGGTCGGTCAGCACGACGCTGGCGACCACGAACTCGCTCGTCGTGGCGATGAACGACAAGAGCCCCACGACCGCGAGCACCGGAGCCGACAGACGCATCACGATCGTGAAGAAGATCCGGGCGTGCCCGGCGCCGTCCAGCTTTGCGGCCTCGTCGATCGAGCTCGGGACCGTGTTGAAGAACCCGTAGAGCAGGTAGGTGTTCACGCCCAGAGCTCCCCCGAGGTAGACGAGGATGAGTCCGGACTGGGTATCGAGGCCGATCGAGGGGAAGACCTCGCTGATCGAGTTCATCAGCAGGAAGATCGCCACCACGCCCAGGAGCTGAGGGAACATCTGGATCAGCAGGATCGAGGTCAGTCCGAGCCGGCGTCCGCGGAACCGCATCCTTGAGAACGCGTAGGCCGCAAGGCCACCGAGCAGCACGGTGGCGGCTGCGGTGGTTAGCCCGATCACGAGAGTGTTCACGAACCACGCGCCGTACGGCTGGACCGGGTTGGTGAACAGGCTGACGTAGTTCGTCAGCTGGACGGACGCGAACAACGCGTTCGCGCTCACCAGGCTGCCGTGCGGGTTCAAGGAGGCCGAGACGATGTAAAGGATCGGGAACACCGCGACGACCGTGGTGACGATAGCCACGACGTAGCGGCCGGCCAGCGTGAGGCTGCGCCCACGGCGACGCCCGACCGAACTACGTGTGTGCTGGCGCTGCGTGGCAGGTGAGGTCAGCATCAGTGGATGTCCTCCAGAGCTCGGGTGCGGCGGAAGCTGATCACGGAGATCAGACCGACGAGGACGAAGACGATGATGGCGAACGCGCTCGCCAGGCCGTAGTCGCGCCCGCTCGTCTCACCGAAGGCGACCTTGTAGACCAGGGTGATGAGGATGTCGGTGGCGCCGACGTTCATCTCGCTCGAGATGTCCTGCGGGCCGCCCTCGGTCAGCATGTAGATGACATTGAAGTTGTTGAAGTTGAACGCGAACGCGGCGATGAGCAGGGGTGCCATGGAGACCATGAGGAGGGGGAGCTTCACGGCGCGAAAGACTGTCCACGCGTTCGCCCCGTCGACACGGGCTGCCTCGACGTACTCGTTCGGGATCGACTGCAGGGCCCCGGTCGCGACCAGGAACATGTAGGGATAGCCCAGCCAGAGGTTCACGACCAGGATGCTCACCTTCGCTAGCAGCGGGTCGGTCAGCCACGGGACTGCTGCGCCGCCGAGCAAGACCTGGTTGATGAACCCGAACTGAGAGTTGAGCAGACCACCCCAGATCAGCGCGGACAGGAAGGCGGGGAACGCGTAGGGCAGGATCACCAGGACGCGGAACGTGCGTCGGAACCGCAGGCGCGGCTCGTCCAAGACGATGGCGAGGAAGACCCCGATCGCGAACGTGCCCGCGACCGTGACACCGGCGAACACGAAGGTCCAGACCAGGACGGACAACAGCGGCCCACGGATGGACTGCTCCCCGAAGGCCCGGGCGAAGTTTTCCAGTCCGACGTTCACCTTCCAGCCCGGCATGATCTCTGCTCCGTCCGAGGCCGCGAAAGAGCCGCGGCCCGAGTCGGAGTAGACGACGCCCGTAGCCGTGTCGACGAAGGTGTCTGTGGCCTCGTCGTAGGTCATGGTGGAGGTGTAGAGGTACGCCTGGGAGCCGTCCGGGGTGCGCAGCACGCCCTCGTCGAGGTTCTCGTCGAGAGGGACGCTCATGGCGGCGATGCGCTGCTGGTCCGCCAGCATCTCGGCGAACCCGAGCGTCGCGTAGCCCGGGACCCCGACCGCACGTCCTTGGTCGAACGTCGCATCCGGTGCTGCACGCAGCGGGGTGTCCACGGTGCCGAGCGAAGCGCTCCCGTCAGGGTCGGTCACGAGAAACCACAGGTCTCCGGCGCGCTCGAGGACGACCATGTCGAGTGCGGGTGATCCCTCGACCCTTGTCACGGACTTGCTCTCGATGACCGCAATCGCGTCCTGCTTGCTCCCGACGTGCCCGTCGCCGTAGTTCGTGAAGGCGATGTAGGCGCTGAAGACGATGACGTAAACCTGGAACACGAGCAGGAACACGGTGCCCGGTACCAGGTACTTCGCGGGCAGCATCCCGGGGCGCAGGTACACGACGTTCACGGCCACAGCACCGAGAACCGCCAGTGCGGCGACCGGCCAGCGGCCATCCAGGGCGAGCACGCTCGATGCGTAGACGACCAACGCGTCCAGTACGGCCAGAGCGGCGATCTTGGCCAGCAGGACGGCCGGCCGGGAATGCTCGAGACCGCCTCGCCGTGGGGCGGCCGGGGGCGCGGGGCGGGAAATGGTGAGGGACATGCTGCTCCGTCGTACGTGGGGGGGTGGGTTGAGTCAGGACCAGACCGGGGCGCCCATGCACCGCGCCCCAGCCTGGGGTCCTGCAGTCCGGGCTCAGCCCGTGATGTCGGCCTGGATCTTGGCCGTCATGTCCGCCCACGCGGTCGCCGGGTCACCGGCGGTGTTGTTGATCAGCGCCGCCTCGGTGGCGCCCCAGTAGTTCCAGACGGCACCCATCTCGGGGATGTTCGGCATGGGCACCCCCGCCAGGCCCACCTCGCCGAACGCGGCCACGCTCGGGTCCTGCTCCGAGGCGACCTCGAAAGCACTCGTCAGCGCGGGCGGGCGACCGCCGGCAGCGAACAGGTCGAGCTGGACGTCCTCACGCCCGAGGTAGTTGACGACGAACTCGTTCGCGGCCAGAGCGTTCTGGCTCTTCGCGCTGATGAAGAAGCCCTGCACCCCGACGAACGGCGTCAGCGGCTCCGTCCCGGCCGGCGGGATCGCCTCGATCGCGTAGTCGATCCCTGCCTCGTCGAAGGCCGGGAGGTTCCACGGGCCAGAGAGCATGTACGGAGCCTTGCCCGCGGCGAACTCGTCGCGGGCGATATCACCGGTGACGTTCGTGTTCAGCGCGCCGGCGCTCCCCCACTCGACCAGCTTGGCAGCGAACTCGTTCCCGCCCGCACCACCGATGAGGAGCTGGGTCGGGTCGTAGTTGCCCTCGTCGTCAGTGCCGAACAACGGCGCACCCAGCGAGGTCTGCAGCGGGTAGAGGTGGTACGGATCCGACTCCGGACCCGACGGCACGAGCACCGGGTACGCCGCAGCACCACTGGCTACGACTTCCTGCCCCTTGGCAACCAGCTCGTCCCACGTCGCCGGCGTGGAGTCAGCCAGTGCGGTGTTGCGCAGCAGCGCGATGTTCTCCAGCGAGACCGGCAGCCCATAGGTCGTGCCCTCGTACGTCATGGCGCGCAGCGCGACCTCGGGGAACTCCTCAGCCTTGTCCCCGAGCTCGACCGGTGCCACCACCCCGTTCTGCACGAACTGGCCGAGCCAGTCGTGGCCACCGATGATGACGTCGGGGCCCTTGCCTGTGGGGACCTGCTTGACGAAGTCCTCCTTCATCACGTCCCCGTACTCCTTCTGCACGAGCTTGATCGCCACCCCCTTGTCCGCCTCGAACTGGGTGGCGATCTCCTTGAGCTCCTCGGCGCGGTTCGCATCGACCCAGACCGTCAGCGGTTGCGTCGAGGCCGAAGTTTGTTCCTCGGCGTCAGGGGTGTCTCCCGACGAGCAAGCGCCCAGAGCTCCTGCCATGAGCAGTGCCCCCGCGATCAGGCCAGCCGTGGCCCTTGTCTGCACCTTCATTGGTGTGCCTTTCTGCGTGTGCGTAGGACCGCAGGAGGCTGGACTGCCCTTGTCCCTCGCTCCGTGGCGGCCCTCGTACGATTGCAGAAACTTACAGCAACTGCAAGGGGTTTCACCCGCGTTCGTTGCTGAACCACTGTTCGGCGAACCGAACGAGGGCGCCCAGGCGCACTGCACGACACCTGGCGCGGCCAATGGTCACAGCAGTGACGGCACCCGGTTCGCTCTCGAGCGCATCCCCCGCCCGCGCAAAGTCAGCCGAAGACACCTTTGGCTCTAGCCAGCTGCACCACTGAGTGCCGCCGTCCATCTCGAGGCGAGCGCCGTTGCGGACGAGTTCTCGCGTGGCGCCAGCGGCCTTGAGCTCTGCGTGATGCAGCGCCGTGCACTTGTCGAAACCCACCCCTAGGAGGACAGCCATCGCATCGAGCTCGACCAGGCGATCCAGGGGCGAGTTGGGCCCGAACGGGTCCTGCAGGGGGTGGGTTCGAACGATGTGTTCCGCGAGCGGCCCCTGGGCGGCGAAGGAGCGATGCGGGTGCGGGCTGCGCCGAGTCGTCGGCTGCGCGCGAAAGACCTCGGCCAACGCCCCCATCGAACGCGTCGGCGTGAGGTCAACGTCGAACACCGGCAGCCCATCCCGGATCCTCGCCCGGGTCGCCGCGTCGCACGCCGGGTCGTCAAGGAAGTCCGGATCGCATAGCTGCCAGCTCTGCGCGGGCATCACCAACGTCCCCTCCTGGCCCACGACCTCCCGCAACGCCTGCAGGACCACCTGCTCGCCCCCAGGCACGACACCGAACGCAGACAGCGAAGCGTGCACGATCGCGACGTCTCCGCGTCCCAATCCCAGTGCGCGCAACCCCGTCACGATGTCGGATGACGAAACGAGCATCGGACTTTCAGATTCTGTAAGATGTTTCATACGGTCACTGTGCGGCACGCCACCGAGTGGCGTCAACGGGCGTCCGAGGGCACGCGCGGGAGTTCTGCGCTCAGTGCGTGGGCTCGACGGGGACGGCGACCTCCATGACCGGTCCCGTCTCCCCTGTCCCCCAGGACGGCAGGTAGATCTCTCTGTTGTCGCCCACCGGAACGTGTCCGGGAGCGGCCCGCCCGAACGACAGGAGATCGTGAATCACCACAAGCCGACTCTGGTCTTCAGCTCCGCTCGCGTCGAGCGCGACGAAGCACTCGAGATGGCGAGCGTCGGTTCGCAGGACGAAGCCCGGCGGAGGACGCAGGAGCTCAGCGACCGGAACCCAAGCGGTAATACGCGCGGCGAAGCCCTCCGTCGCTCGCTCGTGATACTCCACGAACGGAGGCCCCTCAAGGTCCACCTGGACCGACCGCAGCACCTGGAAGAGCGACTCCGTCGCCTCGGCGAGAACCCGAGGCAACTCGCCCAGCGTCGCCTCGCGGCCGCTGCCCAGCACCAGACGCCCCGGGACCTCCCGCAGATTCACCTCGAGGTCGAGGTGCGGACCGTCCGCGAGCACTGAGCGCACGTACTCCCCGGCCTCCAGCGACAACGCCAGCGACGCGCGTCTCTCGCTCCACAGCTCGTCGAACTGGCCCACGGCATCGGTCGCACCGAGCACGAGGTCCACCTCGCCCAACGACAGGCCCACCCCGCGCAACAGCCGGATCAGCCGCGCCCTGGGCACCTGGTCAGCACCGAGCATCCGCCGCGCGTCAGCCCCTTCTCGATGCGCCACGAGCAGTCCGCGGTCGGCGTACATCCGCACCGCCTTCTCGCTCAACCCCGCCGCGTGTGCGACCTGACCCGTCGTGTACTCGTCCATGCCTGCGACGCTAGATCGTGCCCTTGGGGAAGCCGCAACCCCAGGCGCCCAGGCTCGAGGAACGGCACCCGCCAGGCCAGTCATGCCGGCGCGATGACAGCGGACCACGCCTCTCCCGATCGATGATCGTCTCGTGGTCTTGCACGATCAGCAAGGTCCCCGACGAGACTCTGAGCCAGACGCGGTGTCGTACCGTGCTGCGGTGATCCGTCGGCCTCACACGCTCGTTGGCTGAGCGGCGGCGATGGCGAGCACGAATCCCCCCGGTGCGAGGGCGTATCCCACGTCGTCTCCCCAGGACTTGGCCACCGCATCCGCGAGCGGCTCCGCACCCAAAGCGATGGCCCGATCCAGCGTGGTCGGCGCGTCCATGACATCCAGGTAGAGCTCTGTCGGCTGACCGCCGCGCGCGGCACGCGGCGCTCTGGGGCGACTCAGGTTGCTACATCTGCATGTCGGCGAAGCGCTGGTAGTGACCTTGGAACGCGACGGTGATCGTGTCGGTAGGGCCGTTACGGTGCTTGGCGACGATCAGGTCAGCCTCGCCCGCGCGCGGCGACTCCTTCTCATAGGCGTCCTCGCGGTGGAGCAGGATCACCACGTCAGCGTCCTGCTCAATACTGTTGTGTGCGGCGATGCCGTTGGCGACGAAGTTGTGCCCGTCGAGGACGGTGGCGTCGTAGACCTGCTTCTCCCCCATCGGCTCGATCGAGACGACCTCGTCCCACAGGAGGTCGTTGACCGCCATGATCTCGAGCTCCTCGCTCTCAAGCACGGCCGCGATCTTGCCGAGGCGATGCCTCGACGGAGAGTTCTTCCACGGCGCGCTGCCACAGAACTGGGTCCCGATCGCTTCGGCGAACTCACGGTGCGTCATGCCGCGCTCGACGAGGATGTCGCGGACGTCGTCCCAAACCCGGCGCGGGACGGTGTCGACGTTCGTGTTGGCGCGCGTCTCGCGGATGATCGTCAGCAGCTTCTCGGCGATATCGCCTCGGTCGCCGTGCACGCCGATCTCCTGGAGGAAGCGGCGCTGGTCGTCCACCCCGCTCACGTCCAGCGTGTACCCGGGACGGTACGACCCCTTGGGTGTCGCCGTCCGTACACGCGTCGAGATGCCGAAGCGCAGCAGGAGGCGTGACAGCCCGTCGACGATCTCGCGCGAGGTCGAGGCGTAGTAGATCCGCCCGCTGCGCCCGTTCTTGTTGATCGTCACCAAGCCGTCCGTGGCCCAGATGTGCTTGATGAAGAGCGCGATCTGGCGCTTCGGCAGGTGGAAGACGCTCGTCGGGATGAACTTCTCGTGGCTGCGTGCGCCGAACAGCCCCATGTCGTCGAGCCACTCGGCGATCGGGTTCCGGCGACCCCTGGCGAGCCGGTAGGGCGCGGGGAGGCGCAGGGTCGTGACTCGGGCCGCGGCGTAGTCGTCGCGGATCGGGGTGATCCCGAAGGCACCCGCCGCCTCGGAGACGGTGGCGAGGTTCCGCTCGTCGATGGAGGCATAGCGGATCGGCTGTCGCTTCACGAACGACCCGTCGCCGAGGAGGTGAGCCAGCATGACGACCTTGCGGTCGTCCCACTCGAGGTTCCGTTCCGGCCCGGGGACGTGGCGCGGCACACCGATGCGCGACCCGACCTCCAGGTCTCCGAGCGCGGTCCAGCCGTCATAGGTGAGGAACGGGTGGTTCGCCGTCGCCTCGATCTCCTTGCCCGACGCCAGTCGCATCCGGAACACGGGCTTCACGCCCGTGGGGAACACGTGCGTGAGGTGGCGGCGGACGTACTGGAGCCGGTCGTTGAGCGCCCACACGGGGACGTCCTTGGCGTTGAGCGCGAAGAGTTCGCCCAGGCTCGTCTCTGCGCCGGTGTCGGCGCGCAGGATCTTCGTGTCCTCGGTGAGGCAACCCGACTCACGCAGGTCGCTCATCTGCGGCTTCTTGTCTCCACGCTGCTCCGGACCGCGGTTCAGCTGCGAGATCGCGATGACCGGGACCTCGAGCTCCTTCGCGAGGAGCTTCAGCGCACGCGAGAATTCCGAGACCTCCTGCTGGCGCGACTCGACGCGCTTGCCGGAGCTCATGAGCTGGAGGTAGTCGATCACGACGAGCTTGAGGTCGTGACGCTGCTTGAGGCGCCGGCACTTCGCCCGGATCTCCATGAGCGACATGTTGGGCGAGTCGTCGATGAACAGCGGCGCCTCCGCCACCTTGCCCATGGTCGACGCGAGCTTCTGCCAGTCCTGCTCGTCCATCTTCCCGGACCGCATCCGCGTCAGCGGAACCCGCGCCTCCGCGGCCAGAAGTCGCATGGTGATCTCGTTGCGGCTCATCTCCAGCGAGAAGATGACGGACGCCATCTGGTGGTGCACCGCGGCGTGAGTCGCGACGTTGATGCCGAGCACGGAGTTGTGCGTCGGCACCATCGATCGTCCTGCCAGGTACAGGTGCGAGGGATGGTCGACCTCGACGCAGCGCACCGGCACCGACTCGACCCGGCGGACGTCGACGACGAACCGTGACGTGGGCCGCGCGGTGCCCGGGCGACGACGCTCCTTGTGGACGAGGCGCTTGCGCTCCAGCCAGAACACGTCGTCCTCGGTCGTGAAGGTGATCGTGTACGCCGTCGACGACGCCTCGGTCCGCCCCTTCACGGTCTTCGTCGACCATCCCGTGCGGTACCCGAGCGACAGGATGAGCTCACGCGTCTCGCGTGCGAGCCGCTCGTTCGTCAGGCTGATCTGGACGCTGCCCTGCGGCATGACGGTGCCGTCGGTATCGAGCAGACCCGCCAGGAGCTCCCGGCGCTGGGACTCGCTCGCGCGGAGGTACGCAGCCGGGATGTGGTCGGTTCCCGACGCACCGGGCGCGCGCAGGTCGTCCGCGTCCGGCCGCGCGACGTAGCCCAGCCCCTCGAGCCGCATCGCGATCTCGGGGTCGGCGGACGTGAACTCGGCGCGTCGGGAGCTGCCGTCGCCCAGCCAGACCCCGAGTGCATAGGGATGGATCGGGAGGTCGGCCTCGGGAAGGTCGAGCGGCGCCGCGGTGGCGATCGAGTGGTTCGCGCGCCGGTCGGCCGTCGCGGTCCGGACCGTGGCGGCGAGCTCCTCGGTCGTGCGCACGGACGACTCAGGCGTCTCGCCGGCGCGTGCCGCGCGCCGCTGGGCGCGGGTCGAGGTCACCCACTGGTGCTGCGCGTCCGCGACGATCACCGTGCCGTCGTCGAGCTCGACCTCGTAGCACGGGCGGTCGACCATGACCTCGGTCGCCCCGACGACGCGCGTGGGTGTTCCGTCCGCGGACACGAGCAGGTCGCCGACCGCGACGTCGCCCATCGTCGTCCAGCCCGACGGCGTGACGAGGGGCGTGTCGAGGGCGAGGGCCTTGCCGATGGCCGGTCGCGCCGCGACGACGATCATCTGGCCGGGGTGCAGACCGTTGGTGAGCCGGTCGAAGTCGGAGTAGCCGGTGGGGACGCCGGTCATGCCCTCGCCGCGGCCCTGGGCCGCCTCGATCTCGTCGAACGTCGGGCCGAGGATCTCCGAGAGCGGAAGGTAGTCCTCGGTGGTCCGACGCTCGGTGACGGCGTAGACCTCGGCCTGGGCGTTGTTGACGATCTCGTCGACGTCGCCGCCGTCGGTCGCGTAGCCGAGCTGGACGATGCGCGTGCCGGCCTCGACGAGGCGCCGGAGCACGGCGCGCTCGCGCACGATGCGCGCGTAGTACCCGGCGTTCGCGGCGGTCGGGACGCCAGCCATGAGGTCGTGGATGTACGGGGCGCCACCGATGCGCTGGAGCTCGCCGCGCTTGGTGAGCTCCGCGACGACGGTGATGGCGTCGGCGGGCTCGCCGCGGCCGTAGAGGTCGATGATCGACTCGTACACGACCTCGTGCGCGGGACGGTAGAAGTCGGAGCCGCGGATCTGCTCGATGACGTCGGCGATGGCGTCCTTGGACAGCAGCATGCCGCCGAGCACGCTCATCTCCGCCGCGACGTCCTGGGGCGGTGTCCGGTCGAAACCTGACGGCCCCGGGCCCCCGTAGCTCTCCTCGAGCTCCTCGATCGACATGCGCCCCTCGCTCCCCCGAAGCCGCCACGACCCACGAGGGACCGCGCGACCGGGACAAACCTTCGTCGTACACGTGTTCTACCGCGGGCCACCCACACGACTGTCCCGGTGACCGCGCCTCCCGCCTCCGACAGGCACGACCCCGCGACACTAGAACGCCGTCCTGCAGGCCGCAAACGACCCTGTGCACGCCCGGTGGACAGGGACCCCCGAACCTGTGGACACAGTCCCCGTCACTGTGCACACCCGGTGGATAACCGTGTGGACAACGTCACGATCTCCCTGTGTACATCAGCGCGAGGGGCCTCTGACCAGCCTCGTCACTACCCTCAGGGGTGTGGAAGAAAGAAAGTCCGACGACACGCCGACGACACGCCGGACACCGCCCGGCCACTCCGGCGACACCCGGACGCCACCCGACCCCGCGCCGTCGTCCACAGGACGCCGCACCCGCTCCCTGCTCGACCGCGAGATCCTCGCGCTCGCCGTCCCCGCCCTCGGCGCGCTCGTCGCGGAGCCGCTCTTCGTCCTCGTCGACAGCGCCGTCGTCGGCCACCTCGGCACCGCGCAGCTCGCCGGGCTCTCGCTCGCCTCGACGCTCCTGGTCACCCTCGTCGGGCTGTGCGTCTTCCTCGCCTACGCGACCACGGCCGCCGTCGCCCGCCGCATCGGCGCCGGGCACACGCGCGAGGCGCTCCAGTCGGGCGTGGACGGCCTGTGGCTCGCCGTCGGGCTCGGCGTGCTCCTCGCCGCCGCCCTGTGGGCGACCGCGCCCTGGGCCGTCGGGGCGATGGGCGGGACGGGCGACGTCGCCGAGCACGCCGTCGTCTACCTGCGCTGGTCCGCCCTCGGCCTCCCCGGGATGCTCCTCGTCCTCGCCTCCACGGGCGTCCTGCGCGGCATGCAGGACACGAAGACGCCCCTGTGGGTCGCGGCAGGCGGCGCGACGTTCAACGCGGTCCTCAACGTCGTCCTCGTCTACGGTGCGGGCCTCGGGATCGCCGGCTCGGGCATCGGGACGGCCGTCGCGCAGCTCACCATGGGCGCGGTGCTCGTCGTCGTGGTCGTACGCGGCGCGCGCCGCCACGGCGCGTCCCTGCGCCCCGCGGCCGGCGGCATCTGGTCGAACGCGCGCGCCGGGGCGCCGCTCTTCGTCCGCACCCTCTCGCTGCGCCTCGCGATCCTCCTCACCGTGTTCGTCGCGACCGGGCTCGGCGAGGTCACGCTCGCCGGCTACCAGGTCGTGAACTCCGTCTGGGGGCTCGCCGCCTTCGCCCTCGACGCGCTCGCCATCGCCGCGCAGGCGCTCGTCGGCCACGGGCTCGGGGCCGACGACGTCCCGCGCGTCCGGGCCGTCCTGCGCCGCACCCTGCAGTGGGGGGTCGCGGCGGGCGCAGCCCTCGGGGTCGTCATGGCCGCGGGCGGCTGGTGGTTCGCGCTGCTCTTCACGTCCGACCTGGAGGTGCGCGCCGCGGTGGCGGTCGGCATGGCCGTGTGCGGGCTGCTCCTGCCCATGGCGGGCTGGGTGTTCGTGCTCGACGGCGTCCTCATCGGCGCCGGAGACGGCCGGTTCCTCGCCTGGGCCGGGATGCTCACGCTCGTGGTCTACGTGCCGTTCGCCCTCGCCGTCCGGCAGTGGGCGCCCGACGGCGCAGCGGGCCTCGCGTGGTTGTGGCTCGCCTTCGCGGGGGTCTTCATGGCCGCCCGCGCCGTCACCACGGGCCTGCGCGCCCGGGGCAGCGCCTGGATGGTCACCGGGACGGCGTGAACAGCACCAAGGCCCGGCCCCTCCGAGGAGGGACCGGGCCTTCGAGGACTGCTCAGCAGCAGATCAGGCAGCGACGACCTTCACCGCGAGGGTCGCGGAGACCTCCGGGTGGAGGCGGACGGAGACCGTGTAGTCCCCCGTCGCCTTGATCGGCTGGCCGATCTCGATCTTGCGCTTGTCGACCGACGCGCCCGCGGCGGTCACGGCGGACGCGATGTCCGCCGTCGTCACGGCACCGAAGAGGCGACCGGCAGCGCCGGCCTTCGCCTCGACGACGACCGGCTTCGACTGCAGCGAGTCGCGGATCGCCTTCGCGTCGTCGAGCGACGCGATCTCGCGGGCCTTGCGCGCCTTGCGGATCGCAGTCACCTGCGACTCGGCGCCCTTGGACCACGGCGTGGCGAGCTTGCGCGGGACGAGGAAGTTACGGGCGTACCCGTCCTTCACCTCGACGACGTCGCCGGGCTCACCGAGACCGGTGACCTCGTGGGTCAGGATCAGCTTGGCCATGAGTTCTCTCCCTTCCCGCTCAGCGAGCCGTCGACGTGTACGGCAGCAGCGCCATCTCGCGCGCGTTCTTCACCGCACGGGCGATCTGGCGCTGCTCCTGGACGGAGACGCCGGTCACGCGACGCGCACGGATCTTGCCGCGGTCGGAGATGAACTTGCGCAGCAGCGCGGTGTCCTTGTAGTCGACCGACTCGATCTTGGCCGACTTCAGCGGGTTGGACTTCTTCTTGGGCTTGCGCACCACAGGCTTCGCCATGGTGTTGCTCCTCTACAAGGTGCGATCCCCGCGCGCGGTCCGCACCGGCGAGCGGTGCGGCACCCACGGGGACGGGTGTGTGTTCTGGGAGTGGCGGGCGATCAGAACGGGGGCTCGTCGGAGAACGAACCACCGGACGACGCGGGGCCAGCCGTGGCCCACGGGTCGTCGCTCTGCTGCTGACCGCCGCCGGAGCTGAATCCGCCGCCGGAGGCGCCGCCGGAGTTGGCGCCACCTCCGTAGCCGCCACCGCCGCCGAAGCCGCCGCCACCGCCACCCGAGCGCTGGGCGCGGGTGACCTTCGCGGAGGCGTAGCGCAGGGAGGGACCGATCTCGTCCACCTGCAGCTCGACGACGGTGCGCTTCTCCCCCTCGCGGGTCTCGTACGAGCGCTGGACGAGGCGGCCCTGCACGATGACGCGCATGCCCTTCGTCAGCGACTCCGCGACGTTCTCCGCGGCCTCGCGCCAGATCGAGCAGCGCATGAACAGGGTGTCCCCGTCCTTCCACTCGTTCGACTGGCGGTCGAAGGTCCGCGGCGTCGACGCCACCGTGAAGTTGGCCACCGCCGCACCCGAGGGGGTGAAACGCAGCTCCGGGTCTCCCGTGAGGTTCCCGATCACCGTGATGACGGTGTCACCTGCCATAGCCAGCTCCTTCGTGTGTCGTCTGTGTCGTCGACGGCGCCGTGCGCCTCGCTCGTAACGTTCTCGCGTCGCTCATCCCACCACGCGGCGCCCACACGCGCTAAGGCGTGCAGCATCCCGGTGCAGGACGGTCGAACGGGGGACGCGGGGAGGATCAGCGAGCGTCCGTGCGCAGGATCTTGGTCCGCAGGACGACCTCGTTGAGGCCGAGCTGACGGTCCAGCTCCTTGGCGGTGTCGGAGGTCGACGTGAAGTCGACGACCGCGTAGATGCCCTCGGACTTCTTGTTGATGTCGTACGCCAGGCGGCGACGACCCCAGATGTCCACCTTGTCGACGGAGCCGCCGTCGGTCTTGATGACCGACAGGTACTTGTCGAGCGACGGGGCGACGGTGCGCTCCTCGATCTCGGGGTCGAGGATGATCATCAGTTCGTACTGACGCATGCGGATAACCCACCTCCTCTGGTCTTCGCGGTCACGGTCTCTCCGTGACAGGAGGGTTCATGCTTCATGCTGCTGCCGTCCGACGGGCGGACGGCAGCTCCCCAGGGTACCCGCTCGGCGCGGAACGCTGGAAATCTGCGGAACGGCCGAGGTCAGGGGTTGTTGCCGTTCCCGCCGCCGCCCCCGGGCCCGCCACCGCCGGGATTCTCCGTCTCCGTCGGCGACGGGTCAGGGTTCTCGGGGTCCGGCGGCTGCTGGCCCGGGTCCGTCCCCTTCGAGACCACGAGCGCGATGGTCGACCCTGGTGGGACCTCGGCGATCGACGACTGGCTGATGACGAAGCCGCGCGGCTGCTGGTCGGAGAACTCCTCGGTGATCCGCACCTTGAGCCCTGCCGCCTCGAGCTGGGCGCGCGCGGCCCGGCTCTCCATGCCGACGACGCTGGGCACGGTAACGTTCTCCGGCTGCTCGGGCTCGACCGGCTCCTCCGGCTCCGTGCCCTCGGTCGGCGTCTCCGTCGGGGTCTCGGTGGGCGTCTCCGTCGGCTGCGGCTTGGGCGGCGTGTACGGCAGGAACTCGCCGACCGGCAGGTTCGCCGTGGCGGCCTGCATGTACGACGTCCACGCCTCGACCGGCCACGAACCACCCGTCATCTCCGGGTTGCGCATGTCGGCCCAGCGCCCGAACGGCGTGATCTGCTCCTGCTCACCGTTCGGACCGTTCTGGTACAGGCCGACGACGGTCGCGAGACCCGGCGTGAAGCCGGCGAACCAGGCGGACTTGTTCTCGTTCGAGGTCCCGGTCTTGCCGGCGGCCGGGCGGCCGAGAGCCTGCGCAGGCTCACCCGAGCCCTGCTCCACGACCTGCGACAGCGCGTACTGCGTGGCCGCCATGGTCTCGGTGCTGAACTCCGCCGCACGGTCTTCCGCACCGGGCGCCTGGTACCTGAGGTTCCCGCGAGAGTCGACGACCTTCGCGACGATGTGCGGGGTCGACTTCTGCCCGCCGGCCGCGATGGTGGCGTAGGCGTTGGTGAGCTCGAGCGGCGTCACCGTCGCGGTTCCCAGCACGTTGGCCGCGTTCGCGAGGACCTCGGTCTTGTCGGAGATGCCCAGTCGGTGCGCCACCTCGGCGGTCTTGTCCGGACCCGTCTCGATGTTGAGCTCCGCGTAGACGGTGTTCACGGAGTTTGCCGTGGCCTTGACCAGGTCGACGTTCCCGTACGACGCGTCGCCGAAGTTCCGCACTTTCCAGTCGTTGCCGTCGTTGGCGCCCGGGAACGTCTTGGGGCTGTTGCCGTCGTAGCGCTCGTCGAGCGTGTGATCGTTCTCCAGCGCCGCGATGAGCGTGAACGGCTTGAACGTCGAGCCGCCCTGCGCAGCGCCCTGGGTCGCGTCGTTGAAGGGCTTGCTGAGATAGTCGGCACCACCGTAGAGGGCACGGATGGAACCGTCGTTGGGGTCGATCGACACGATGGTGGCGCGCAGGTTGGGCGAGACCGGGTTGTCGTCACCGCGCGACTCCTGAGGCAGAGCGGCGATCGTGTCCTGAGCGGCCTTCTGCATGGTCGGGTCGATCGTCGTCGTCACGCGGTAGCCACCGGTGAGGAGGTCCTCCTCCGTGATGCCGATCTTGTCGAGCTCCTTCTGCGCTTCCACGAGCAGATAGCCCTGCGGTCCGCCCAGCTTGTCGGACTTCACGTACTCGTTCGGCATCGGGAACCCGGCGCCGACCGCCTCGTCGAACTGCGCCTTGTCGATGTGCCCGTCCTTGAGCATGTTGTCGAGCGTGCGCTTCCAGCGGTACGTCGCCTGGTCGAGGTCGTTCGCCGGGTCCCAGTACGTCGGGTTCGGGATGATGCCCGCGATCATGGCCGACTGCGAGACCGTGAGGTCGGCGGCGTTCACGCCGTAGTACTTCTGCGCAGCGGCCTGGATGCCGTTGGCTCCACGGCCGAAGTAGATGGTGTTGAGGTAGTTGCCGAGGATGTCTGCCTTGTCCTGCTGCTGCGTGATCTTCAGCGCGAGGATCGCCTCGCGAGCCTTCCCGACGTAGTCGGTGACCGTGTTCGTGTAGTAGCGCTCGACGTACTGCTGCGTGAGCGTCGAGGCACCCTGGCGGTCGCCGCCCTGGAGGTTGTTGAGCAGCGCGCGCCCGATGCCCTTGACGTCGACTCCCGAGTTGGTCCAGAACGTGCGATCCTCGGACGCGACGACGGCGTTGCCCACGTGGTCCGGCAGCGTCGCGAAGTCGACGAGCGTGCGATCCTCGGAGGCGAACGTGCCCATCTCCGTCGTGTCGTCCCCGTAGTAGACCGTGGAGGTCTGCTTGGTGACACCGGGAAGCGTGCTCGGCACCTCGGTCGTGAACCATGCGGCGACGAGCACGCCCGCGACGAGCGCGACGCCAGTCAGCATGGTCCCGACGACGACGCGCCACGACGGCAGCCAGCGACGGAAGCTCTTGACGTGCGAGCGCGGGTAGTTGAAGAACCGACGGCGCCCGCGGGGGGTCGTCCGTCCGTTCGTCCTCGTGGATCGCGCCACGGTCTACCTTCCTCTGGGGGGCAACGGGAAGCCGGCTCCACGTCGTCCGCGGACCTGCTCGTGGCCCGCCGCGAGCGGACCACCTGCCCGACGGCGCGTCCCCGCCTCGAGCGCGGGACGTCGTCGGGCACGGGGGCGGCACACGCCGGACCACCCTGAACAATAGGGCGTCACCCTGTCGGGACAAGGGCCTGCCGCCGTGACAGCGCGATCGTGCGCCATTGATTCGCCGCGGCGTCCCGCCGCCTCCGCGGGTCCTTCACATCTGTGGCGCGATGCGCGACACTCCCCGAAGATTGCACGACACATCGAGACGACCTAACCTGTCGATGTATCGACTCGATACATCGAGTCGACCATCAGGTCACAGCGAGCCCGCCGCGGCACGCCCGAGGAGCGTCAGGAGGTGGGTTCGTGCGCAGCAAGACGCCGGTGCTCGAGACCGCGATCCTCGGCCTCCTCAAGGAGTCGCCCCTGCACGGGTACGAGCTGCGCAAGCGGCTCAACCTCATGCTCGGGTCGTTCCGCGTGCTGTCCTACGGCTCGCTGTACCCCGCCCTCAAGTCGTTGGTGGCCCGCGGGCTCATCAGCGGCACCGAGCAGTCCGCGGCGCAGTCGACGCTCGCGCCCGCCCTCTCGGGCAAGCGCGCGCGGATCGTCTACGAGCTGACCGCCGAGGGCAAAGAGCACCTCCAGAGCGTGCTGGCCTCGTCGGGGCCGGCCGCGTGGGAGGACGAGAGCTTCGACGTCCGGTTCGCGTTCTTCGCGCAGACCGACGCCGAGACCCGCATCCGCATCCTCGAGGGCCGGCGCACCCGGCTCACGGAGAGGCTGGAGGCGGTCAGAGAGTCCGCGGCTCGCACCCGCGAGCGGCTCGACGAGTACACGCTCGAGCTGCAACGTCACGGACTCGAGCAGGTCGAGCGCGAGGTGCGCTGGCTCGACGGTCTCATCACCACCGAGCGCGACCGGAGCTTCGGGCACTCCCGGAGCACCACCCGTGCGCGGTCCAGCAGCACCCCGCATCCTGCGGAAACTTCCGAGCAGGAGCCCGACGGCGCAAGGCGACCCGAGGACCCTGGAACATCGAACACCAAGGAGCGAGGATGACCTCCATCCGCGTCGCCATCGTCGGAGTAGGCAACTGCGCATCGTCCCTCGTCCAGGGCGTGCACTTCTACCGTGACGCCGACCCGAGCAGCACCGTCCCGGGCCTCATGCACGTGCAGTTCGGCGACTACCACGTGTCGAGCCTGGAGTTCGTGGCGGCGTTCGACGTCGACGCGAAGAAGGTCGGCTTCGACCTGTCGGAGGCGATCAACGCCTCGGAGAACAACACGATCAAGATCGCGGACGTCCCGCCGCTCGGCGTGACCGTCCAGCGCGGCCCGACCCTCGACGGCGTCGGCAAGTACTACGCGCAGACGATCGAGGAGTCGGACGCGGAGGCGGTCGACGTCGTCGCCGCGCTGCGCGAGGCGCAGGTCGACGTGCTCGTCTGCTACCTCCCCGTCGGCTCCGAGCAGGCCGCGAAGTTCTACGCGCAGGCCGCGATCGACGCGGGCGTCGCCTTCGTCAACGCCCTGCCCGTCTTCATCGCGTCCGACCCGGAGTGGGCCGCGAAGTTCGAGGAGGCCGGCGTCCCGATCGTCGGCGACGACATCAAGTCGCAGGTCGGCGCGACGATCACGCACCGCGTGCTCGCGAAGCTCTTCGAGGACCGCGGCGTCGTGCTGGACCGCACGTACCAGCTCAACGTCGGCGGCAACATGGACTTCAAGAACATGCTCGAGCGCGAGCGCCTGGAGTCCAAGAAGATCTCCAAGACGCAGGCCGTGACCTCGAACCTCGAGGGCCCGCTCGGCGGCAAGAAGGAGGACCGCAACGTCCACATCGGCCCGTCGGACTACGTCGCGTGGCTCGACGACCGCAAGTGGGCGTACGTGCGCCTCGAGGGCCGCGCGTTCGGCGAGGTCCCGCTGAACCTGGAGTACAAGCTCGAGGTCTGGGACTCCCCCAACTCGGCCGGCATCATCATCGACGCCGTGCGCGCCGCGAAGATCGCCAAGGACCGCGGCGTCGGCGGCCCGATCCTCTCGGCCTCGACGTACTTCATGAAGTCCCCGCCGGTCCAGATGGAGGACACGAAGGGCCGCGCGCAGCTGGAGGCCTTCATCGCCGGTGAGGTGGAGCGCTGATCCGGAGCGCAGCGAAGGTTGAGGGCCCGGCACGCTTTTCGCCGGGCCCTCGGCCGTAGCGGAGCGCAGGACCAGCGCGACCAGCAAGGTCGAGCGCTGATCCGGAGCGCAGCGAAGGTTGAGGGCCCGGCACGCTTTTCGCCGGGCCCTCGGCCGTAGCGGAGCGCAGGACCAGCGCGACCAGCA
>NZ_JBVIFN010000006.1:174212-287471 GCF_055571305.1 Cellulosimicrobium sp. NPDC030954
AGGTCGAGCGCTGACCTGGAGCGCTGATCCGGGGCGCGACGGAGGTGTGAAGCCCGGCGCGTTCGGCGCTGGGTGACGACGGGCGAGGCCCCTGCCGATGATCGGCAGGGGCCTCGCTCGTGTGCTCGTCGGTGCGTCAGACGCAGGGGCTGCCCGCGTCCCAGGCGCCGTACGCGTCGGTGCCGGGCTGGGACCCGGTGGTCCACCACTGCGCGGTGTAGTTCACACCCGCGCGGGTGACGACGTCGCCCGTCGTGTAGGTGCGGCCGGCGTCCCAGGCGTCGCCGCACGCGGGTGCGTCTCCGGCGGGGGCGGTGCCGGCGCCGCCGATGGCGCGCCAGGGGCCGTCCGGCTGGCCGGGCTCCTGGTTCCGGGTCCACCAGGCGGCGCGGTACTCGACGCCGTCGTGGTAGACGACGTCGCCGGTGCCGTACACGCCGGTCGCGTACCAGGGGGCCGCCGCGTCGGCGGGGACGAGCGGACCGGGGGTGGCGGTCTCGAACGTGCCGCGGAGGGTCCCGAGGAGCTCGTTGTCGTCGTCACCGGCGAGGTCCCAGAAGTAGCCGCCGCCGTAGCCGTTGGTGGCGAGGTACTCGGCCTTGGCGGTCACGGAGCGCGGGGTGTCCGCGGTCCACCACTCGCCGTCGCCGTAGAAGTAGCCCTGCCCGGCGACCTCGTCGTAGTACTCCGGGAGGCCCTTCGCCTTGATCTCGGAGTAGTACGTGAACGGGAGCGCGCCGTCCGCCGCGGCACCGGGCGTCGGGTCGGTGACGTTCTTCCAGCCGTAGCCGTACGCGGCCATGCCGAGGACGAGGTTCTCCTTGGGCCACCCGGCCGAGTGGTAGGCGCCGAGGACGCCGTCCGCGGCGAGGCCCCAGTTGGCGGGCTCGCCCGTCGTCGGGTCGTCGTAGACGTGCAGGTTGCCCTGGTGCCCGGTGCGGGTGGTGTTCCAGTCGCCGTGGTAGTCGTAGCCCTGGACGTTGATGAAGTCGAGCGCGTCGATGAAGCGCGGGTCGAGCCAGCCGCCGTAGGTGCGCGGTGCCCAGCCGGCCGGTGCGAAGCCGGTGATGAGGTAGTCCTCGCCGGTCTCGGCGCCGAGCTCGTCGAGCTCGGCGCGCAGGAGCTGCGCGAACTGGACGAAGTTCTCGGCGTCCTCCTCGGGTCGGGGCGTGGGGTGCTCGCCGGTCGCGCCGGGCCACTCCCAGTCGAAGTCGACGCCGTCGAAGATGCCGGCGGCGACGCCGTCGCCACCCTTGGTGCCGTTCTCCGCGTCCTGGACGACGGGCAGGTTGCCGCGGAAGTACACGTCGAGGCAGGACTCGACGAGGCGCTCGCGGTTCTCCGGCGTGGAGACGGCGTCGGAGAAGTTGTCCGACCAGGTCCAGCCGCCGAGCGAGATGAGGACCTTCAGGCCCGGGTTGGCCTCCTTGAGCTTCTTCAGCTGGTTGAAGTTGCCGGCGAGCGCCTGGTCGGCGGAGTCCGCGACGCCGTCGACGGCGTGCTCGGCGGGCTTGAGCTGGACGTAGTCGTTGAGGGGGTCGCCCTCGAGGCCGCCGTCGAGGGGGTCCTCCCGGTCGGTGATGTCGCAGACCAGGTCGGTCGTGACGTTGCCGAACGCGTAGTTGAGGTGCGTCAGGTCGGACGCCGCCCCGGTGGTCTGGAGGTCGGCCACCTGGTAGCCGTCCTCGTTGCCGGCGTCCCACGCGGGGTAGTAGCCGACCGTCTTGTAGCCGTTGGCGCCGTCTCCGCCGGCGGTCGCGGGTGCGGCGTGCGCCGTCCCGACCGTGCCGACGACGAGTGCCGCCGTCGCTGCGAAGGCGAGCCCTGCGGCTGCCGTCCTGGGGGTTCGTGTCATCGAGAATGCCTCGCTGCTTCTCCGGGCCCGGCCACTGTGGCGGGTCGTGACGAAAACGCAAAGGTAACCTTCCTAACGATTCTTGCCCAGCCGTTCCCAGGATGCGAGAACGGCGCGTCGTCGGCCGGGCTCCCTCGACCGCCTAGGGTTGAGGGGTGAGTGTCGTCGCCGAGCTGCGAGCGCTGCTGCGGCTGCGCGGGTTCCGCAGGCTGTTCGCCGTCCGCCTCGTCTCGCAGGCCGGGGACGGCATGTTCCAGGTCGGCCTGGCGTCGCTGCTGTTCTTCTCGCCCGAGTCGCAGGGCACGGCGGCGGCGATCGCGGGCGCGTTCGCGGTGATGCTCGCGCCGTTCACGATCGTGGGCCCGTTCGCGGGGGTGTTCCTCGACCGTTGGCAGCGCCGCCAGGTCCTCGCGTGGGGCAACGCGGTGCGCGTGGTCATCACGCTGGGGATGGCGGCGCTCATGCTCTCGGGCGGCGTGAGCGGGTGGATCTACGCGCTCGGCCTCGCGGCGTTGTCGGTGAACCGCTTCCTCCTCGCGGGCCTGTCCGCGGGCCTGCCCCGCGTCGTCGACGGCCCCCTGCTGCTCACGGCGAACTCCCTGACCCCGACGCTCGGCGCCGGCGCGGCGTTCGTCGGGGGCGGGATCGGCTTCGTCCTGGGTCTCGCGTTCGAGCCGGGCCGGGTCAAGGACTCGTCCGCGCTCGTGTGCGCGGCGCTCGTCTTCGGTGCCGCGTCGCTGCTCGCGCTGCGCCTCGGCCGCACGGAGCTCGGCCCGGAGCGGCCCGCCGAGTCGGCGATCCGGTCGGAGATCGTCAAGGTCGCGCGCGGCCTGGCCGACGGCGCCCGGTACCTCGTCGCGCGTCGCACGCCGGGCCAGGCGCTGCTCGCGATGGCGACCCACCGCTTCCTCTACGGCGTGGTCTTCATCGCGTCGATCCTCATCGCCCGGAACCTCCTCGACGCGGGGAGCCAGACGGCGGGCATGGCGACCTTCGCGATCGTCGTCGGGCTGACGGGTCTGGGCGGTGCGGGGGCGATGGTGCTGACCCCCACGCTCTCCCGGTACACGGGCCCGCAGGTGTGGATAGCGATCATGCTGCTGCTCGCCGCGGCGAGCCAGCTCCTGCTCGTGACGACGCCGTCGCGCGCGGTCGTGTACACGGGTGCCGCCCTGCTGGGGCTGGCCGCGCAGGGCACCAAGATCGCGGTGGACACGATCGTCCAGCGCGACACCGACGACGAGTACCGCGGCCGGGCGTTCGCGTTCTACGACGTCCTGTACAACGCGGCGTTCGTCGGGGCGGCCGCGCTGGCGGCGTTCACCCTCCCGGACACGGGCTGGTCGCGCGGCGTGTTCGTCGCCCTCGCGGTCGCGTACGCGCTCGCCGCGCTGGTGATGTGGACGCGCGGTGCGCGGACCCCGGCCGGGGCGGGGGACGCCGTCGTGCCCGACGCCGAGGCCGCCTCGCGGGCGACGCCCGCCTGAGCGGGACGCACCGCTCCCGGCCGATCTCCGGGTCCGGTCCTGCCGTCGGCGTACCGATGAGTCCGGGGCGGAAAAGAAGTCGTCACCGTCGGCGGGAATAACGCAGGATGGTGAATGGTCGTACAGGGTACGGATCGTCGTGGCCGACCGCGTCGATCGTCCCGGGTCACCCACGCTCCCCCGTGGTCCTGCCGACCGAGAACCGACACCGACGTCGCGTGCACCGCACGCGATCCCCGTGCTGCCCTGCGCAGCCCGCACTGCCCCGACCGGGTCCGAACCTGAGCCCGGGCCGCCACCGACGCGAGCGGAGACACCCCCGTGACAGCCTCCCCCACCCACGACACCTCGGCACCCGTCGACCGGCTACCCCGGGCGGACTTCCTCGTCATCGCGCTGCTGCTCGGCTCCGCGTTCGTCGTGATCCTCAACGAGACGACCATGAGCGTCGCGCTGGCGCCGCTCATGGAGGACCTCGGCATCACGGCCAGCACGGGCCAGTGGCTCACGACCGCGTTCATGCTGACGATGGCGGTCGTCATCCCGGCGACCGGGTTCCTGCTCCAGCGCCTCGGGACGCGCGGCGCGTACCTGCTCGCGATGTCGCTGTTCAGCGCGGGCACGCTGCTCGCCGCCGTCTCCCCCGGGTTCGCGTGGCTGCTGGTCGGCCGCATCGTGCAGGCCTCGGGCACGGCGATCATGATGCCGCTGCTCATGACGACGATCATGACGCTGGTGCCGCCGACGATCCGCGGCAAGGTCATGGGGAACATCTCCATCGTCATGGCCGCCGCGCCCGCGCTCGGCCCGTCGCTCTCGGGCCTCATCCTCAACTCGCTGAGCTGGCGCTGGGTGTTCGGGATCGTCCTCCCGATCGCGCTCGTCGCGCTCGTCCTCGGCTTCCTGTACATCCGGGACGTCGCCGACCGTACGCACTCGCGCCTCGACCCGTTCTCGCTGGTCCTCGCGGCGTTCGCGTTCGGCGGCCTGGTCTACGGGCTGTCGAGCATCGGCGAGGCCGCGCGCCACACCCCCGTCGTCCCGCCGGCGGTGCCCATCGCGTTCGGCGCCCTCGCGCTCGGCGCGTTCGTGTGGCGCCAGCTCGTGCTGCAGCGCGAGGACCGCGCGCTCCTCGACCTCCGCGTGTTCACGCACCGCGGGTTCAGCGTGCCGCTGGGCATCATGGCGGTCGGCATGGTCGCCATGTTCGGCTCCCTCATCCTCCTGCCGCTGTTCCTGCAGGACGCGATGGGCCTCGAGCCGCTCGCGACCGGCCTCATCGTGCTCCCGGGCGGGCTCCTCATGGGTCTGCTCGGCCCGACCGTCGGCCGGCTCTACGACCGGGTGGGCCCGCGCCCGCTCGTCATCCCCGGCGTGAGCGTCGTCGCCGTCGCCCTCGCGGCGTTCACGACGATCCACGCGGACTCGTCGCCGTGGTTCGTCCTCGCGCTGCACGTCACGCTGAGCCTGGGCCTCGCGTTCATGTTCACGCCGCTGTTCACGTCCGCGCTGTCGGCGCTCGAGCCGCACCAGTACTCGCACGGGTCCGCGTCGATCGGCACCGTGCAGCAGCTCGCGGGCGCCGCCGGCACGGCCATGTTCGTCGCCGTCATGACGACCCGCTCCATCGCCTACGGCGAGGCGGGCGCGTCGCCGCAGGCGGCGCTGGCCGAGGGCGTCGGGGACGCGTTCGTCTGGGGCACTGCCGTCATGCTCGTGGCCGTGGGCCTCTCGTTCCTCCTGCGCCGCCCCGCGCCGCAGGACCACGGCCAGGGCCACGGCCCCGCGGAGGACCGGACGCAGGACGCATCGGTCGAGGACGTCAAGGTCGAGGCGGCTCTGGCCACCGACGACGTCTGAGTCCTCGCCGCGTCGCGCGCCCGCCCGGAGGCGACGCGACCGCCGAGGGCGAGGCCGGAGGGGCGGTCGTGCCGGGTCGTGGCGGGTCTGGCAGGAGCGGCGCGAGGAACGAGCGGCGCGGATGGTAGACCCGGCACGACCGCCCCCGAGGTCTCGCCCGGACCGACCAGGACGCGTCGCCGCTCAGGAGGTGGACGACTCCGGCTGGTCGCCCCACCAGGCCAGGAGGTCCGCTCGCGCCGTCTCCTCGTCGACCGGGCCGCGGTCGAGGCGCAGCTCGAGCAGGTGCTTGTACGCCTTCCCCACCACCGGTCCCGGCCGGATCCCGAGGATCGCCATGATCTGCTGACCGTCGAGGTCCGGGCGGACGGCGTCGAGCTCCTCCTTCTCCTGGAGGGCGGCGATGCGGCGCTCGAGGTCGTCGTACGACTCGCGCAGCCGCTGGGCCTTGCGCCGGTTGCGGGTCGTGCAGTCGGCGCGCGTGAGGCGGTGCAGCCGCTCGAGCAACGGTCCGGCGTCGGTCACGTACCGGCGCACCGCGGAGTCGGTCCAGGCGCCGTCGCCGTAGCCGTGGAAGCGCAGGTGCAGCTCGACGAGCCGGGCGACGTCCTTGACGACCTGCTTGTCGTACCGCAGCGCCTTGAGGCGCTTGGCGACCATCTTGGCCCCGACGACCTCGTGGTGGTGGAAGCTCACGCCGCCGCCCGGCTCGAAGCGCCGCGTCGGCGGCTTCCCGACGTCGTGCAGCAGCGCCGCGAGGCGGAGCACGACGTCGGGAGCCGGGACCGCGCCGTCGGGCCCGGTCTCCTGGGCGATCGCCTGGTCGAGCACCGTGAGCGAGTGCTCGTAGACGTCCTTGTGCCGATGGTGCTCGTCGATCTCGAGCTTGAGCGCGGGCAGCTCGGGCAGCACGTGGTCGGCGAGGCCGGTGTCCACGAGCACCTCGAGCCCGCGGCGCGGCGACGTCGCGCACAGCAGCTTCGAGAGCTCGTCCCGCACCCGCTCGGCGGACACGATCTCGATGCGCTCGGTCATGAGGACGAGCGCGGCGAGCGTCCCGCCGTCGACGTCGAACCCGAGCTGGGCCGCGAAGCGCGCGGCGCGCATCATCCGCAGCGGGTCGTCGTCGAACGACCGCTCGGGGGCGATCGGCGTGCGCAGCACGCGCCGCGCGAGGTCGTCGAGGCCGTCGAACGGGTCGACGAACGTCATCTCCGGCACCCGGACCGCCATCGCGTTGACGGTGAAGTCGCGGCGCGACAGGTCGCCCTCGAGCGTGTCGCCGAACGCGACGACGGGCTTGCGCGACGTCGGGTCGTACTCGTCCGTGCGGTACGTCGTCACCTCGACGACGAGGTCGTCGGCGGCTCCCCCCCGGCCGAACCGCTTCGCGCCGATCGTGCCGAACTCCTTGCCGATGTCCCAGTGGGCGTCGCCCCAGCGCGCGAGGAGCGCCTCGGTCTCGTCGGGGGACGCGGACGTGGCGAAGTCGAGGTCGTTGCTCGCCCGCCCGAGGAACGCGTCGCGGACGGGCCCGCCGACGAGCGCGAGCTCGTGACCGGCGGCGCGGAACGCCTCGCCGAGCTCGATCGCCGCGGGTGCCATCTCGGTGAGCACGGCGAGGGCTCGGCGCTGCAGGTCGAGCGACTGCGGCGTCGGCTGAGATGCCGGCGGGGGTGACGGCGGGGACGACGAAGGCTGGGGCACGACACCCAAGCCTGCCAGATGCGACGCCCGCACCGGGGAGCCGGTCCCGGGGACCCGACGTCCACTCGGTAAAGTTGGGACATGTCCACCCCTGCGCACGCCGACGAGCCCCGGAGGGATCCGGCGGGCGGGCGTGGCAACGGTCGCGGGCAGCCCCTCCCGGTCCCCGCCCCGCCCGGCGGGCACGCGCTGCGCATCGACCCGCGCTCGCGCCCGGCCCCCGCGCCCCCGCCGCTGCCCGTGGTCGACGAGGTCTCGGCCGGCGGGCTCGTCGTCACGATCGTGGGCGGCGACGTGTGCGCGGCGATCATCGCGCGGCGCAACCGGGGCGGTCGCCTCGAGTGGTGCCTGCCCAAGGGCCACCTCGAGGGCGACGAGACGCCGGAGCAGGCCGCGGTCCGCGAGATCGCGGAGGAGACGGGCATCCACGGAGCGGTCCAGGAGCCGCTCGGCGTCATCGACTACTGGTTCACCGGCGACGACCGCCGCGTGCACAAGGTCGTCCACCACTTCCTCCTGCGCGCGACGGGCGGCTACCTCACGGTCGAGGGCGACCCGGACGGGGAGGCCGAGGACGTCGCGTGGATCCCCGTGGCGGACCTGCCCGACCGGCTCGCCTACCCCAACGAGCGCCGGATCGCCGCCGTCGCGCAGAGCGTCCTCGAGGGCAGACCGGCGCGGTTCCACGGGGTGGTCGAGAGTAGGGTGACCAGGACGATCGTCCGCTCGCCCGGCCGTCCGCACGACGGCCGCGGCGGCCAGGCACCGCCCGCCCCACGGAGCTCGACCGACCACTCATGACGCCCTCCCCCAGCAGCGGCGCGCGCCCCGGCGGCGCCGCGTCGGTTCCGCTCCTCGGCAGGTCCGCTCGGCTCCTCGTCGCCCTGGTCGTCCTGCTGGTCCTGACCGTCGGCGTCGTCCTCGGCGGATCCCTCGCAGCGACGGGCGCGACCACGGGCGCGACGGCCGGGACGACGGCCGGCACCGCCACGGAGACGGAGGACGCGGTGACGCTCGAGGTGGCGTCGCTGCAGCCGACCGTCCTCGGTCCGGGCGCCACCCTCACCCTCACCGCGCGCGTGACCAACGGGACCGCCCAGACGCTCGGGTCGCCCGCGGTGGCGCTCGGCATCGAGCGACGCGTGCTGAGCACCCGGTCGGCGCTCGAGAGCTGGACCACGACCGGGCCCGACGGCCGTGTCGGCGCCGGCGTCACGACCCAGGACCTCGGAGCACCGCTCGCACCGGGCGGGAGCGCGGACGTGACGCTCACGGTCCCGGTCGCGGAGCTCAACCTGAACGCCGGCAGCGAATGGGGCCCGCGCGGCATCTCCCTCACGGTGTCCGACGGCGGCGCGCGCCTGGCCGTGCAACGCACCTTCGTCCTGTGGGAGCCGTCGAGCGAGGTGACGCCGCTTCGCCTGAGCGTGGTCGCGGCCATGACCGGTCCGCCGGTGGACCCCGACCCCCAGGCGTACGACGACGCGCTCTCCACCGCGGTGGGGACGGACGGTCGCCTCGGGCGGCTGCTCGCGGCGACCGGCAGCGCGCCGGAGGTCGCGTGGGTCGCCGACCCGGCCCTGCTCGCGGCGGCGACGGGCGCGGCCGACCCGGCGGTGAACGCCTGGGCCGACGCCGTGGACGCCGCTGCCGCGGGCCGGTCCACGTTCGCGCTGCGCGCCTACGACCCGGACGTCGCGGCGTTCGCCCACGCGGGTCTCGCGCTGCCGGAGGGGACCCCGCTCCCCGCCGCGCCCGACCCGACGACCGACGAGGCGGCGACCGACGACGCGGGGAACGACGCGACGGAGGACGACGCGGACGCCACGCGCGAGGCGGCCGTCGGCTCCGGCGCCCCCGCGGCCGACCCGACGGCCGGGTGGCGGACCGACCTCGCCTGGCCGGGAGACGCCGTCCCCGACCTGACCACGACGACGCTCGCCGCGGCGTCGGGCGCGACCGCGACGGTCGTCGGCCCCGGCGGGCTCGTCCCGGACGAGTCGCTGACGTACACCCCCTCCGGGGTCGCCGAGGTCCCGACCGCCGCCGGACCCGTGAAGGCGCTCGTCGCCGACGCGGTGCTCACCGCCCTCCTGTCCGCCGGCGACGGCTCGGGGGTCACGGCGACGCAGCGGATCCTCGCCGAGACCGCGGTGATCGCCCGCGAGCGCCCGGCCGAGCAGCGCCACGTCCTCGTCGCGCTGCCCCGGAGCTGGGACGCCGAGCCGACGCTCTTCACGGCGCGCCTCGACGCCCTCGAGTCGGCCCCCTGGGTCGACCTCGCCCCCGTGGACGACCTGCTCGCGACCGCGCCGCCCGCCGTCGAGCGCACGCCGCTCCCGGACTCGGGCGCGGCCGAGGGCGAGATCACGGGCGCCCAGCTCCGCGCTCTCGACCGGTCGCGCACCGACCTCGCCGCGTTCGCGACCGTCGCCGCCGACCCCGTGACCATCACGCGCCCGCTCGAGCCCGGCTTCGTGACGCCGACCGCCGTCGCGTTCCGCGCCGCGCAGCCGTCGCGCGTGCTCGCCGTCCAGCACGCCGAGCAGCAGTCCGCCGCCGTCCGGGGCACGCTCTCCGTGGAGACACGCACCCCGTTCCTCTTCGTCGCCGAGCAGGAGGACCTCCCGGTCCGGGTGAGCAGCACGCTGGAGCAGGACGCGACGGTCGAGGTCGTGCTGCGGCCGGACGACCCGCGGCTGCGCGCGCCGGAGCGCAGGACCGTGACGATCCCGGCGGCCACGCGGGACGCCGACGGCGACCTGGTGGCGACCGAGACGAGCGTGGGCGTGCCCGTCGAGGGGTTCGGGAGCGGGAACGTCACGGTGGAGGTCGAGCTCGTCAGCGCGGCGCAGCCCCAGGTCCGCGTCGCGGAACCGCAGGAGTTCGTCGTGCGCGTGCGTGCCGACTGGGAGTCGGTCGGCACGGTGGTCGTGGCGGTGCTCCTGGCCCTCGCCCTGGTCGCGGGGATCTGGCGCACCGTGCGGCGCGGCCGCTCGCCACGCCGTCTGGCGGGCGCCACCGTGGACCAGCCGGCGCCGCCCGCGCAGGACCCGGCGTCGACCGCGCGGCCCGCCCGACGGGACGAGGAGCGGGTCGAGTGAGCCCGGACCAGCCCCGGCACGTCCGGCCCGCCGGCGCGGGGCACGGCACACGGCCCGGTACGACGCGCGACGTCGTCCCGTCCGGGGCGCTCCCGGGCGACCCCGCGGCGTCGGGCACCCCGGACGAGACCGCGGAGGCCGGGGCCACCCAGGCACCCGCCCCTCGCACGGGCGGCCTCGGCCGCTCGTCCGCGCTCATGGCGTCCGGCACCTTCGTCTCGCGCGGGCTCGGCCTCGTGCGCAACGTCCTCCTGGTCGCCGCGATCGGGACCACCGGCCTCGTCGCGGACGCGTTCGACGTCGCGAACAAGATCCCCAACGTCCTCTTCGCGATCCTCGCGGGCGGCGTCCTCAACGCGGTCCTCGTGCCGCAGATCGTCCGTGCGTACCGCGCGCACAACACCCAGGAGCGGCTCGACAAGCTGCTCACGCTCTCGGGCGTCGTGCTGGTCGCCCTCTCGGCGCTGCTCACGGCCGGGTCGAGCATCCTCGTCGCGCTCTACACCGGGCCGGGGTGGACCGCGCCGCAGACGTCGCTCGCGGTCGCGTTCGCCTTCTGGTGCACGCCACAGCTCTTCTTCTACGGGCTGTACACGCTGCTCGGGCAGGTGCTCAACGCGCGGGGCCAGTTCGGACCGTTCATGTGGGCGCCCGTGCTCAACAACGTGGTGTCGATCGTCGGGTTCGGGGCGTTCATCGCGATCTACGGCCCCGCCGCGGTGGGCAACGTCGACGACCTCACGCAGTGGGACGGGCCCAAGATCGCGCTGCTCGCGGGGACCGCGACGCTCGGCGTCGCGGCGCAGGCGCTCATCCTCGTCGTCCCCCTGTGGCGGGCGGGCTTCCGCTGGCACCTGCGGTTCGGGCTGCACGGCATCGGGCTGCGCTCCGCGGGCCAGGTCGCGCTCTGGACGTTCGCCGCCGTCCTCCTCGAGCAGGTCGGCGTCCTGTTCACCACGCGCTTCGCGAGCGAGGCGCCGCGCGCGGCGCTCGCGCAGGCGTTCGGACCCTACCGCGACGACCCCGGGACCCTCGGCGCCGTCACGGGACTCGTCACCGGCGCGCCGGACGCCTTCTCCGGCGCGCTCGCCGTCGCGGGGAACGCGGCCTACACGCAGGCCCTCATGATCTATCTGCTGCCCCACTCGCTCGTGACCGTGTCGATCGCGACGGCGCTCTTCACCGGCATGAGCGCCGCGGCCCACGCGGGCGACCTCGCGCGCGTCCGGCACGACCTCTCGCGCGGCGTGCGCACCGTCGGGGTCTTCACCGTGTTCGCGACGGTCGTCCTGGTCGTCCTCGCCCTGCCGATCACCAAGCTCCTCGTCCCCTCCGTCGACGCCGCGTCCGGCGAGGCCGTCTCCGAGGTGCTGCGCGCCATGGCGCTCGGGCTCGTGCCGCTCGGCGGCATGGTGCTCATGAAGTGGGTCTACTACGCGTTCGAGGACGGCCGGACCGTCTTCTGGATCCAGGTCCCGGGCACGCTCGTGCTCGTCGGCGTGTCGTGGCTCGCGACGCAGGTCCTGGCACCCCAGCTCTGGGTCGTGGGGATCGGCCTCGCGATGAGCGTGTCCAACCTCGTGGCCGTCGCGCTGCGCACCGTCGGGCTGCGACGCACGCTGCGCGGGCTCGACGGTGCCCGGATCCTGCGCCTCCACGTCAAGGCCGGGCTCGCCGCGCTCGCCAGCGCCGTCGCGGGCTGGGGCGTGCTGCGGGGGTTCGTCGTCCTCACCGGGGACGGCCCGGACGGCATCTACGGGCTCTCGTGGTGGCAGGCCGTCGTCGTGGTGTCCGTCGCCGGGGCCGTCATGACGGCCGTCTACGCGGGCGGGCTCAAGCTCATGCGGGTGCGCGAGCTCGACCAGCTCGCCGGTCCGGTCGTGGGCCGCGTCCGACGGCTCGTGCGACGGTGAGCGCCGTCCGACCACCCGGAACCAATCGGGTGATACGCGGGCAATCAGGGCCCGCGTACCATGGTGTGTCGACCACGAGTCCCACGGAGGAGGTCCGGTGAACGGCGTGGCCCCAGGAACACTGCTCGTCGCGCGCTACCGGCTCGACGAGCAGCTCGCGTCCGACCTGTCGGACGTCACCGCATGGTCGGCGCACGACCAGATCCTCGACCGGCCCGTACGGATCTCGCTGGTCTCCGGCGCGCACGTCGCCGACGCCCTCGACTCCGCCCGGCGCGCCGCGCTCGTCGTCGACCCGCGCCTGACGCGCGTCCTCGACGTCGGGACGGAGGACGGCGTCGCGTACGTCGTGACCGAGCGCTACACGGGCATCACGCTGAGCGAGGTCGTCGCGGGCGGCATCGTCGACCCGCAGCAGGCCCGCGCGATCGTCGGGGAGGCAGCGGCCGCGCTCGAGGTGGCCCGGAGGCGGGGCGTCCACCACCTCGCGCTGCGGCCCGACGCGCTCCGCGTCGACGGCAGCCGCGTCCTCCTCACGGGCCTCGGTCTCGACGCGGGCGTGGCGGGCCACGACCAGCACGACGCCGACCGGACGTCGCGCACCGACGCCGTCGGGCTCGTCGCCCTCCTCTACTACGCGATGACCGCACGGTGGGCCGGACCGTCCCTGGACGTGCCCTGGATCGCCCCCGACGCCATCCACCCGCTGCCCGCGCAGCGCGCGGGAGACGAGATCCTGGCGCTCTCCACCGTCCGCCCCGACGTCCCCGCCGAGCTCGACGCGCTCTGCGCGCGCGCCTTCGCCGGTACCCACGGCACCGCGGAGGAGTGGACGGCACCGCCCGCGGGCGACGTGCCCCGCTCCCCCGCCGACGTCGTCAGCGCGGTCGAGCCGTGGGGCGAGGTCTCGGTCGTCGCCGCCCTGCCGTCCTTCGTGCAGCCCGCGAGCGCGGGCGTGAGCCGCCAGTCCGTCCGCACGGCGTTCGACGGCGGGACGAGCGCACCCCCGGGCACGCCGCCGCCCGCGCCCCCCGTCCGGCGCCCGACCACCGGACGCATCCACCGCGTGGGTGACGTGCCCGGGTCCGCCGGTCCCGGCGTCGCGTACGCCGCCGGGGTCGCCACGGGAGCGACCGCCGCGGTCCCCCCGCCGGCACCGGACTCGGCGACCGCGGCGTACGCGGTCCCCCCGCCGCCCGTCGGGTACGACGCCGGCACCGCACCCGTCCAGTACGCGGCCGCCCCACCGCCCGTTCCCCCCGTCACGGAGGAGCCGCAGGCCTGGAGCGAGCCCGCACCACGACGGCGCGGTCCCCGCCGCTTCAACGCGACCCCGATCGTCCTCGTGCTCGTCCTCGGCCTCGTGGTGTGGGGTGTCGTGTGGGCGGTCGGCACGGCGTTCGACGGCTTCGGGCCCGCTCTCCAGACGAGCGAGGAGGAGCCCACGGGCGAGGGGTCGCAGGCCCCGTCCGAGGGCGGCACTGGTACCGCGGAGGGAGAGCAGCCGCCCCCGGTGACGGACGTCCGCCCCGTGATCGCGTCGGGTCAGGCCCTGGACCCCGAGGGCGACGCCTCCGGGAACAACGACGGTGAGCACCCCGAGCTCGCCCCGCTCGCCTACGACCAGCAGCCCGACACCACGTGGTTCTCGCGCCGGTACAACGCCGCAGACTTCGCCGGCCTGCGCACCGGGATCGGGTTCGCGGTCACGCTCGAGGAGAAGGCGCCGGTCTCGACGGTCGTGCTCGACACGTCCGCCACCGGTGGCAACGTCGAGATCCGTGCCACGAGCCCGGACGCCCCCACCGAGGGCACCGTCCTCGCCTCGGGGCCGCTCGCTCCCGGCGCGGAGTTCACGTTCGACCAGCCGGTCGAGGCGGAGTCGATCGTGCTGTGGTTCACCGAGCTGCCGCAGAACCCGTCCGGAGAGTTCCGCGCGGAGATCAACGAGATCCTCATCTCCTGACGCTCCGGCCCGGAGGACCTGCCTCCGGTCGGCCGTCGCCGACCTGCGGTGCGTGGACGGCCCGCGCGCCGTGCGACCGGTCCCCGTAGCGTGCCGAACACCCGTACCGTGGAACAGAAGCCGCCCCGGCGGCGTTCACACTCTCGCGTGGTCGGCCGCCACGCACCGAGCATCGAGGAGAGCACGTGACCGAGCAGTCTGCCGTCCAGAACCTGATCGTCGTCGGGTCCGGTCCCGCGGGGTACACCGCGGCGATCTACGCGGCGCGCGCGGGGCTGGCCCCGCTCGTGCTCGCGGGATCGGTCACCGCGGGTGGCGCCCTGATGAACACGACGGACGTCGAGAACTTCCCCGGGTTCCCCGACGGGATCATGGGTCCCGACCTCATGGAGAACATGCGCAAGCAGGCCGAGCGGTTCGGCGCGCGCATCGAGTGGGACGACGCCACGCTGCTGGACCTCGAAGGACCGGTCAAGACCGTCGTGACCGGCAACGGCGAGACGTACCGCGCCCGCGCCGTCATCCTCGCGACCGGGTCCGCCTACCGCGAGCTCGGCCTGGACGACGAGAAGCGCCTGTCCGGCCGCGGCGTCTCCTGGTGCGCGACGTGCGACGGGTTCTTCTTCCGCGACCAGCACGTCGCCGTCGTCGGTGGCGGGGACTCCGCGATGGAGGAGGCGACGTTCCTCACCCGGTTCGCGGAGAAGGTGACCCTGGTCCACCGTCGCGACGAGCTGCGCGCGTCGAAGATCATGGCCGACCGCGCCCTGAACGACCCGAAGATCGACTTCGCCTGGAACAGCGAGGTCGCCGGGATCGGCGGCGAGAACAAGGTCGAGGCGCTCACGCTGCGCGACACCGTGACCGGTGAGGAGCGCGAGCTGCCCGCGACCGGCCTGTTCGTCGCGATCGGTCACGAGCCCCGCACCGAGCTCGTCAAGGGCCAGATCGACCTGGACGACGAGGGCTACATCCAGGTCGTCGGGCGCACCACCGCGACCAACCTCGAGGGCGTGTTCGCGTGCGGCGACGCCGTCGACCACACCTACCGCCAGGCCATCACCGCCGCCGGCTCCGGGTGCGCCGCCGCGCTCGACGCGCAGCGCTACCTCACCGAGCTCGCCGACGCCGCCGGCCTGGAGGACCTCGCCGGCACGCCGAGCACGCCGAACCCGGACGAGCTGCCCGAGGCGCTCGCCGAGCTCCAGGCCTGAACCAGCGTCCCCGTCACCCACCGAGTCCTACCGCAGGAGGTCACCATGCCGACCGTTCCGGTCACCGACGACACCTTCCGTGCCGAGGTCCTCGAGTCCGAGGTCCCCGTCCTGGTCGACTTCTGGGCGACCTGGTGCGGCCCGTGCCGCCAGGTCGCACCGATCCTCGAAGAGCTCGCCGAGGAGTACGACGGCAAGATCAAGATCGCCAAGCTCGACACGGACGCGAACCCCGAGACGACCGGTGCCTACGGGATCGTGTCGATCCCGACGCTGAACGTCTACGTCGGCGGCGAGCTCCAGAAGTCGATCATCGGGGCGCGCCCCAAGCGCGCGCTCACCGAGGAGATCGACGCCGTGCTCGCCACGGCGGTCTGAGCCGCATCCGACCACTGCCCGGGGGGCGGACCGCGAGCACCGCGGTCCGCCCTCCGGCGTCTTCACGGGATCCCCCGACGCACCGTGCGACACTGGGGGTCGTGACTGGACCGACGACTCCCCCGCAGCAGCCCGCTCCCAGCGGCACCCGCCTCGACCCGTGGTTCGGTGCGTACGCAGAGCGAGCGCACGGGATGCGAGCGTCGGAGATCCGGGCGCTGTTCGCCGTGGCGAACCGCCCCGAGGTCGTGTCGCTCGCCGGCGGCATGCCCTACCTCGAAGGGCTCCCGCTCGACCAGATCGCCGACACCATGCAGCGCCTCGTCGCGACGCGCGGTGCGACGGCGCTCCAGTACGGGTCCGGGCAGGGCGACGAGACGCTGCGCGAGCAGATCCTCGACGTGGTCCGGCTCGAAGGGATCGAGTGCCACCCCGACGACGTCGTCGTGACGACGGGCTCGCAGCAGGCCCTGGACCTCGTGACCCGGATCTTCGTCGACCCCGGTGACGTCGTCGTCGCCGAGGCGCCGAGCTACGTCGGCGCCCTGGGAGTGTTCCGGTCGTACCAGGCAGACGTCGTGCACGTGCCCCTCGACGAGCACGGCCTCGTCCCCGAGGCGCTGGAGGAGACGCTCGCCCGCCTCGCCGCGGACGGTCGCCGCGTCAAGCTGCTCTACACCGTGCCGAACTTCCACAACCCCGCCGGGGTGACCCTCACCGCGGAGCGCCGTCCGCGCATCCTGGAGATCGCGCAGCGCTACGGCGTCCTCGTCATCGAGGACAACCCCTACGGCCTCCTCGGCTTCGACGGACAGACTCTCCCCGCGCTCCGCTCGCTCGACGAGGACGGCGTCCTGTACCTCGGGTCGTTCTCCAAGACCTTCGCCCCCGGGTACCGGGTCGGCTGGGTGGTTGCGCCCCACGCCGTGCGCGAGAAGCTCGTCCTCGCCAGCGAGTCCGCGATCCTCTGCCCGTCGAACGCCTCGCAGCTCGCGATCGCCGCCTACCTCGACACGTGCGACTGGAAGGGGCAGATCAAGCAGTTCCGCGAGCTCTACCGCGAGCGGCGCGACGCGATGATCGGTGCGCTCTCCGAACACCTCCCCTCGGCCCGCTGGACCGTCCCGGACGGTGGCTTCTACACGTGGGTGCAGCTCCCCGAGGGCCTCGACGCCCGATCGATGCTGCCGCGCGCCGTGACGGCCCGTGTCGCCTACGTCCCCGGCACGGCGTTCTACGCGGACGGCACGGGCTCGAGCCACGTGCGCCTCTCCTACTGCTTCCCGACCCCCGAGCGGATCCGTGAGGGAGTCCGACGCCTCGCCGGGGTCGTCAACGCCGAGCAGGAGCTCGTCGAGATCTTCGGCACGAACGCCGAGCTCGACCCCGACGTCACGGACGTCGAGAACCCCTCGCCCAACCTGGCCTGAAGCCCTCTCACCACGACGCCGAGCGGACCCTACCGGGAGACGCCGGCACCGAACAGGAGTCCGTCAACAGTGGACACGACCACGGGTACCCCGACGGCGACGGACGAGGCCGGTGGCGCGGCCGCGACCGACGCGCAGCGCCCTGACCAGCACCTTCGCCTCCTCCGGCTCGACGACGAGGTGCCCTCGGGCGGCCACGTCGTCATCCTCGCGGGCGGACTGTCGCACGAGCGCGACGTCTCGTTGCGCTCCGGACGCCGCGTCGCCGAGAGCCTGCGCGCCGCCGGCCTCGAGGTGACCGTCCACGACGTCGACGCGGACCTCCTCCCGTTCCTCGACGCGACCCGCCCCGACGTCGTGTGGCCGCTCCTGCACGGCGCGAGCGGCGAGGACGGCTCGATCCGCGACGTGCTCGACCTCGTCGGCGTGCCCTACGTGGGGACCGGACCGCGGGAGAGCCGCGCGGCGTGGAGCAAGCCCGTCGCGAAGAGCATCGTGCTCGGCGCGGGCCTGTGCACGCCCGAGTACGTCACCCTCCCCCAGAGCCTGTTCCGCGAGCTCGGCGCCCAACCCGTCCTGGACGCGGTCGTCGCGCGGCTCGGCCTTCCCCTCGTGGTCAAGCCGACCCATGGCGGCTCAGCACTCGGCGTCACCCTCGTGGAGCGTGCCGACCAGCTGCCCCGTGCCATGGTCGACTGCTTCGCCTACGGGGACGTCGCCCTGATCGAACGTGCGGTGCGCGGCGTCGAGCTCGCGGTCAGCGTCGTCGACGTCGGCCAGGGACCCGAGGCGCTTCCGCCGGTCGAGATCGTCACGACCGGCACGTACGACTTCGATGCACGGTACAACCCCGGACGCACCGAGTACTTCGCCCCTGCGCGCCTGGACGACGACGTGCTGGGCATCGTCCGCGAGGTCGCGGTCCGCGCGCACGTCGCGCTCGGACTGCGCGACCTGTCCCGCACGGACGTCATCCTCGACCCGGACGGCGTCGTGCAGTTCCTCGAGGTCAACGTCGCGCCGGGCATGACCGAGACGTCGCTCCTCCCCCAAGCCGCGCGCGCCGCCGGTCTCGACCTGGGCCACCTCTACCGCTCGCTCGTCCAGACGCACGTGCGCCACTGAGCATCGTCGGAAGCCCGCGGCGCGCGGCGGCGCGCCATGTTTCACGTGGAACGTTGGTTGCCGACGCTCTCGCCGCGCGGTCCTCCCACGCTCCTCCGGCTGGCGGCCTTCCGTCGCGATCCTCGTGGGGCCGAGGTGCGTCTCTCGCCGCCGAGACAGTGGTGCGATCGGTGCATGGCTCGGCTCAGGCTCTCGGGGGGGCACGTGGCGTCGTCGTGGCTCGCGGCTAGTCCGCGCAGGACTAGGCTGCAGGGCTCCACGCGATGTGAGCTGGCGCTCAGTCCGGCCGCGAGCTCGTGGGGACAGCTCGTGCGTGTCGAAGCTCTGTCGCGGCTCTCGGACGTCGTCGGCATGCTGGTCGACAGATCTTTCGGCGTGGCTCACCCGACGTGGTCGGGTCGTGTCGAGATACGGCCGTGGCCGTGGCAACCGTGGCCGTGGCCGTGGCCGGCCTCGGTGGAGCGGTGGCCGCCTTGCCAGCGATCGTGACCCAGGAGGAAGACTCCCTTTCGGACGACATCATCGTCGGCATCAGCATGGGTCGACAGGCGTTCTTCTCCGGTCCACCCGATGTGGCCGGGTCGCGTCGTAGCGCCGCCTGGGGAGGGCGCCTATCTCGGTGAACCGCCGGCCGCCGTGGCGGTGATCGTGACCTGGAGAGGAGCTGCATCCATCTCTCTCGACCGACACCTCGTCAGCGTGTCGGGGACGTCTTCCCTGGTCCACCCGACGTCGTCGGGTCACGTCGAGTCTCCACGTGGCCGAGGACGACCTACCTCGGTGAAGCAGCAACCGCCTCGGCGGCGATCGCGACCAGGGAGGAGACGCGTCGAGGTTCCTCCTGTTTCACGTGGAACGCGTCCCTCGTGGGGCCGCTCAGGGCCGCTCCAGCATCCGCCTTCCGCATGAAGCCCTCCCCTACCGCGCAGCCGGCCATGTTCCACGTGAAGCCACTCGCTTCCCGCACATGGCCGCGCCCTCCACGTGAAACCCCGAGAGCGGAATCCCGTGGGGCCCCGGCAGACGCCCGGGTCACCACGTGAAGCCACTCCAGCACCGCGCTGACGACCGCTCTTCCGACATGACGCCCGCGGCGACCACGAAGGCGTCCGCTGCTACGGGCAAGGCCCGTGGCATCCAGAGCGCACCATCAAGTCTTGCCCTTCCACCGGGCACCCTCTGGCGCAACTCCCGATCAGTCGTGGCTTGCAACATGGCGTCGACGAACTGACGGACGGCCCGGTGCGCTCACCGCGGGGACTCTCGAACCACGTGGACCACCACGCCTCCCCGAGAAGCGCGACCGCGTTGTTCCACGTGAAACCACGACACCGCCATGCTTCCGCTCGCGCGTCTCCTCATGGCCTACGCCGCCGAGCTCGACGCGCCAGCGTCGAGCTCGTGCGCGAGAACGCGCGATCGCCGACGCCGAGCCGCGACGTTCCACCCTGACACGTGCCAGTGGCGTCACAGCGAGTCCGACGACGGCTTGGTCCGTGCGCTCTCCGCGCGGAAGAGGGCGCCAACGAGCATCGCTCTCCGCGCCGCCACCTCGCGTTCGGCGAGAGCCACACCTGCGAACGCACAGTGTGAGACGACCCTCGCTTGACCCACGCGACGCGGGCCCCGATCGATGACGAGGGCCGGATCGGGGCCGCTCGACGGGAGGCGCGGCGTGCTCCCGCGGTTGTTCCACGTGAAACGGCGCTGGAGCCATCGGGGACTGCCAGTGGCGCGGACATCCCGATCTCAACGGCAGAAGATGCGCACCGCGACATCCACGAGATCCGAGGTCGAGCGGACTCCCACCGGACCCGCCGGTGCCGGCGAGTCCGGCGCCGCGCGACCAGCGACGCTGCCCCACGACGCTCCCCTCCCCCACACCCGGTGGGCGTCCGTCACCCTGGCGACCCGGTGCGCCGGACCTGCCGACGGCCGTCCTGAGATCGGGACGGTGCCGGTCATATCGACCGGCGAGCGCGAGGAAGAGCGACTGGGTCCGGGGCGAGACGGTCGCCACTCACGAGTCCGGCGTGCGCGCCCGGGAGCGGCGATGCAAGGCCGTGACCGCCGCCGGCACGTCGAGCCCCGTGCGACAGTCCCGGCCTGGGTATCCGATGCCGGGCGTGGGCGAACCCGCTAGCCCCGCTCGCGCCCGGCGCGCGGAGTCCGCACCCGACCGGGAGCGGCGATACAAGGCCGGGACAGCCGCTGGCACGTCAAGCGGCGTGCGACAGTCCCGGCCTGGGTATCCGGCGCCGGGCTTGGGCGACCCGCTCGCGGCTCCCGCGTCCGACGTGCGGGCTCCGCACCCGACCGAGGACCGCGATGCAAGGCCGGGACTTCCGCTCACACTTCACGCACCGTGTGACAGTCCCGGCGTGGGTACTGGGCGCCGCGAGCCGCGGCGCGGCTGGACCGGTCCCGGTCCCTCCTAGCCCCGGCCCGAGCCCGAGCCCGAGCCCCAGCCCCAGCCCCCGCGACACTCCCCCGACTACTTGCGCAGAAGGCCCGGGTCGTTCGGTGCCATCACGTCCAGGATTCGGTTGAGGTCCTCGACCGACGCGAACTCCACCGTCAGGCGCCCCTTGTTCTTGCCGAGGTCGACCTTGACCCGCGTCTCGAAGCGGTCCGAGAGCCGATGAGCGAGCTCGTCGATCGCGGCGGAGCGCTGACCCGCCCGCGGAGCGCGCGGAGCGCGACGCTGCCCGTCGAGTCCACCCATCGCGACGATCTCCTCCGTCGCACGCACCGAGAGCCCTTCGGCGACGATGCGCTGGGCGAGGCGTTCGATCTCAGCTCCGTCGGTCAGACCCAGGAGCGCGCGGGCATGGCCAGCAGAGAGGACACCTGCCGCGACGCGACGCTGCACGAGCGGCGGGAGACGCAGAAGTCGCAGCGTGTTCGAGATCTGAGGACGGCTGCGGGAGATCCGCTCAGCGAGCTCCTCGTGGGTGCACCCGAAGTCGTCGAGGAGCTGGCGGTACGCCGCTGCCTCTTCCAGGGGATTGAGGGCACTGCGGTGCAGGTTCTCGAGGAGCGCGTCGCGCAGCAGGTCGGCATCATCCGTCTCGCGGATGATCGCGGGGATCACGTCCAGTCCGGCCGCCTGCGTCGCGCGCCACCGCCGCTCGCCCATGATCAGCTCGAAAGAACCGTCCTCGCCCGGGACGGGCCTGACGACGATCGGCTGAAGGACGCCGATCTCACGGATCGAGCCCACCAGCTCGTCGAGGTCGCCTTCGTCGAACACCGTGCGCGGCTGACGGGGGTTCGGACGGATCGACGCCGTCGGAATCTCGGCGAAGCGTGCACCGGGGACCGGAACGAGGTCGTCCGCTGCGCTCCCCGTCCACTCCTCGGAAGCGGTGGTCACGTCGCCCGAGAGGACGTCCGACGTCGCGTCACCAGCGGCGAGTCCGGTCGTCCCATCACGCTTCCCCGTCTCAGGCGCGGTTTCACGTGAAACAGCGTCAGGAGTCACCTCATCGCGCGCCGCCGTACCGTCGTTGCCCTCCTGCGGCGCGGCAGGCGAACCTCCGACCTCCGAGCCGCCCAGCGGTGCGGACTCCACGCTCAACGCGTCCAGCTCGGCGAGGTCGCGGGCCGAGAGCGACGTCAAGGAGTCGACGTCGGCCGGCCCTGAACCAGACTCGGCAACCAGGGTCACGACGGGAGCGACGACCTCGGTGCTCTCCACCGCGCCCGGCTCGTCCGCCGCGGCTGCACCGTCGCCCGATACGTCATCGGTCCGCGGCTCGTCCGACGCAGGGCTCGGGAAGAACACGTCAACGGGACGCTTCCCCTCCGAGCTCGTCGGGATGAGTGCCCCAAGCCCTCGACCGAGCCCCCGACGCTTCTCGCTCATCGCAGTTCCTCCTGCCGCAGGCCGGGACCACCGATGGTGCCGGCAAACTCGTGTTCCGTTCGAACCGTCCGGCTCTCACTACCGGGCGCGGCGGTGAGACCCTGCTCCCGCTTCGGCTCCTGCTCAGGGACCGCATCGAGATCGGGATCCTCTGGCCTGTTCGCACCGCGTTGCGTGAGCTCACGCGCAGCCTCGAGGTACGCGAGCGCGCCCGTCGATCCAGGATCGTAGGTCATCACCGTCTGTCCGTGACTCGGCGCTTCAGAGATGCGTACCGAGCGCGGAACGGTCGTCCTCAGCGTCTGGTCGGGGAAGTGCTCCCGGACCTCGGCAGCCACCTGCTGCGCAAGGTTGGTGCGACCGTCGTACATCGTGAGAAGGATCGTCGAGACGTGGAGGCCGGGATTGAGGTGCGACTTGATGAGCTCGATCGTCTTCAGGAGCTGGCTCAGTCCTTCCAGCGCGTAGTACTCGCACTGGATTGGGATGAGCACCTCCCGACCGACCACGAAGGCATTCACCGTGAGCAAGCCGAGGCTCGGAGGGCAGTCCACCAGGACGTAGTCGATAGGTTCCTGGCCGTCACGCTCTCGTCCCGCCAGGTATTCATCGAGTGCGCGTCGAAGCCGTGTTTCACGTGAAACCAGCGAGACGAGCTCGATCTCGGCTCCGGAGAGATCGATCGTCGCCGGAACGCACCACAGCGTCGGGATGTCGGGGCACTGCTGGACGGCGCTGGCCAACGGGTCACCGTCGACGAGGACCTCGTAGACCGACGGTGTCCCGGCGCGGTGCTCGACTCCGAGCGCCGTCGAGGCATTTCCCTGGGGGTCGTTGTCGATGACGAGCACGTTGAGTCCCGCCAGCGCGAGCCCCGCGGCAAGATTGACGGTCGTGGTGGTCTTCCCCACCCCGCCCTTCTGGTTCGCGACCGTGATGATGCGCGTCGATGCAGGGCGGGGGAAACGCCGGCCCTGGAGGTCGATGCGACGCCGGGCATCCTCGGCGAGCTGAGCGGCGAGGGGAGTCGAGTCGTCCGTGATCGGCAGGCTCGCCATGAGCGCTGCTCTCCGATCGTCCTCACTCCCGGAGCTCCGAGCCCCTCCCCCGTCGTGGGAGAGCGACGTCGCCGACCGATCCTGAAGCTCTCCAGGGTCGACAGGGCTTTCCGTCACGCGTCTCATCCTCTCCGTCGTCGCTTCCCAGCATGCGCCGTCCGATCCACTCATCCGTGGAGGTCGGGCGCTGGTCGTCCCCGTGTCGCCACACAGCGGTGGCGACGCCCAGGGACGGGTTCAGCGTGCCCCAGTCTGCCGCACGATCCGCACGGCAGTCGTGGTCTCCACACCCGGGATCGTCGGCGCGTCGACGATCTCGGGCTCGCCCCCCTTGAGCCGGCGCAGCACCTTGCGGGCAGGGTCGATCTCTCGGGCAACGTTGCGGCCCTTCAGGACGATCATCTCGCCACCCGGTCGGACGAGCGGCAACGACAGCCGGACCAGCTTGTCCAGCGCGGCCACGGCGCGCGACGTCACGGCGTCGCACTCGAACGCTCCGTGGTACTCCTCGGCGCGCCCCCGCTTCACCTCGATGTTCGCGAGGTTCAGGTCCGATGCGATCTCCGACAGCCAGGCGCACCGCCGCTCCATCGGCTCGACCAGGTAGACGGTGGCGTCTGGACGCATCGCCGCGATCACGACCCCGGGAAGGCCCGCGCCCGACCCGATGTCCGCGATCACGCCGGTCTTCGGGAGGAACGGGACCACCGCGGCGGAGTTGAGGATGTGCCGGTCCCAGATGCGAGGGACCTCGCGCGGCCCGATGAGTCCGCGCAGCTCGCCCTCGTCGCGCAGGCGGTCCGCGAACCGTTCGACGGTCGGGAACGCCGCACCGAAGTACTCGGCCAACGCCTCCCGTGAGATCTCCGGTTCTACGTTGCCGTCAGCCTGGTCGTGCATCGGCTCTTCTGCCTCCTCGTCAATGGGCACGCCACATCGTTTCACGTGAAACGCCTGGCGGCGTGTCCGATCAGCACGTGATCCTCCTCGCCCCGTGAGGTCGGCCAGACGCTGAGTTCCACCGACGTCGACCACCGGGGATCCGCGACGCGCACATTGCGGCGACCGAAGAGACTCACCTGGTCAGCACCGCCCGACGCGCACACGAGCGAGCATCACCGACGGACCCGCGCCCCGTTCGTGACAGCCCTCCTGGATGGACACCGTCAGCGTGCTGTCCCCCTAACGACGGTCGCCCCCCGTTTCACGTGAAACGGGGGGCGACGGTCGTCAAACGGGAGACTGTGTCAGTCCGCGGGATAGATCACCACGTAGCGCTGGGGCTCGACCCCCTCGGAGTCGCTGCGCAGGCCGGCGGCGGCCACCGCGTCGTGGATCACCTTGCGCTCGAACGCGTTGAGCGGTTCCAACGAGACCTTCGCCCCACCCGACTGGACACGCGAGATGGCCTCCTCGGCCTGTGCGGTCAGCTCACGCCGACGGTCGGCGCGGAACCCCGCGACGTCGAGCATCAGTCGACTCCGCTCCCCGGTGCGGGCCTGGACGGCCAGGCGAGTCAGCTCCTGGAGCGCGTCGAGGACGTCCCCACCGTCGCCCACGAGCGAACGCAGCGCCGCAGGGTCGTCGGCGACGATCTCGACCGCCGCGCGGTCGTGCTCGACGTCGATGTCGATGTCGCCGTCGAGGTCGGCGATGTCGAGCAGCTCCTCGAGGTAGTCCGCCGCGATCTCACCCTCCTCCTCCAGGCTGGTGGTCTCGCGCGTCGACTCGTCGGTGGCGGCCTCTTCGGGCGCGGGGGTCTCGGTAGGCGTCATGACGGTGCTCCTCACGGCGGGCGCGCTCGGGCGCGGGTCTACTTCTGCTTCTTCTTCTTGGGCGCGGGCTTCGACGTCGTGGGAGACGACGACCCCTTCGCACCGTGGTCCGTCACAGGGCCGTCCTCAGCCACGGGCGCGTCCTCCACCGGTGAGTTCGCAGAGCCCGTGTCAGACGACGTCCCTGCAGGGCGCACCGGGGCGGCGCCCTTCTGGCGGTCCTTGCGCTTCGGCTGCTGACGCTGGCCACGCGGCTGCTCGATCACGGGCGTCGCATCCTCGACGATGCCCTTCGCCGCACGCTTGCGGGCCTGACGCTCCTTGAGAAGGCGCTCGGCCTCGGAGCCCGGCGCGGGCATGCGCCGGATCGTGTAGAACTGCTGCCCCATCGACCAGAGGTTCGTCGTCGTCCAGTAGACGAGCACGCCGACCGGGAAGTTGACGCCCGAGACCGCGAAGATGAACGGGAAGACGTAGAGCATCATCTTCTGCGTCGACGCCATCGGACCCTCGAGAGCGGCCTTCGGCATGTTCTTCATCGTGAGCTGGCGCTGCGTGAAGAACGTCGTGGCGCACATGGCGACGATGAGAACGGCGATGACGATCTTGGTCTGCAGGTCGTCGGTCCGCAGGAAGACGTCGGAGAGCTGGGCCCCGAACACCGACGAGCTCTCGATGTCGCTCGCGACCGCGGAGTTGATCGGACCGATCGGGTCATCCGTGCCGTTCGAGATCGGCACCAGCCCGTTCAGCACGCGGAAGAGCGCGAAGAAGATCGGCGACTGCAGCAGGATCGGCATGCACGACGCGAACGGGTTCGTCCCGTGCTTGCGGTACAGGTCCATGGTCTCGCGGCTCATGGCCTCGCGAGACGCCGGGTCCGTCTTCCCCTTGTACTTCTTCTGGATCGCCTGCATCTCGGGCTGCAGCATCTGCATGCCCCGCGAGGCCTTGATCTGCTTGAAGAACAGCGGGATCAGCAGGATGCGGATGATGATGACCAGGCCGACGATCGACAGCACCCATGCCGGACCGGGACCGTCGGAGAACCCCAGGTACGTCAGGCCCTGGTGGCACAAGTACATGATCCAGGCGACTACCCACTCGATGGGGTAAAGGATCGCGAAGAAGTCCATCCGTGACTGCTCCCTCAACTTCGGACAAAGCTTGTGAATCGCCCGTGGTCGGGCTGCGGTCTAGTGCGTGTGTCGTGCCGGCGGAACGTCGTCGACCCCACCGAGGCTCCAGGGGTTGCAGCGCAGCAGCCGCCAGAGGGCGAGGCCCGTTCCGCGCAGGGCGCCGTGACGACGCACCGCCGTGAGGGCGTACTGGGAGCAGGACGGGTAGTACTTGCACGTGGGACCCGTCATCGGGGAGATCACCGACTGGTAGGCCCGGATCATGCCGATGAGGGTGAGCGCCGGGACACGACGCAGCACGGCGACGACGCGACGCACGATGCCGGGAGCTCCGCCGGTGTCCTCGGGGGACTCCGCGCCGGGAGCGTCGACCGGGTGCGTGGTCGTCATCGATCCACGCCCGAGCGTTCGTGGAGACGCCGGACAGCGCGCTCGAGCCCGCTGTCGAGGTCGGCGCTCAGGGCGTCGAAGGACGCCACCGCCGAGGCGGGAAGCGCTCGGACGACGGCGCGGCCGTGCGCGGGCAGCGCGTCGAGGCGCGCCGCGGTCGCGGCACGCAGGCGACGCTTCACGAGGTTGCGGTGCACCGCGTTCCCCACTGCCTTGGAGACGACGAAGCCGACCTGTGGATGCGCGTCCCCCTCGAGATCCTCCGAGAGGTGCACGACCACGGTCGACCTACCCGCACGCACGCCGCGGCGCACCGCCCGCTCGAAATCGACGGAACGGCGCAGTCGGTGCGCCGCGGGGAGCACGTGGTATCAGGCAGAGAGCTCGGTGCGGCCCTTGCGACGGCGGGCAGCCAGGATGGCGCGGCCGGCACGGGTCCGCATGCGCAGCCGGAAGCCGTGGGTCTTCGCCCGGCGCCGGTTGTTCGGCTGGAAGGTCCGCTTGCTCACGAGGTACTCCAAGAACGTCGGGGAGGTACACCGTCTATGTCCTCGACGATGCAGTGACAGGTCCCGGTTGGAGCCTGTCGGTGGTTCAGGTGGTGCATCGTGCGGTCGCCCGCACGCACGCCGTCCAGGCACGCAGATCGAGTGGGCCATTGCTGGGGGCACCGGATCCTTGCAGGCAGCTCACGACGCGAGGCCTCGTGTCGAGTCTCCTCCACGCGGGCGCGCCAAGAACACCTGGAACGGCTGTCTGACGTTACGCTGCGCGACCCCCCCGGGTCAAACCAGGAGACGTGAGATACGCCGCGGCGCGGGTGCCGCGTCGTCGCGCTCCCCACGGCACCCCGCGGGGCCTGAGAGCATCCCCACCCTACAACCCACAGCCTGTGGACAACTATGTGGACGAGGGGTTCCCATGGCACGATCGACCTCAGCATCACCACACCCGTGACCTTCCTTCGTCGGCGCACCCTGCCCGGCCCGTCAGCGCGCGCTCGACGGTCGGCTCCACGCGCCGGCGCACGCCCTCGACCTGTGAGGAACTGCCCGTGGCCAACCCGGACGAGAACATCGCCGACGTCTGGGTGCAGACCCTGAGCATCCTCGAGGCGAGCCCGGACATCACGCCGCGGCAGATCGCCTTCATCCGCCTCGCCAAGCCGCTCGCGATCCTCGACGACACGGTCTTCATCGCGGTGCCGCACGAGCAGACCCGCACCTATCTCGAGACGCGCGTGCGCGACGAGCTCGTGACGGCGATGTCCTCCTGCCTCGGGCGTGACGTCCGCTTCGGCATCACGGTCGACCCGGAGCTCAGCTCGGACCCGGTCGTCGCGCCCGCATCCCGTCCCGCCGTCGAGCGGCCGTACATCGAGCCGGACGACGGCCTGCCCGACCTGCCGCCCCCTCCTCCGCCCCGGCCGCAGGCCGAGCCGAGCAGGCTCAACCCCAAGTACGTCTTCGAGACGTTCGTCATCGGGTCGTCGAACCGGTTCGCGCACGCCGCTGCCGTGGCTGTGGCCGAGGCACCCGCCAAGGCCTACAACCCGCTGTTCATCTACGGGGACTCGGGCCTCGGCAAGACGCACCTGCTGCACGCGATCGGCCACTACGCGCACAACCTGTACCCCAACGTCCGTGTGCGCTACGTGAACTCCGAGGAGTTCACCAACGACTTCATCAACTCCATCGGCGAGGGCAAGGCCGGCGCGTTCCAGCGCCGCTACCGGGACGTCGACGTCCTTCTCATCGACGACATCCAGTTCCTCCAGGGCAAGGAACAGACGATGGAGGAGTTCTTCCACACGTTCAACGCCCTCCACAACGCCAACAAGCAGGTCGTCATCACGTCCGACCTCCCGCCGAAGCAGCTCAACGGGTTCGAGGACCGGCTCCGTTCCCGGTTCGAGTGGGGGCTCATCACCGACGTCCAGCCGCCGGACCTCGAGACGCGAATCGCGATCCTCCGGAAGAAGGCGTCGAGCGAGCGCCTCGCAGCCCCGGACGACGTGCTCTCCTACATCGGGTCTCGCATCTCGACGAACATCCGCGAGCTCGAGGGCGCGCTGATCCGGGTGACCGCCTTCGCGAACCTGAACCGCCAGCAGGTGGACCTCCCGCTCGCGGAGATCGTCCTCAAGGACCTCATCACCGACGAGGACAGCGCCGAGATCACCCCCGCCGCGATCATCGCGCAGACGGCCGCATACTTCGGCCTGACGATCGACGACCTCTGCGGGAGCTCGCGCTCGCGCGTCCTGGTCACCGCGCGCCAGATCGCCATGTACCTGTGCCGCGAGCTGACCGACCTGTCGCTGCCCAAGATCGGCCAGCAGTTCGGCGGGCGCGACCACACGACGGTCATGCACGCGAACCGCAAGATCACCGAGCAGATGGCCGAGCGACGGTCCACCTACAACCAGGTCACCGAGCTGACGAGCAGGATCAAGCAGCAGCACCGGGGCTGAGACGCGACGACGTGCCGGACCACGCACCCCCACCGTCGCGGGACGTGGTCGCACCGCTCGGGGGCGCCAGCTCGCCGTCGCCCCCGACGATCCACACAGATCCACAGAGATGCCCACCGGGGTGCATCATCCTGTGGATACTGCCCTCTCGAACGCCATCGCGACGCGCACGATCCCCTGTTCACACCTTCGTACACAACGTGTGGGCCGAGTTGTCCACAGTCATCCACAGGCCATCTGTGAGTTGTGACATCGGCGTGATCTTGGGATCCTCGATCGACCACAGGGACCTACGACGCTCCACGATCGGCGCAGTATCGAGCGTTTTCCCCGGTCCGACTGTGGAAACGGTGCGTCGTACACAGTCTGTGGACGGCACTCGGAGGCCCCCGCTGTGCACGCTTCTGTGGATAACTGTGGACGACGGGCCCTACGGTGTGGACGACGGGGCACCGATCGGTGGACGGCGTGTGGGGACAGATCGGTCGCCCACAGGCCGTGCGACTTTCCCACAGCGGGACCACCGGTTCGTCCACACGCATTTTTCCCGTCTGACCTGCAGAGACACCCGTTTTCCACGCATTCCACAACCCCTATGACGACGACGAAGGTGTGATCTAGGGGGAATTCCACACGCCTTCATCAGGCTCCGGCGGCCGACCCGCACCCCCGCCCAGCCACCATCCCGACCACCGTCCCGACCACGATGCCGTACCCACCGAACGACAGCCATCGACGAGGAGACGGGAAGCACCGGTCGCACGAGCCGACGCCGTGACGCGATCGATGCACAGGACCGTCCCCAGGAGCGTCGTTCCAGTTCCTCCGGACCGGCTCCTCGCGTAGGGTTCATGCACGACACGTGTGCGCGGACCTGCGACCCGAGCTCCCCGCGTCCACCGCCCACGGGCCTCCCGCGAGCGGCCAGGACGCGCTCGGCCCGACGACGGTCCGGGCGCCGAGGCGCGGCCGGACGGCACATGTGAAGATCGAGTCCGATCAGGACGTTGGGACGAGAGGGTGTGGGATGAAGTTCCGGGTTGAGCGTGATGTCCTGGCCGACGCGGTGACCTGGACGGCGCGGACCCTGCCGACCCGCCCACCTGCCCCGGTGCTCGCGGGCGTGCGGCTCGAGGCGGACGCGTCCGGGACGATCGGCCTGTCGAGCTTCGACTACGAGGTCTCCGCCCGCTCGGAGATCCCCGCCGAGGTGAGCGAGCCCGGCACGGTGCTCGTGTCCGGCCGGCTGCTCGCCGAGATCTCCCGCGCGCTCCCGGCGAAGCCGGTCGACGTCGTCCTCGAGGGCAACAAGGTGACGGTGACGTGCGGCGCGAGCCGCTTCACGCTCCTCACCATGCCTGTGGACGAGTACCCGGCCCTGCCCGCCATGCCCGAGCTCTCCGGCACGGTCTCCGGCGACGAGCTGACGAACGCCGTCGCGCAGGTCACGGTGGCGGCGAGCCGCGACGACACGCTCCCGCTCCTCACCGGCGTGCGGGTGGAGATCGAGGGTGAGAAGATCACGCTCCTCGCTACGGACCGCTACCGTCTGGCGCTCCGCGAGCTCACGTGGACCCCCGTCACCCCCAGCTACTCGGCGGTCGCCCTCGTCCGCGCCCGCACGCTCAACGACGTGGCCAAGTCCCTCGGCAGCTCGGGCCTCGTGAACGTCGGCCTGAACACCGGCACCGGGGTGGACCTCATCGGCTTCGAGGCCGGCGGCCGCCACACCACGTCGCAGCTCGTCGACGGGGACTACCCGGCCGTCCGCCGGCTGTTCCCCGACGAGACCCCGATCCACGCGGTCGTCCCGACGGCCCCGCTCATCGACGCGGCCAAGCGCGTGTCGCTCGTCGCCGAGCGGAACACGCCGATCCGGCTGTCGTTCACGGACGGGCAGGTCGTGCTCGACGCGGGCCAGGGGGACGACGCCCAGGCGTCGGAGGCGCTGGAGGCGGTGCTCGTGGGCGAGGACATCTCGGTGGCCTTCAACCCGCAGTTCCTCCTCGACGGCCTCGGGGCCCTCGGCACGGACTTCGTGCGCCTGAGCTTCACGCACCCGAACAAGCCCGTGGAGTTCACCGGGCAGGACTCGCTGGACGGCGAGGACTCGTCGCACTACCGCTACCTGCTCGTGCCGATCCGCTTCGCGGGCTGACCCGCGAGGACCCCTCTCGCACCACCGCCCCGACCGCATCACCGCACCCCGGAGGACTCGCATGGTCACGCGCATCGGACTCGTCGGCCTCGGCAAGATGGGCAACAACATGCGGGCGCGCATCCGCGCCGCCGGCATCGAGGTGGTGGGCTACGACCCGCGGCCCGAGGTCTCGGACGTCGCGACTCTCGCCGACCTCGTCGCGGCCCTGCCTGACGACGGTCCGCGCGTCGTGTGGGTCATGGTCCCGGCGGGCGAGCCGACCCGGAGCGTGGTGACCGAGCTGGGTGGCCTGCTCGGCGCGGGCGACTTCGTCATCGAGGGCGGCAACTCGTACTACGCCGAGGACCAGGCGCGCGCCGCGGAGCTGAGCGAGAAGGGCGTGGGCTACCTGGACGTCGGCGTCTCCGGCGGGGTCTGGGGCCTCGAGAACGGCTACGGACTCATGGTGGGCGGCGACCGCACGCACGTCGAGGTCGCCATGCCGGTCTTCGACGCCCTGCGCCCGGAGGGACCGCGCGAGGAGGGCTTCGTCCACGCGGGCGAGGTCGGCGCCGGGCACTTCGCGAAGATGGTCCACAACGGCATCGAGTACGGCCTCATGCAGGCGTACGCGGAGGGCTACGAGCTCCTCGCCGCGAAGGGCGAGCTCGTCAAGGACGTGCACGGCACGATGAAGGCGTGGACGCGCGGCACGGTCGTGCGGTCCTGGCTCCTCGACCTCTTCGTGAAGGCGCTCGAGGAGGACCCGCAGCTCGCGGCGATCGACGACTGGGTCGACGACTCGGGCGAGGGCCGCTGGACGGTCGACGAGGCGATCGACAACGCCGTGCCGCTGCCCGTCATCTCGGCGGCGCTGTTCGCGCGCTTCGCCTCGCGCCAGGAGCAGTCCCCGGCGCTCAAGGCCGTCGCGGCGCTGCGCCAGCAGTTCGGCGGGCACGCCGTGAAGGCCGCCGACCCGGCCTGACCGGTCGGCCGTCCCCCGGCACGTCCTCGCGATGTACGTCTCCCACCTGTCCCTCGTCGACTTCCGCTCCTACGAGTCCGTCGACGTCGAGCTCGCCCCGGGCGTGAACGCCCTCGTCGGGCAGAACGGCCAGGGCAAGACGAACCTCGTCGAGGCGATCGGGTACGTGGCGACGCTCGCGAGCCACCGGGTCGCCGGGGACGCGGCGCTCGTCCGCGCCGGCGCCCCGCGCGCCGTCGTGCGGACGCGGGTCGTCCGGGGCGACCGGGCGAGCACCGTCGAGCTGGAGATCGCCTCCGGCCGCGCGAACCGGGCGCGCATCAACCGGTCCCCCGCGAAGCGGCCGCGCGACGTCCTCGGCATCGTGCGGACCGTCCTCTTCGCGCCGGAGGACCTCGCGCTCGTCAAGGGCGACCCCGACGGTCGTCGCCGGTTCCTCGACCAGCTCGCCGTGCTCCTCGTCCCCCGGGTCGCCGCCCTCCTCGCGGACTACGAGCGCGTGCTGCGTCAGCGCGGGGCGCTCCTCAAGTCCGCGACCGCGCTCCGGGGTCGCGGCCGCGGGGCACGCCGTCCCGCGGCCGCGGAGCCACCGCTCGACGACGACGCGCCCGAGGGCGCACCGTCTCCCCTCGCGACGCTCGAGGTCTGGGACGCGCGGCTCGCGAGCCTCGGCGCCGAGATCACGGCGCTGCGCCTCCAGCTCGTGGCGGCCCTGACGCCGTACGTCGCGGAGGCGTACGAGCAGGTCAGCGCGGGGCAGGGCGAGGCGCAGATCGCCTACCGCTCCTCGGTCGAGGAGGCGCTCGACCCGGACGGGACCGTCGGCACCACGCCCGCCCGGGGCGAGCCGGACCGGGACGGCGACGGCCCGACGTCGGGCCTCCCCGACGCGTCGACGCTCGAGGCGCGCATGCTGGATGCCATGCGGGCGGTGCGGGCGAAGGAGATCGAGCGCGGGGTGAACCTCGTCGGGCCCCACCGGGACGACGTCGTCCTCACCCTCGGCGGGCTCCAGGCCAAGGGCTACGCGAGCCACGGCGAGTCGTGGTCGTTCGCCCTCGCGCTGCGCCTCGCGTCGTACCGGCTCCTCCGGGACGGGGCGCCGGCGGGGCTGGACTCCCTCCTGTGGGCGGACCAGTGGGGTCCCGACGGCGAGCCCGTCCTCGTGCTCGACGACGTGTTCGCCGAGCTCGACGTCCGGCGACGCGAGCGGCTGGCCGAGCTCGTCGCGGACGCGGGGCAGGTCATCATCACCGCGGCCGTGCCGGACGACGTCCCCGCCCTCCTGGACGGGGCGCGGTTCGTCGTGCAGGACGGGACGGTGAGCCGTGTCGAACCGTGACGCGGCGCCGGGCGCCGAGCCGTCGGACGCCGTGGAGGACCGGGACGGCGCGGAGCCTCGTGCCACGAGGCTGCCCGTGGGGGACGTCGTGGAGCTCACGCCGCCGGCGGAGGTGGCGCGGCAGGCGCTCAACCGGGCGAAGGCGGCGGCGCGGGCGAAGGGCCTGCGGCCGGGCCAGGAGCCGCGGCGCCGGATCCTCGCCGACCCGCCGACGTCGGGCGCCCGACCAGGTGGCCGCGACCCGCAGCTCCTGGGCGACGTCGTCGCGCGCCTGCTGCGCGAGCGCGACTGGGTCGCCGACGTGTCGGTGGGGGGCGTCGTCGGGCGGTGGCGCGAGGTGGTCGGGGACCAGGTGGCGGACCACTGCGAGCCGGAGACGTTCGAGGACAAGGTGCTCGTCGTCCGGGCGGACTCGACGGCGTGGGCGACGCAGGTGCGCCTGCTCGCACCGCAGCTCCTCGAGCGGCTCGCGCACGAGGTCGGCGAGGGCGTCGTGGAGACGGTCACGGTCCTCGGGCCCGCGGGCCCGAGCTTCCGGCGGGGGAAGAAGTCCGTCCGCGGGCCCGGTCCGCGCGACACCTGGGGCTGAGTGCCCGACGGCGCGTCCTCGCGCCGTCCTGCGGGCCGCGCCGGGGCTCGGGGCGCTCGGACACGACGAGGCCCGCCGTGACCGGGGCACGGCGGGCCTCGCGAGTGGTGACCGGTCAGGTCACCACGTCAGGGTCAGGACTGCACGCGGCGGCGCAGCCAGAACACCAGGACACCGCCGCCGACGAGCAGGGCGGCGAACGCCGCGGCGCCGGCGACGGTCGCGCCGGTCGTGGCGAGCGCGGGGCCCGACGGCGGTGCGGCCGCGTCGACGACGCCGACCGTGCCCGCGGGCGGGTTGGCGCACTCGCTCGTCGCCGGCGGGTAGGAGACGACCGTCGAGTAGGACGGGTTCACCTCGAACAGCACCTCGACGCCGTCACGGGTCCACGCGTAGTTGCCCTCGGTCTCGACGTACGAGCCGTCCTCCGTGAGGAGCCAGCCCGGCCACTGCCGCGGCTCCTGCGCCGAGGCGCCGGGCCACAGGACGCGGCCCGAGAGCGGCTGGTCCGTGACGGTCCAGTTCTCGCCGTCGCCGGGGTTGAGGAACGTGATCGTCAGGGGGTTCTCGTCGTCGACCTCGATGCCCGCGGGGAGCGAGACGGCGTAGCCCAGGTAGGGGACGTCTCCCTCGCACACGGCCGTGATCTCGCCCGCGACCAGGGCACAGTCCTCGGCGGCGGGCTGCAGGGCCGCGATCGGGAAGAGCGCGCTGCCGTCGTCGAGCAGCTGGTACCCGGCCAGGTCGGCACCGAACACGAAGCCCTTCGCCGGCGTCGCGAGCACGCCGTCGGTCCGGACCAGGTAGGTGACCTCGGGGCTGTCCGTGGGCTTCACCGGGACGGCGTCCGCCTCGCAGGACTCGATCGTCGCGGGCGGGACCGGGGCGACGGCGGTCGGCTCGACCTCGTCGTCCACAGGCGCGATGTCGCAGTCCGCGGCTGACGGGAGCGTGACGCCGAACTCGTCCAGCTCCTGGTGCGTCCAGTCGACGAGGTGGCCGTCCATCGAGGAGCCGTCGGGGTACGTGATCTCCTCGGGCATCGTGTAGTCGTCAGGGCCACCGCGGACGAGGTCCTGCTGGATCCCCCAGCCTTCGCACAGGTCCTTCCCGTCGAGCGTGCCCTCGGGCAGCTCCGTGAACCAGTGCTCGCCCGACTTCTGCTCCTCCGGGGAGAGCGTGAGCGTCTTGGTCGTGAGCAGGTCCTGCGGCCCGGAGTTCTCCCAGGCGGCGTCCTTGGAGGCGTCGAGCTTCGGGTAGAGGTAGATCCCGACCTGGACCTCCTGGCCCTGGCCCGGGCACGCGGTCGTCCTGCCGGTGAGGACCTTCGTCCAGCCGTTCCTGCCCTGGGGGTCGTCCCACGCCTTGATGCTGACCTCCCACGAGGTCGCCCGCGTGGGGTCGGGCACGGCGTACGTCCCCGCGAAGGAGCCAGGGAACGTCTGGCTGTCGACCTGCCGGCCGTCGAGGGTGACGGTGACGGTGTTGTCCTTCTTGCCCCGGGCGGAGTACTGGCTGAGGTTCACCGAGAGCTCGGTGCACGTGGCGCGGACGTCGGGCGTGTGGGCGGAGGCGGGGGCCGCGGTGGCCACGAGCAGGCCACCGAGTGCGAGCGCTGTCGCCGCAGCGCTCGCGAGGAGTCTCTTCACGAGGTGAGGGTCCCTTCGGGGTGAGGCCGCCCGCACGCGGATCACTCCTGCGCGGACGACGCGCGAATCATGATGGTGTGTGGTATTAGACCACTTTCCGGGCCAAATGCCGATTCCCGACTTGTGGGAAAGGGAGGGTTCCCACGCCCGTGCCGAGGACGCGGTCCGCCGAGCCCGCTCCAGGCCTCGGGAGCTCGTACGGAGGCATCTCCCCCACCGGTGGACAAAGGCTGTGGACAACTGTGTGGACGAGTCTCGGCGGCGACGTGCGGATCGCGTCGGGAATGCCCGGTCAGCCGTCCCCAGGAGCGCCACAATCCGCGGAATTCGGCTCGTGGCGGGTAGACTGGGGACGTCATTCCGGGTCTGTTCACCACCCGCGCGCGCAGCCCTTCCGAGGAGGTGCGGCCAGCCGTCCACGGCCGGTCGTCCGCCGTGGCGGAGGAGCCGACGTCGACCGTGGTACGGGCCCGGAACCCTTGAGCAGCGGCGACCGCTTCCGCACGAACGCGGGCGCTGCGTGCACGACGACGAGGAGCAGTCCTGCCCGTGGCAGACCACACCGACACCGCCATCTCCGACCCGACGGCGTCCGCGGAGGCGGCACCCTCGGCGGGCGGCGGCTACGACGCGAGCAACATCACCGTCCTCGAGGGCCTCGAGGCGGTCCGCAAGCGTCCGGGCATGTACATCGGCTCGACCGGCGAGCGGGGCCTCCACCACCTTGTGTACGAGATTGTGGATAACTCTGTGGACGAGGCCCTCGCCGGGCACGCGGACACGATCGACGTGACGCTCCTGGCCGACGGCGGCGTCCGCGTCGTCGACAACGGCCGCGGCATCCCCGTCGCGATCCACCCCACCGAGGGCAAGCCGACGCTCGAGGTCGTCATGACGATCCTCCACGCGGGCGGCAAGTTCGGTGGCGGCGGGTACGCCGTCTCCGGGGGTCTGCACGGCGTCGGCATGTCCGTCGTCAACGCGCTGTCGACGCGCATGGTCTCCGAGGTCCGCCGCGACGGGTACTCGTGGCGCCAGGAGTTCACGGAGGGCGGCAACCCGGTGACGCCCGTCGAGCGGCTCGAGCCGTCGGACGAGACGGGGACGACGCAGACCTTCTGGGCCGACCCCGGGATCTTCGAGACCACCGAGTACGACTTCGAGACGCTGAGGGCGCGCTTCCAGCAGATGGCGTTCCTCAACAAGGGGCTGTGCATCACCCTGACGGACGAGCGCCCGGCCCACCTCGACACGGGCGACGAGGTCACGGGCGGCGACGGGCCGGCCGACGCGGACGGCGTCTCGGAGGCGGACGGCACGACGTCGGACCCCACCACCCCCGCGCGCACCGTCACGTACAAGTACGACGGCGGCCTCGTGGACTACGTCACGCACCTCAACGCGGCCAAGAAGGTCGAGCTCGTCCACCCCGACGTCATCGACTTCGAGTCGGAGGACACCGAGAAGCGCATCTCCGTGGAGATCGCGATGCAGTGGACCAGCTCGTACTCCGAGTCCGTCCACACGTACGCGAACACGATCTCCACGACGGAGGGCGGCACGCACGAGGAGGGCTTCCGTGCGGCGATGACCTCGCTGGTCAACCGGTACGCGCGCGACAAGGGCATCCTCAAGGAGAAGGACGACAACCTCACGGGCGACGACATCCGCGAAGGCCTGACCGCCGTCGTCTCCGTCAAGCTCGGCGAGCCGCAGTTCGAGGGCCAGACCAAGACGAAGCTCGGCAACACCGAGGCGAAGACGTTCGTCCAGCGCGTCGTCCACGAGCAGCTCACGGACTGGTTCGACTCGCACCCGAACGAGGGGCGCGACGTCATCCGCAAGGCGATCCAGGCGTCGCAGGCGCGGCTCGCCGCCCGCAAGGCGCGCGAGGCGACCCGGCGCAAGGGCCTGCTGGAGTCGGGCGGCATGCCCGGCAAGCTGCGCGACTGCCAGTCGAACCGCGCCGAGGAGTGCGAGATCTTCATCGTCGAGGGCGACTCCGCCGGTGGCTCCGCCGTCCGCGGTCGCAACCCGCGGACGCAGGCGATCCTCCCGATCCGCGGCAAGATCCTCAACGTCGAGCGCGCGCGCCTCGACCGGGCCCTGTCCAACCAGGAGGTCCAGTCGATCATCACCGCGTTCGGCACGGGCATCGGCGAGGACTTCGACCTCACCAAGCTCCGGTACCACAAGATCGTCCTCATGGCCGACGCCGACGTCGACGGCCAGCACATCGCGACGCTCCTGCTCACGCTGCTCTTCCGGTACATGCGCCCCCTCATCGAGAACGGGCACGTCTACCTCGCGCAGCCGCCGCTGTACCGGCTCAAGTGGTCGAACGCGCCGCACGACTACGTCTACTCGGACAAGGAGCGCGACGCGTTCCTCGCGTCCGGGCAGGCCGCGGGCAAGCGGATCCCCAAGGAGAACGGGATCCAGCGCTACAAGGGTCTGGGCGAGATGGACTACTCGGAGCTGTGGGACACGACCATGGACCCCGAGCACCGCACGCTCAACCAGGTCACCCTGGACGACGCCGCGGCCGCGGACGAGATCTTCTCCGTCCTCATGGGCGAGGACGTCGAGTCGCGCCGCAGCTTCATCCAGCGGAACGCGAAGGACGTGCGGTTCCTTGACATCTGACCAGCCGGTGCCCGCCCCGCGCGGGCGACCGGCCCGCGAACGCGCCCCGGCGGCGCGGACCGCGGCAGGCGACGAGCACAGCGAGCACGCACGAACGAACGAACGAGGTAGACCGTGACCGACGAGCAGAACCCCGAGATCGAGCCCACCGCCCCCGGCGACGGGGACGAGGCGGTCGTGCACGCGGACGGCACGGCGGTCGCGGTGCACCACGGCCGCATCGAGCAGGTCGACCTGCAGCTCGAGATGCAGCGGTCGTACCTCGACTACGCGATGAGCGTCATCGTCGGGCGCGCGCTGCCCGACGTCCGGGACGGCCTCAAGCCGGTGCACCGCCGCGTGCTGTACGCGATGTACGACGGCGGCTACCGCCCGGACCGGTCGTACTCGAAGTGCTCTCGCGTCGTCGGCGACGTCATGGGCAAGTTCCACCCGCACGGCGACAGCGCGATCTACGACGCGCTCGTGCGCCTCGTGCAGGACTGGTCGCTGCGCTACCCGCTCGTCGCGGGACAGGGGAACTTCGGCTCGCCCGGAAACGACCCGGCGGCCGCCCCGCGGTACACCGAGTGCCGCATGGCCCCGATCGCCATGGAGATGGTCCGGGACATCGACAAGGACACCGTCGACTTCCAGGACAACTACGACGGCCGCACCCAGGAGCCGGCGGTCCTGCCGTCACGGTTCCCGAACCTGCTGGTCAACGGCTCGGCGGGCATCGCGGTCGGCATGGCGACGAACATCCCGCCGCACAACCTGCGCGAGGTCGCCGAGGGCGTCCAGTGGCACCTGGACCACCCCGAGGCGAGCCGCGAGGAGCTCCTCGCGGCGCTCCTGCTGCGCATCAAGGGCCCGGACTTCCCGACCGGCGCGACGATCCTCGGCCACAAGGGCATCGAGGAGGCGTACCGGACCGGCCGCGGCTCGATCACGATGCGCGCGGTGGTCAACGTCGAGGAGATCCAGGGCCGCGTGTGCCTGGTCGTCACCGAGCTCCCGTACCAGGTGAACCCGGACAACCTCGCCGCGAAGATCGCCGACCTCGTCAAGGACGGTCGCGTCCAGGGCATCGCCGACATCCGCGACGAGACGTCGGGCCGCACGGGCCAGCGCCTCGTGATCGTGCTCAAGCGCGACGCGGTGGCGAAGGTCGTGCTCAACAACCTCTACAAGCACACGCAGCTCCAGGACACGTTCGGCGCGAACATGCTCGCGCTGGTCGACGGCGTCCCGCGCACGCTGAGCCTCGACGCGTTCGTCCGGCACTGGACGACGCACCAGCTCGACGTCGTGGTGCGGCGCACCCGGTACCTGCTGGCCGAGGCCGAGCGCAGCATCCACATCCTGCGCGGCTACCTCAAGGCGCTGGACCTGCTCGACGAGGTCATCGCGCTCATCCGCCGCTCCCCCGACGCCGACGAGGCCCGCGCGGGCCTCATGGGGCTGCTGGGCGTGGACGAGATCCAGGCGACGGCGATCCTCAACCTCCAGCTCCGCCGTCTGGCGGCGCTCGAGCGGCAGCGCATCATCGACGACCACGACGAGCTCGAGCGCAAGATCCTCGACTACGAGGACATCCTCGCCAAGCCGGAGCGCCAGCGCTCCATCGTCGGCACCGAGATGGGCGAGATCGTCGCCAAGTACGGCGACGAGCGCCGGACGACGATCCTCCCGTTCGACGGCGAGGTCTCGATCGAGGACCTCATCGCCGAGGAGGAGATGGTCGTCACGATCACGCGCGGCGGCTACGTGAAGCGCACGCGCAGCGACAGCTACCGGGCGCAGAAGCGCGGCGGCAAGGGCGTGCGCGGCGCGCAGCTGCGCGAGGACGACATCGTCGACCACTTCTTCGTGACGACGACGCACCACTGGCTGCTGTTCTTCACGAACCTGGGACGGGTCTACCGCGCCAAGGCGTACGAGCTGCCCGAGGGCGGCCGCGACGCCAAGGGTCAGCACGTGGCGAACCTGCTCGCGTTCCAGCCCGGCGAGAAGATCGCCCAGGTCCTCGACCTGCGCGACTACGGCGCCGCGGAGTACCTGGTGCTCGCCACGCGCCGCGGTCTCGTCAAGAAGACGCGGCTGTCGGAGTACGACTCGCCGCGCTCGGGCGGGCTCATCGCGATCAACCTCCGCGAGGACGAGTCGGGCACGCCCGACGAGCTCGTCGCGGCGCTCCTCGTGGACGCCGACGACGACCTCATCCTCGTCTCGCGCAAGGGCCAGTCGATCCGGTTCCCGGCGGGCGACGACACGATGCGACCGCTCGGCCGCGCGACGTCGGGCGTGACGGGCATGAAGTTCCGCGAGGGTGACGAGCTGCTCTCGGCCGACGTCGTCGAGGAGGGTTCCGACCTCTTCGTCGTGACCGAGGGCGGGTTCGCGAAGCGCACGCGGATCGACGAGTACCGGGTCCAGGGCCGTGGCGGTCTGGGCATCAAGGTCGCGAACCTGGTGGAGGCTCGTGGAGATCTCGTGGGGGCTCTGGTGACAGAGGCCGACGACGAGGTGCTGGTGATCATGGAACGCGGGAAGATCGTGCGGTCCGCGGTCGACGAGGTGAACCTCACGGGCCGCAACACGCAGGGGGTGACGTTCGCGAAGCCCGACAAGGGCGACCGCATCATCGCGGTCGCGCGGAACGTCGAGCGTCGCCTCGGAGAGGATCGGGATACCGTGGAGGGCGAGGACGGGACCGGCACGGCCCCGGGCGGCACCGACACGAGCAGCGCACCGATCACCGACCCGACCGCCTCGTCCGACGAGGCGAGCGGGACCGAGCCGGCCCCCGGAACCACCGAGGAAACCAGATGAGCAGCGAGAACAACGCACCGCCGACGATCACGCCCCGGCTGACCGTGCCGCGTCCCGACACGGACACGACGTCGCGTGCCGGGGGCGCGACCGCGCCGAGCAAGCACGGTGAGTCGAACGGCGCGTCGAACGGTGCGGCGTCGGGCGCCGTCCCGCCTCCTCCTCCGCCTCCTCCGCCGGGCCCGGCCTCGAGCCAGGCCGCCGCGGAGCGCGGTGCCGACGACGACGGCATGGAGCGCGCGTCCGGCGAGAGCCGTGTCGCGGTCGCCCGCGCGGGCGCGGTGAAGGCGGCGGCCGCAGCCATCGCCGCGGCGAAGAGCGCGGCCAAGAAGGTCTCCGCGGCGGTCCCGGCCGCGCCCGCGGAGGCCGACCCTCAGCAGCCCGGTCATGACGAGATCGACGACGAGACGGTGAGGCGCGTGCCCACGACCAGCGCGACAGCCCCGAGCGCCACGGCGGCGTCCGCGGCGTCCACGAACACCCCGGCGCCGGCGGCGATGCACTACTCCGCCGCGGGCGTCTCCGGCTCGGCGACCCCCCTCACCGGTGCCACACCCGCCGTCGGCCCGGCGACGGGCGCGACGCCCACGGTCCGGAACGACGGCGGCCCGCGCCGCGTCCGGCTCGCGGTCTCGCGCATCGACCCCTGGTCCGCGATGAAGCTCGGCTTCCTGCTCGCCGTCGCGATCGGCATCATGACCGTCGTCGCGACGGCCGTGGTCTGGTACGTCCTCGACGGGATGATGGTCTTCGCCAAGATCGAGGACCTGTTCACGCAGATCGTCGGCACCGAGACCGAGGTCGACATCCAGCAGTACGTGGCGTTCGGCCGTGTGATCTCCATCGCCACGCTGCTCGGTGTGGTGAACGTGGTGATCATCACCGCGCTGTCGACGATCATGGCGTTCCTGTACAACATCGTCGCCGCGCTGGTGGGCGGCGTGCACCTCACGCTCACCGACGACTGACCGAGGACGGCTCCCGACCGGGGGCCACGGACCCCTCGGTTTGGGTCTGCGGCTCCCGGTGGGGTAACCTCAATCGCTGCCTGCGAGCGGAGCGGCCCCCCGGGGCTGTCCGGCGAGGCGCGTACGGGCCTATAGCTCAGACGGTTAGAGCGCTTCCCTGATAAGGAAGAGGTCAGAGGTTCAAGTCCTCTTAGGCCCACTGCCGAACGAACCCACTCGAGGGGGAACGTCATGAAGAAGCTTCTCGTCCTGCTCCTCGCCGCCGGCGCCGGATATCTCCTGTGGCGCAAGTACACGGAGGACAACGCCGAGCGTGACCTCTGGGCAGAGGTCACCGACACCTTCGAGTGAGCACGTCTCACTCCTGACCGGCCCCAGGCCGCGTCACCCGGGGCCATGGCGCAATTGGTAGCGCACCTGCTTTGCAAGCAGGGGGTTGGGGGTTCGAGTCCCCCTGGCTCCACTCCGTCGATGATCCGTGTCTCGTCGTCGACCGTACTCGAGGTCGACAGCACCCTCCTCACCGCCAGTCCGGGCGTCACGAAATCTGTCGTTGCCGGTCGCTGCCCGGCGTGCGTGGGATCAGCCAGCAGCGGTGCGGTGCTCGGCCCAGTGCTGGGTGAGCCAGTCCACCTGCTCGTCGCGGAGTTCGAGGGTCAACGGCTTCTGGTGCAGGCGCGCGTACTGTGCGTAAGATCCGAGCTCCTCGGCGACGTCGACCCGGCGGCGCTCAGGGTCGACGGCGAGCAGACCGTCGTCGAAGAGTCGATGAATGTCTCGACGGAGCATCAGGTCGCCGTGTGCGCGGTGCTCGCCGATCCTGGCGTAGCTGTAGAGGTGACCTGCTTCGAGGACTCGTGCGGGTGCCGCCCCCGTGAACGCGCACCTTTGGCCCTGGGCCGCGAGCAGTGCCTCCCGGAACTCTCGCTGGCCACGGCGGACACGGACCAGAGACTCCCGGAAACCCTGAGGCACGTCGACTGCGATGCCGAGCGTCGGACCCCACGCGACGTCCGGGATTCGTCCGACCACCCGACTGAGGGCGCGGTCGGCGTGCTTGCGCGCCAGGACGTCGCGGAACGACGCCCAGTCCAACCGCCGCATCGCGTTGAACTCACCCTTGTTCGTCTGAACTTCGCGGATCTCACGGTCGTTCAGGAGACCATCAAGGTCCGTCCACGCGGCGTCGTACCGAGCACGGTAGATCTCCACCTCGACCACCTCGGACCGCGGCGTGTCGAACTCGGCCTTGCAGTCGTCGCAGCGGAACGTGGGCGCCTTGGTCTTGCGCGGCTTGATCGCCGTAGTCCGGCAGGCGGGGCACCGGTTCTGCAGCTTCTGGCCCGTGGACCGCTCGATCGCCTCGATGACAGACACCCCGAGCAGCCGGCGCTTGTCCCACAGGGCCACAGGGTCACCGACCATAAGGTTCTTGTGGTTGACGACCTTGCTGTCCCAGGAGTAGTAGGCGTCGTACTCGTCGTCGTAGCCTTCGTTGCCGCCGTAGCCCCGGTCGTCGCCCGCAGCCATCAGCAACCATGCGCGCCGGGGCTCTCTGATGGCCATGGCCAGAGCTTTCCGTACCCGAACCGCTCACAGCAAGCGAAGGATGGTGGTCCTCGGGTCAGCCCCGGCGGTTGGCGCGACAGGCTGCCTCACGCAACGACTACAGTGACGCATGTAGTGGCGACAGTGAACTACAGTGAGGTGTCATGGAGACGAGCCAGGGTCCGATCGAGCACGTCGTTGCGCGGCTTCGCGCAGCGTCGACGGATCTCTCGTCCGTCGAGGTGAAAAAGGCTGCGGGAGGAGTTCCCAAGGACGTCTGGCCCACGGTGAGCGCGTTCTCCAACGGCGACGGCGGGCTCATCATTCTCGGGCTCGACGAGTCGACAGGGTTTGCTCCGACGCAGGGCTTCGACGCCGCCGCGATTCGTGATGGCCTGATCGACGGCTTCAGGCCTCGCGGCGGAGGTGAGTCGCCGGGTCCGGTGAGCCCTCGGCCACTCGGCTCGATCGACATCGCGGTCGTCGACGGGGCCTCGATCGTCGTCGCCGACGTGGAGCCCTTGCCGGCGGCGATGAAGCCCGCCTTCGTGACGACACAAGGCAAAGAGGGCGGAACCTTCGAGCGGGTCGGTGACGGCGATCGTCGGATGAGCACCTACGGCATCTTCCTGCTGTCGACCGACGGCGCGCAGCCGCGTGTCGACACTGAGCCTGTGCGTGGCGCCTCCCTCGACGACCTCGACATGAAGCAGGTCGAGCGGTTCATCGCGCGCCTGCGCCGTCGTCGCCCACGATCCGTTGCGGACCTGACGTCCACAGTCGACATCCTGACACGCCACAACGTGCTGGCGTCAGACGGACGAACACCTACCGTTGCCGGACTGCTCGCGTTCGGGCGCTACCCGCAACACTCGCTCGCGCAGGCGATGGTGACGTTCGCGGTCTATCCGGGAAAGGCGAAGGACGTCTACGCAGGCGAGACCCGCATGCTGGACCGCCGCGTGATCGAGGGCCCGATCCCGGCCATGGTCGACGACTGCGTCAGGGCCGTGCTGCAGAACATCCCGGTGCGCCGCGTCATCGTCGGCGCCGGAGCCCGTGATGAACCCGAGATCCCCGAGGTCGCGATCCGCGAGGCTGTCACGAACGCGCTCACGCACCGCGACTACAGCCCGTGGGCACTCGGCGACCAGGTGCGCGTGGAGCTCTACCCCGATCGACTGGAGATCACGAACCCGGGAGGCATCTGGGGTGGGCGGCGCGTCGTCGACCTCTTCGACGGGTCTTCACGCTCACGCAACGCCGTGCTCTCCGCCATGCTCGCCGACGTCCCGATGCTCGACCGTGACGAGTCCGTGTCCGAGAACGCGGGATCTGGGATTCCGACGATGACGGGTGCGCTCGGGCGAGCGGGACTCGCCGCACCCCGCTACCTCGCCACCGTCACCTCGATGGCAGTCGTGCTGGATCGGCACGGGCTGCTCAACCCGGAGACCAATCAATGGCTCGCCAGCATCGGGGCCGACACGCTCGACCCTGACGCCCGGCGCGCGCTCGTTCTCGTCCACCGTGGGTACGCAGTCGACGATCAAGTCCTGCGGGCTCAACTGGCGATGGACTCTGCGGACGCCAGGGCAGTCCTCCGTGGGCTCGTCGACGCGGGATGGCTCCAGTACCCGCGGCGGACGGACGGTGCGTATCGCGAGGGCCACCGCCTCGAGGCTGCCGAGACCCTCTTCTCGGAGCGCGCCACGGAGATCCGATGGGAGGGGACCCTCGACGAGAGGATTGTCGAAGCGCTCACCCCTGGACCGGAACTGTCGGTCCACGAGATCGCGGAGCTCCTTGGCACGACCGCCGGATCACTTCGCCCACGACTGCGTGTTCTCGTGGCAGAGGGGGCGATCGTGGCCACCGCGCCACCGACGAGCAGGAATCGGAAGTACCGGCTCTCTCGCCCCACGGTCTGACTCGGACGGCGATGGGGGTCCGCACCCCCAGGTGCGGACCCCCTTCACGCAGTGCGCGATGTCCGACGTCCAGCGTGCCGCGCTGGCTGGGTCAGACGTCGTCGGCCTTCTTGGCGGCGTCCTCCGCGGCGTCCTCGGCTGCCTCGCGGGCCTTCTTGCCGGCGTCGCCGAGGTCGTCCTTCGCGTCCGCGGCGGCGTCCTTGGCGGACGACGCTGCGCTGCGGGTGGTGCTGCGGGCGCGGCTGGTGGCCTTCTTGGCCGCGTCCTTGGCGTCGGAGACGGCGTCGCTGACGCGGTCGCTGACGTCGTCGCGGACCTCGGCGGCACGCTCGGCGAGCTTGTCGGTCGCCTCGCGGCCCTTCGCCACGGCGACGCCCGCGGCCTCGCCCAGCGACTCGGCGGCGTCCCCGACGGCGTGCCGGGCGTCGCCGACGACGTCGTCGAAGTGGACCTGCTGCTCCTCCTGCTCCCACGGCTCGGCCCAGGGGTCGGTCGTGGGCTGCGCGCGCCGGTAGAGGACGTAGCCGACGCCTGCGGCGGTGACGCCGCCGGCGATCCACCAGAGGGTGCGGCCCTTGCCCTTCGACGCGTCGGCCTCGGCGGCCTTCGCCGCGGCCTTGTCGGCCGCGGCGGCGAGCTTGGCCGCCGCCTTCTCCGCCGCCTTGTCGGCGTGCTTCGAGGCCTTCTTGCCGGCCTTGCCTGCGGCCTTCTGGGCCTGCCTCGCGGCCTCCGCGGCGGCCTTCTGCGCCTCCTTGGCGAGCTTGCGCGCCTTCTTGCCGGTCGCCGCCGCCGTGGCAGCGGACGCGGCGGCGGTCGCCTCGGCCGCGTTGTCGGCCGCGCGCTGGGCGGAGTCGGCGGCGCTGGCGGCGGCGGCGTTGAAGCTCGCGACGATCTTCGGCAGCACGTCGTCGACGAGCTTGTCGTGCGCGGTGTCGATGGCGGGCGCGGCCTTGCCCGCGGCCTTCTCGACGCGCGGCGCGGCGGCCTGGATGCTGTCCTGCCACGCCTTCTCGACGCGCGGCTGGAGCCACTCGAGGAACGCCTCCACCTTGGGCGTCCCCCACTCCTTGGCCTGCACCGCCGCGTCCTTGGCCTGGTCGGCGAGCTGGCTCGCCGCGCTCTGCGCGGTCGCGGCGGCCTGCGCGGCCTGGTCCTTGAGCTTCTCGGTGTCGATCGACTCGAGCGTGTCCTTGACGGAGTCGCTCGCTGAGCGAGAACGGGTCATGCGTGCTCCCCGGGGTCGTCGTCCGACGGGACGAAGGTGCGGATGCGATGGGCGTTTCCGACCACTCTGCCACCACCGTGCCCGCCCCGCGAGACGTCGCGTCCGACGGGTCGCGCGCGGGTCTCGTGGGAGGATGGTGCCCATGTTCGCAACCCTCCACACGACCGCAGGTGACATCCGGATCGAGCTCCTGCCGAACCACGCCCCGAAGACGGTGGCGAACTTCGTCGGGCTCGCGCAGGGCACCACGACGTGGTCCGACCCCCGCACCGGCGCAGAGCGCACCGAGCCCTTCTACGACGGCCTGATCTTCCACCGCGTGATCCAGGACTTCATGATCCAGGGCGGCTGCCCGCTGGGCACCGGCACGGGCGGTCCCGGCTACACGTTCAACGACGAGATCCACCCCGAGCTCCAGTTCGACCGTCCCTACCTCCTGGCGATGGCGAACGCGGGCCTGCGCCGCAACCCGGTCACGGGCGAGGCCGAGGGCACCAACGGGTCGCAGTTCTTCGTCTCGACCGTGCCGACGCCGTGGCTCAACGGCAAGCACACGATCTTCGGCGAGGTCGCGGACGACGCGTCCCGCGCGGTCGTCGACGCGATCAACGCGACGCCGACCCGCCCGGGCGACCGCCCTCAGGAGGACATCGTCATCACGTCCGTCACGATCGAGGACTGACCATCTCGACGACACCTCCCGGGCCGCCCGGCCCGCCGGCGTACGGGACGGCAGGGCCGCACGACGGTCCTGCCGTCCCGCCCGTGTGCCCGCGGCACCCGGACCGGGTGTCGTACGTGCGGTGCCAACGGTGCGGCCGCCCGGCGTGCCCCGAGTGCCAGCGCCCGGCCGCCGTCGGCGTGCAGTGCGTCGACTGCGTGCGCGACGCCGCCCGGCAGGCGCCGACCCAGCGCACCGCGCTCGGAGGCAGGGTCCGCGGTGGCCCGCCGGTCGTGACGTTCACGATCATCGGCCTGTGCGTCGTGAGCTGGGTCCTGCAGCTCGTCACGGGCGGGACGTGGACGAGCATGCTCGCGTTCGCCCCGTGGATCGGCGAGCTGCAGCCCTACCGCTTCCTCACGGCGGCGTTCCTGCACTCGACGAGCCCCGTCCACATCCTCTTCAACATGTACGCGCTGTGGGTCACAGGGCCGTTCCTCGAGCAGCAGCTGGGGCGGCTGCGGTTCACGGCGCTCTACCTGCTGTCGGCGATCGGCGGCTCCGTCGGTTACCTCGTCCTCGCAGGCGGCCCGACGTCGGTCGCGTGGATGACCCCGGTCGTCGGCGCCTCGGGCGCGGTGTTCGGGCTCTTCGGCGCGATCCTGCTCGTGCTGCGCAGGACGGGCCGGAACGCGATGCAGATCGTCGTGCTCATCGGCATCAACTTCGCGATCGGGCTCTTCTTCACCGGCATCGCGTGGCAGGCGCACCTCGGTGGGCTCGTCGTCGGCCTCGTCCTCGGGGCCGCGTACGCGTACGCGCCGAAGGAGCGTCGCACCGTGGTGTCGGTGGGCGCGACGGCGGTCGTCGCCGTGGCTCTCGTCGCCGCGGCATGGCTGACGTACGCCTCGGCGGACCAGTTCGGCCACCTCGTCGGGTGACTCCGCCGAGCGGCCCGGGGAAGTTATCCCCAGGGTTACTCACAGGTGTGGAACTACACCGGTGTCGTCGGCATCCCTCGGGGACGCCGGTCGTCGTCCGGGCGCGCAGGAGCCTGCAGGCGGTCCGCGCCCGGACGGCCGACGTCGTCGGGACGGCTACTTCCAGCGCGTGGTGAGCGCGAAGCCCGCGATGATGAACGCGAAGCCGACGCCGAGGTTCCAGGCACCCAGCGGCGGGATCGGGAGCTGCTTGGGCCCGCTGAGGTAGAACAGCACGATCCACGCCAGCCCGAGGAGCATCAGCCCGAGCATCGTGGGCACGAGCCAGCGCGGGTTGCCCGACTCGGGCTTGGGCACGCTCGGCGGGCGCTGCGGCTTGGGCTTCTTGCGCGACTTCGACTCGGGCACGAGGGTGGGCTCCTGTCCTGGTGGGGTCCGCTGCGGCGGCGTCGGGACGCACCGCGGGAGCGGACGCCTGCCGTCGTCGTGCAGGAACCGTGCATGGCTCGGGCGAAGGTCGTCGACGCGCCGCGGGGCTCCGTGGGAGCACGGATCCGTCACGATCGTGGACGACGTTCGTCGACTAGCGTAGTGGGCGCACACAATAGGCACGGACACCGCGCGCGGGCAACGGCCCGGCCGCGGCGACGACGACACGACAGACGCACGGCAGAGACACATCGGCGAGACGGTCGACGACCTCGTCCGCCCCAGGAAGGAGACGGTCCGTGAGCAGCACCGACCCCGCCTCCGCGACGCCGGACGAGCCTGCCGCACCCCCGCGCTCGCGCCGGGTCCGGTCCGCCGTGACCGTCGCCCTCGTCCTCGCGCTCGCCGGCGTGATGTTCACGGCGAACGCACGGCTCGCGCGGGGCGACGACTCGCGCCACCCCGAGAACCTCGCGCAGCTCGTCGACCGGGAGTCGGACCGCGTGGCGGACCTGTCGGCCCAGGTGGACGCGCTCACGGAGGAGATCGCGGGACTGTCGCAGACCGGCGACGCCCCGCCGGGCGTCGACCCCGACCTCGCGTCGCGCACCGCGGTCGCGGCGGGCACGACGCCGGTCAGAGGCACGGGCCTGTCCGTCACGCTCGACGACGCCCCTCCCGAGGGCAACTACCCGCCGCAGATCCGCCCGGACGACCTCGTCGTCCACCAGCAGGACATCCAGTCCGTCGTCAACGCCCTGTGGGCCGGCGGCGCGGAGGCGATGACGCTGCAGGGCCAGCGCGTCACCGCGACGTCGGCGTTCCGCTGCGCGGGCAACATCCTCCTGCTGCACGGGCGCGTGTACTCGCCGCCCTACGTCGTGGAGGCCGTGGGCGACCCGGACGCCCTGCGCGACGCCCTGGAGCGCTCGCCGGGCGTCCAGGTGTACCAGGAGTACGTCGACGCGGTGAACCTGGGCTGGTCGGTCGAGGACAAGTCCGACCTCGAGCTCCCCGGATACCAGGGCGCGCTCGAGCTCCGCTACGCCCGCCCCTCCGACGCGGTGGCGTCGTGACGGCCACCGCGCCCGTGCCGGTGCGGCACGCGGGCCGCCGCGCCTCCGGGCGCGGGGCCGTGTCCACGGTCGTCGGCGTCGTCGGGGAGCTGCTCATCACGCTCGGCATCCTCCTGGGGCTGTACGTGGTGTGGCAGCTCTGGTGGACGGACGTGCAGGCGGACCGCGTGCAGGCGCAGGTGCTGGAGGAGATGGGCGCGCCCACCCCCGACGCCGCGGACGTCGCGCCGGAGACGGCGGTCCGGCGGGACGCACCCCCGGTCATGGCGCCGCCCGCCCTCGGCGAGGTGTGGGGCACGCTGTACGTCCCGCGCTGGGACGGCAAGATGATGCCGATCGCGGAGGGCACGGACAAGCGCTCGATCCTCGACCAGGCGATGGCCGGGCACTACCCGGAGACGGTCATGCCGGGCGACGTCGGGAACTTCTCGGTCGCCGGGCACCGGCAGACGTACGGCAAGATCTTCCACGACGTGGAGGAGCTCCAGATCGGCGACCCGATCGTCGTCGAGGCCGGCGGGGTCTGGTACGTGTACCGCGTGGACCACATGCAGGCCGTGAAGCCCGACCAGGTGGAGGCCGTGGCGCCCGTCCCGTGGCAGCCGGGCGTCGAGCCGACCGAGCGGTACCTCACCCTGACGACGTGCCACCCGATCGGGCTGAACTCGCTCGTGGCCCGGTACATCGTCAACGCGAAGCTGGACTACTGGATGCCCGTCGAGGACGGCACGCCGCCGGACCTCGTGGGCCAGGCGGCCCCTGCCGCCGAAGGGAGCGCGTGATGTACGGGGCGCTGTGGCGCGTGCTGCCCGGGCCCGCGTGGGTCCGGGTGCTGATCCTGCTCGTCCTCGCGGCCGCCGTGGTGCTCGCGTGCTTCGAGTGGCTGTTCCCGATCGTGTCCGCGTACATGCCGTTCAACGACCCCAACATCCAGACCGACGCCGCCGGCGCAGCGTCCGTGGAGGCCCCGCGATGACCCACCAGACCCGCATCCTCGTCGTGGACAACTACGACTCGTTCGTCTACACGATCGTCGGCTACCTCGACCAGCTCGGTGCCCAGACCGTCGTCGTGCGCAACGACGCCGTGCCCGAGCCCGACGCCGAGGGGCGGTTCCACGACGCCGACGGCACCGTCTTCGACGGCGTCCTCGTCTCCCCCGGCCCGGGAACCCCCAAGGAAGCCGGGCAGAGCGAGCAGGTCATCCGCGCGTGCGCGGCGTCCAGGACGCCGATGCTCGGCGTGTGCCTGGGGCACCAGGCGCTCGCCGAGGTGTACGGCGCGACGGTCACGCACGCGCCCGAGCTCATGCACGGCAAGACGAGCCTCGTCGAGCACGAGGGCGAGGGCGTCCTGGCCGGGCTCCCGGCGCCCTTCACCGCCACGCGGTACCACTCGCTCGCCGTCGTGGCCGACACCGTGCCCGCCGAGCTCCAGGTGACCGCCTCGACCGCCGGTGGCGTCATCATGGGCCTGCAGCACCGCGACCTGCCCCTGCACGGCGTCCAGTTCCACCCCGAGTCCGTGCTCACGGAGGGCGGTCACCGCCTGCTCGCGAACTGGCTCGAGGCCTGCGGGCTGGACGACGCCGTGGAGCGCTCGGCGGGTATGGCACCGCTCGTCCGCCAGTAGCCCCGGGAGCGACCCGTCCGTGGCCATGGCACGGGCACAGGACTCCAACCCCGCTGGTCCCGCCGGCTGACCGCTCGTCCGCCGGACGACGACGGGCCCCCACCTCGCGAGGTGGGGGCCCGTTCGTCATGCCGGGCCGGGCGGCGCGTCAGTCGCCGTTGTTGCCGCCGTTGCCTCCGCCGCCCCCACCGCCGGGGCCGCCGCCGTTGTCGCCACCGGTCGACGGGCCGGGGCCGGTCGACACGATGAGCGAGACCTCGGTGCCGACGGGGACCTCGGAACCACCCCGCGGGTCGGAGCCGATGACCGTACCGGCGGGCCACTGGTCGGACTCCTGCGTCTGCCGGGTGCCCGCGTTGAGCTCCGCGCCGCCGAGCGCGTCCCTCGCCTGGTCCTCGGTCATCCCGACGAGGTTGGACGGGACCGTCGTCGTCTCCGCGGCACGCGGGATCGCGACCTTGAGGGTCACGCGCGACCCCTGGGGGACGCTCCCGGCGTTGGGCTGCTGCGAGAGGACCTGGTTCTCGGCCTCGTCGGACTCCTCGTCGCTGCGGTCGACCCCGAGACCGAGGGCCTCGATCGTCGCCTTCGCGGCGTCGAACTGCTGACCGGTGACGTCAGGCAAGGCGACGAGCCCGCTCGACACCAACAGGTTGACCGTCGACCCTGCGGGCACGGACTGGCCCGCGCCCGGGTCCGTCCGCGTCACGGACCCCTTCGCGACGTCCGGGGAGTCCTCCGTGGCGACGTCGCCGACGTTGAGACCGTTGTCCGCGAGGTACTGCCGGGCCTCCTCCTGGGTCTTGCCCTTGAGGTCCTGCAGCGTGACGGCGTCCGGTCCGGCGGAGAAGAACGCCGTGACCGTCACACCGAGCTCCTGGGTGGTGCCTCCCGCCGGGTCGGTCTTCGTGAACGTCCCCTCGGGCTCGGTCGACTCCTGGTCAATGGCCTGCGCGTACTCGAAGCCGGCGTCGGTGATCGCCTTCTCGGCCTCCTCGGGCGTGATCGGCGCCGAGAGCGTCGGGACCGTGCCCGTCGTCGGCTCGTCCTCGCCCTGGCTGTTGATGACGAGCATGGTGATGATCGCCGCGAGGGCGAGCACGCCGATCGCGATGAGGGTCCACATGAGGCCCTTGCGGCTCTTGGGCTCCTCCTCGTCCTCCCCCGGGACCTCGTCCCCGGGCGGGACGGCCGGTGCGACGCTCGTCGCCCACGGGTTCGGGGTGGCGGCCGCGGGCGCCATGACCTGCGTGGCGGACTCGACCATCGTCGGCTGGAGGTCGGCCGCCGCCGCGGCGGCACCGAGGCCCGCGGCGGCTGCGGCCACCCCGAGCGCCGGGGCCGTGATCGCCCCGCCCCGCACCGCGTTCTCCAGGTCCGCGCGGAACTCTGCGGCGTTCGAGTAGCGGGCCGTGCGGTCCTTGGCGAGCGCCTTGAGCGTGATGCGGTCCAGGACCTCGGGCACGTCGGGCGCGACGGCGCTCGGCGTCGCCGGGGCCTCGCGCACGTGCTGGTAGGCCACCGCGACGGGCGAGTCGCCGATGAACGGCGGGCGGCCGGTGAGCAGCTCGTAGAGCAGGCAGCCGGTGGAGTACAGGTCGGAACGGGCGTCGACCGTCTCGCCACGCGCCTGCTCCGGCGAGAGGTACTGGGCGGTGCCGATGACGGCCTGCGTCTGCGTCATCGTGGCGGCCGAGTCCGCCATCGCGCGGGCGATGCCGAAGTCCATGACCTTGACGGCGCCCGTGGGCGTGATCATGACGTTCGCGGGCTTGATGTCGCGGTGCACGATCCCGGCGTGGTGCGAGTACTCGAGCGCCGCGAGCACGCCCGCCGTGATCTCGACGGCCTCGTCGATGGGGACGGCCTGGCCGTCGCGGAGGATGTCGCGGACCGTGTGGCCCTCGACGTACTCCATGACGATGAACGGGACGTGCACCGAGTTGCCGGTGGCGTCCGCGTGGACGTCCTCGCCCGTGTCGTACACCGCGACGATGGCGGGGTGGTTGAGGGACGCCGCGGCCTGGGCCTCGCGGCGGAAGCGCGCGAGGAACGTGGGGTCGCGGGCGAGGTCGGACCGCAGGATCTTGATCGCGACGGTGCGACCGAGGCGGTTGTCGTGCCCGATGTGCACCTCGGCCATGCCACCACGGCCGATGAGCTCACCGACCTGGTAGCGCCCGGCAAGCACTCGGGGAGCGTTGTCCACCACTCATTCGTCCTTCGGTGTCGTCGGAGCCGCGGGCGCGTCCGCTCGCGGCACATCTGGCGCAATCATCCCACTGGAGGGCGTCCGGGAAAGCCGGGAACACAACGATGTCGTCACGATGTCACCCTCCGGAGGGGGCCGGGGAGCCCGACGCGGCGTCGTCGGGGACCGTCTCGACGACGGCCGCGAGAGCCGCGTCGGCGTCGCCCCCGTCCCGGTCTCCCAGGGAGGCGATCGTCGCGACGACCAGCACGAGGAGCAGGCCCAGCAGCGCCACCAGCGGCCACGTGAGGCCGTTCGGCAGCCCGCCGAGGCGCCGACCCGTCGTCGTCGACGTGCGGCGGCCGGAGGACGCCCGCGACGGGGCCGCCTGCGACTGCCGTCGGGCCTCCGCCCGCGTGGCCGGTGCCGCCGACGGGGTGCTCGCGGCCGAGCCGGCGCCCGGGCGCGTGCCGCCGCGGGCGGGCTGCGGACGTCGCGACGAGCGCGTGCCGCCGTGCATCTCGCGGCGCGGCGGGTAGGCGCGGGGACCGGCCGGGTCCTCGCCCGCCGTCGTGGGGACGGGGCGCTCCCACGGCAGGGCGGGCCCGGGGGCGGGCGGCGTGTCGGACGGCGGAGCGGTCGCCTGACCGACGGGCTCGGCGTCGCTCTCGGCGAGGTGGCCACCCGCGGGCTCGGCGGCGTGGGCGCCTGGTCGGGCCTCCGGGGCGATCCACGGCGTCGCGGGGTCGACCGGGTGCGGGTCGCGCACGGCGGCCGGGATGACGAGGGGCGTGATGACGGGAGCGGGGTCGGGCTCGGGCACGGGAGGGGCGTCGTCCGCCGTCGTGCGGGCGCGCCGGGCGCGCCGCGTGTTGACGGACGCGCCGGCACGGGCGGACCACGGGTCGGCCGCGAGGCGGGCCTGGATCTCCTCGAAGACCCGCGCGAGCGCGTCGGCCGGGTGCGGCCGCGCCAGCGGGTCCTTGGCGAGCATGACCATGACGAGCTCGGAGAGCTCCGGGTCCACCGACGACGGGAGGGGCGGCACGGGCTCGTTGACGTGCGCGACCGCGATGTCGACCGGGGTGGACCCGGTGAACGGCCGGTTCCCGACGATCGACTCGTACGCCACGATGCCCAGCGCGTAGATGTCCGACGCGCCCGTGGCCGCCTGCCCGACGGCCTGCTCGGGCGACAGGTACTGGGCGGTCCCCATGACCATGCCGGTCGCGGTCATCGGGACCTGGTTGGCCGCGAGCGACACGCCGAAGTCGGTGATCTTCACCGTCCCGGACCGGTCGATGAGGATGTTGCCGGGCTTGACGTCGCGGTGCACGACGCCGGACAGGTGGGCCGCGTGGAGGGCGCGCGCCGTCTGGGCGAGGATCGGCAGGAGCCGCGCGGGCGGCAGCACCGGCTCGCGCTCCAGCAGGTCCGCCATGGGCTCGCCGACGACCAGCTCCATGACCAGGTAGCCGGAGCCGCTGGTCTCCCCGTAGTCGTACATCTGGGCGATGTTGGGGTGCGAGAGCGCAGCGCTGTTGCGGGCCTCGGTCCGCAGCCGGTTGAGGAAGTCCTCGTTCCCCGCGTACTCGGTCCGCAGGACCTTGACGGCCACCTCGCGCCCGAGCGCGTCGTCGGCCGCGACCCACACCTCGCCCATGCCGCCGACGGCGATGCGCCGCACGAGGCGGTAGCGGTTGCCGAGCGTCAGCCCCCTCACGGGCTTCATCCGTTCAACACCGCCTCCATGACCGCGCGCGCGATCGGCGCGGCGATCGCGCCGCCCGTCGCCTCGTTGCCGAGCGAGCCGCCGTTCTCGACGATGACCGCGACCGCGACCTGCGGGTCGTCGGCGGGCGCGAAGCTCGTGAACCACGCGTGCGGGGCGGCCTCGCCGCCCGTCTCGGCGGTGCCCGTCTTGCCCGCGACCTGCACGCCCGGGATCTGCGCCGCCTTCCCGGAGCCGTTCTGCACCACACCGAGCATCATCTGCGTGAGCTGGTCGGCGGTCGACGGCGACACCGACGTCCGCAGGCGGCGCGGCTCGGACTGGCGCACCACGTCGAGGTCGGGGTTGCGGATCGTCTCGACCGTGTACGGGGCCATCTGCACGCCGTCGTTCGCGATCGCCGCGGCGACCATCGCCATCTGGAGCGGCGTGACCTTGACCTCGCCCTGGCCGATGCCCGCGCGGGCGATGCCCGCCGGGTCCGCGCCCGGGGTGCCCTTCGCGGGGAACTGGCTGGGGGTGACGTCCATCGGGATCTCGAGCGGGGCGTCGAAGCCGAAGTCCTCGGCCTGGTCCCGCATCGCGTCCTCGCCGAGCGTCATGGCCAGGTCGCCGAAGGCGGTGTTGCAGGAGATGCGGAGCGCGTCCGCGAGGGTCATTTCCCCCGTCGGCGAGCAGCGCGACCCGCCGAAGTTCTTCATCGTCTGCGTCGACTGCGGGTACGGGAGCTCGTCCGGTGCCGGGATCACGGTCTCGGCCGTGTACTGCCCGCTCTCGAGCGCCGCGGCCGAGGTGACGATCTTGAACGTCGAGCCCGGCGGGTACGTGTTGCCGCGGATCGCCCGGTTCGACATCGGGTTGCCGTCGGCGTTGAGCAGCTCCTGGTAGCGCTCGCGCGCGAGGGCGGTGTCGTGCGTGGCGAGCTCGTTGGGGTCGTAGCTCGGCTTGGACACGAGCGCGAGGACGCGGCCGGTCTTCGGCTCGATCGCCACGACGGCGCCGCGCTGGTCTCCCAGCGCGTCCCAGGCGGCCTGCTGCGCCGCGGGGTCGATCGTCAGCTCGACGGACGCGCCCTGAGGCTGCTTGCCGGTGAACAGCGCGCTGAGGCGGTCGAGCCACAGCGAGCTCGCCTCGCCGTTCAGGTAGTCGTTCTCCTTGTCCTCGATCTCCGTGCGCCCGTTGGTGAGCGAGAGGAACCCGGAGACGGGCGCGTACAGCGGGCCGTTCGCGTACTGCCGCTGGAAGCCGAACGCGTCGTCCACCGGGGTCGAGGACGCGATCGCGTCGCCCGCGACGACGATCGGGCCGCGGAACTTGTTGTACTCGCGGTAGATGGTGCGGGCGTTGCGCGAGTCGTTGTTGAGCGAGTCCGCCTGGACGAACTGGATGTACGTCGTCGACACCATGAGCGCGAGGAACATGACGAGGACGACCGTCGCGACGCGACGCAGGGGGACGTTCACCGGGCTCCTCCCCAGGGGTCGGTCTCCGGGTGGGTGCCGTCGGGACCGGGACGCCGCACGACCTCCGTGCGCAGCTCGTCGGGGTGGTGGGCGGAGACCTCGCCCGTCTGTCCGACGGCGGGCTGCACGCCCGTCGTCGCGCGCGTCGGACCGGTGACGGGTCCCGCCGAGGGGCCCGCGGCGGGCGCCCCGACCGTGGTGGGTGCGTCGTCGGGCCGCGCGCCGACGGCGGGAGCGCCGCTGCCGACGACCTCGACCGGCTCGGAGTCGGGGCGCGTGCGCGCCCCGCCGGGGGCCACCTGCCCGCGCACGGGCAGGGACGAGGGCCGGCGCGCGTCGTCGGAGATGCGCAGCAGCAGGCCCACGACCAGCCAGTTCGCGAGGAGCGACGACCCGCCCTGGGCGACGAACGGCATGGTGAGGCCCGTGAGCGGGATGATCCGCGTGATCCCGCCGACGACGACGAAGAGCTGCCACGCCATGACGAACGCGAGGCCGCCGGCGAGCAGCTTGCCGAACCCGTCGCGGACCCCGATCGCGGTGCGCAGGCCGCGCTCCACGAGGATGAGGTACGCGAGCAGGATGCCGATGAGGCCCGTGAGGCCGAGCTCCTCGCCGAGCGAGGCGTAGATGAAGTCGGAGAACGCGTACGGGACCGTCCGGGGGTAGCCGGCGCCCCAGCCGGTGCCGAACAGCCCGCCGTTGCCGAGCGAGAACAGGCCGCCCACGAGCTGGCCGGACCCACCGACCTTGCGGCCGAAGATCTCGGCGTCGAACGGGTGGAGCCACACGTCGACGCGCGCCTGCACGTGGCCGAACGTCGAGGCCGCGAGGACCGCGCCGACCGCGATGAGCAGCAGGCCGATGACGACCCAGCTCACGCGCTCGGTCGCGATGTACAGCATCGCGACGAACAAGCCGAAGAACAGGAGCGACGTGCCGAGGTCGCGCTCGAACACGAGGATCGCGAGCGAGACGAGCCACACGATGATGATCGGCCCGAGGTCGCGCAGGCGCGGGAGCTGGAGGCCGAGCACCTTGGGCCCGGCCAGCGCGAGCGTGTCGCGGTTCGTCACGAGGTAGCCCGCGAAGAAGATCGCGAACGCGATCTTCGCGAACTCGGCGGGCTGGAGCGAGAAGCCGAAGACGTTGATCCAGATCTGCGCGCCGTTGATGCGCGTGCCCAGGCCCGGGACGAGCGGCAGCGCGACGAGCACGATGCCCGCGATCATCGCGGTGTACGTGTACCGGCGCAGGGTCCGGTGGTCGCGGAGGAACCAGATCACGGCGAACGCGCAGAGGATGCCGAGCGCGGTCCACTGGAGCTGGCGCGGCGCGAGGTCCTGTTGACCGCCCGTGATCTGCGAGCCGAGGTCGAGGCGGAAGATCATCGCGAGCCCGATGCCGTTGAGCGCGACGGCGATCGGGAGGATCACCGGGTCCGCGTACGGCGCCTTGAACCGCAGCAGCACGTGGGCGGCGGCCGCGAGCACCACGGTGCCGATGCTGTACACGTAGAAGCGGCCCGGGAGCTCGCCCGTGAGCTGCAGGCCCACGAGCGCGTACGCCCCGATGCCCAGCGCGAGCGCGAGGACGAGCAGACCGAGCTCCGCGCCCCGGCCGGGGCGCACCTCGGTGGTCTCCACCGTGGCCATCAGGCCCCCGAGCCGGCGCCGTCGGTGGGTGCCGGGGTCACGTCGGGCGCCCCGGCCTCCGGGGTCTCGGCGGCACCCTCGGTGGGCGCCTCCGTGGTGCCGTCGGTCGCGGGGGCGTCGGTGGACTCCTCCGCTGCCTCGGCGACGAGGCGCTCCGCGCGCGCACGGGCGTCCTCGAGCGACTCCGCGGGGATCGTGGTCTCCAGGCGGTCGACGACGTAGCCCGGCAGGTCCGCGACGCGCGTGCCCGTGAGCTCGATCGGCGTCGACAGCGTCACCGGGCCCGCGTTCTCCGGGATGCCGCGGAACACGGCGACCTGGCCGTCGGCGACCCCGACGTAGTACTGCGTCTGCGTCCAGCGGTAGCCCGCCCACCCGGCCACGCCCAGGCCCGCGACGACGAGGAGGATCGCGACGACCGTGATCCAGCGGCGTGGCGCGCGGCCGGGCCGCACGTCGTCGTCGCCGTCCCCCGGGGTGTCGGCCGGTGCCGACTCGCCCTCCGCGGGGTCGGTCGCGCCGTCCGCGGCGGGCTCCTCGGTCGCGGCGGGCGCGTTCGCGCTCGCCATGAGCGCCGCGGCCCGGGCCGCGGGGCCGTCCGCGGCCGACGTCGGCGCGTCGCGGTCGATCGCCGCGGACCCGACGATCTGCGCCCCGGTGCCGGGCGCCGCGCCGTCGGGCAGGACGTCGAGGTCCAGGATGTCCGCGACCACGACGGTCACGTTGTCCGTGCTGCCGGCGCGCAGCGCGAGCTGAAGCAGGTGGTCCGCGCACTCGTCGACGTCGGGGGTGTCCGCGAGCGTCTGGGCGATCGTCTCGGGGCTGACGAAGCCCGAGAGGCCGTCGGAGCACAGGAGCCACCGGTCGCCCGGCTTGGCCTCGCGCACCGACATGTCCGGCGTGAGGTCGATGTCGAAGTCGCCGAGCACGCGCATGACGACGTTGCGCTGCGGGTGCGTCTCCGCCTCGTCGGGCGAGATCCGGCCCGTGTCCACGAGGTGCTGCACGAACGTGTGGTCGGTCGTGACCTGGGTGAGCTCGCCGTCGCGCAGCAGGTACGCGCGCGAGTCGCCGAGGTGCGCCATCGCGAGCTTGTTGCCCGCGCGCAGGATCGCGGTGACGGTCGTGCCCATGCCGACCAGCTCGGGGTCGGTCACGCTCCGGTCCACGAGGTCCTGGCGCGCGTGGTCGATCGAGCGCTCGAGCTCGGCGAGCGCGTCGTCCGGGCCGTGCGACTCGCCGTCGAGCGGCGCGAGCGCCGCGATGGCGATCGACGACGCCACGTCGCCCCCGGCGTGGCCGCCCATGCCGTCGGCGACGACGAGCAGGTGCGGCCCGGCGTAGCCCGAGTCCTGGTTGTTGGAGCGCACGAGCCCGACGTCGGAGCGCGCGGCGTAGCGCAGGGCGATGTTCACTGCGGGCTACCTCTGCAGCTCGACGACGGACTGACCGATCCGCACCCGCGTGCCCGGACCCAGCGGCGTCACCTGGCCGATGCGCTGGTCCTCGACGTAGGTGCCGTTGGTGGAGCCGAGGTCCTCGACGAACCAGGACCCGTGCTGCGGGAAGATGCGCGCGTGGCGCGACGAGGAGTAGTCGTCGTCGAGCACGAGCGTGCAGCTCGGCGCCCGCCCGATGAGGATCGACGACGTCGTGAGGGGGATCGTCGTGCCCGTCAGCGGGCCGGCGGTGACGACGAGGCGGGACGGCCCCGCGGGCGCGGCGGGGCGCGCGGGCTCCGGCGCCGCGGCAGGGGTGGGGCCCGACGTCGGGCGCGCGGCCTGCGCGGCGCCCTTGCGGCCCCGGCGTGGCGTGATCTTGGTGCCGTACAGGTCCCGACGCAGCACCCCGATCGCGGAGAGCACGAACACCCAGAGCAGCACCAGGTAGCCCAGCCGCAGCAGGGTGAACGTGAGATCGGTCATGCGGGCCGGATCACCACTCCTCGTTGTCGGACGCGCCGGTCCAGAACATGATGCGGGTCCGGCCGATCGTCAGGGAGTTGCCGTCCAGCAGCGTCGCCGCGGGCACCTGGTGCCCCTCGACGAACAGGCCGTTGGTCGAGCCGAGGTCCGTCGCGATGACCCCCTCCGGCGTCACGCGGATCTCCAGGTGGCGGCGCGAGACCCCTGGGTCGTCGACGACGATGTCGGCCTCCGAGCCGCGGCCGATGACCGTGACCGGACCGGTGAGCAGGTAGCGCTGCCCGTCGATGTCGACGAGCGGGTGCCGCGTGCTCGGGGACGCGGACGTCGCGGGCGCCACGTTGCCCCGCACGCTCGCCGAGCGGAGCTGGAAGCGGCCGACGTCGAGCGTGTCGTTCTGCTCGAAGCTCACGCTCACCGGGCCGACGAAGGCGTAGTGCTGCGACGCCGCGTACTGCGTGACGTTCGACGCCAGCTCGTCGGCGAGCGTCTCCGCGCCCCACCCCTCGACCTGGCCGAAGTCGTCCACCGACAGCTCGATGGTGAACTCGTTGGGCACGACGGTGCGCTCGCGGTCCACGACGGCGGCGCGGTCGTCGACCTCGCGCCGCAGCGCGCTCGCGAGCTCGACGGGCTTGACCTCGCTGCGCCCGACCTTGGCGAACGCGTTGTTCACCACGCGCTCCACGCCCTTCTCGAAGCGGTCCAGGACTCCCATGCCACCTCCTCCCTCGTGCTCGCTCGTGCCGCGGCTCGTGCCGCGCGGTCGTCGTCTGCTCCTCCGGCCGTGCTCCTGGTGGCCCCCCGTGCATACCCGCGTCCCGGGCAGACTACCTAGATCGTATCGATCACGTCTGCGCCGGAGGCCCGATTCGTCGCACGATCTCCGGACGGATGTGGCGCGTTCGTGGTGGACCGTGTGAACGTCGGGCGCGCGGTCGTCGGCGCCTCGTGGCGGTGCGCGACGACAGGCACGTGGCGGCCGTCACGTCGGGCCGGGCGGTGCCAGGCGCCGTCGTGCATCGTGCTAGTCTTCTGCGGCACGCGCGAGTGGCGGAATGGCAGACGCGCTGGCTTCAGGTGCCAGTGTCCGAAAGGGCGTGGGGGTTCAAGTCCCCCCTCGCGCACGTGGAGAGGGTTTCGACTTCCGAGTCGGAAGGCCCTCGGAAAGTCCCGGTCAGGTGATCCTGGCCGGGACTTTCTGTGTTGGTGGGCCGGTGTCTGGGCGGTGCTGAGCGCTCGGCGGTGGTGCAGGCCGGTCGAGCTCGGCCGCCCTGGCCTCGCCGTCGCCGCGTCGGGAGTGCCAGCGGTGGAGCCCGAGGGTGCTCGCGGCGGTGAGGCTGCATGGTCGTCCGGGCCGCGAAGGTGCCGTCGGAGTGGACCCGACCGGGATGGTGGTCTTTCTCGGGTCGCCGGTGCCGGTGAATGCTGAGTCCGCCGTGCCGACGGTGTTTTTTCCAGACGGGCGCGTCTCGCGACGTCGGTGTCGAAGCCGGCCGTCTCGCCCGTGCACAGACACCGGGGACGCCCTGGATATCACCCGATGCCTCACCCGGGTATCTGCTCGGCGTCGACATGCTCGTGGGGCAAGGCCGTGGTAGCAAGGGAGCCGAAGAGCTCGCAAACCTTGTCCGGCCTGGTTCGACGAAGGAGTGGTGAACATTTGTCTGTCTCACCGTCCCTGCAGCGCGCGCCTCTTGTCGCGCGAACTCCCCTGGTCCCGTCTATGGCTGGATAGCTCGTGAGCGCTGACGACCGGCCAGGGCGTTCGCCGTGCTCGAGGACGCACCCGCACCCAGGTCCGAACAGCCCGTCGCGACCACCACAGGAAATAACGCGTGGGCTGACTTCGAATCACACCGCGATCTTCTTTTCAAGATGCTTCTCGGCGCGGCTCGCCAGCTCCGGTGCTTGCCGACACGGGCACATGGCGGACGCAGCAGGGCTGGTCGTCCCCACCGACGGGGGCGCCGCTGTCCTGTCGAGCGACGCCCGTAGCGGAAGGTCAAGAGCCCGTGACTGAGGACGCACCTCGGGAGCGCATCACGGATCGTGTCGTCGCGGCTGTGCGATCGCTCCGCGTGCTCGGCGACCGTCAGTCGACGCAGCGCGCCCTGGAGCCGGAGCGCGGCCTGCCGGGACTGCTCGGCGCGGTCGGCGCCGCGTTGCTCGCGTCCACCAGCGCGACCAACGACGTGCAGGACACGCTCAACGAGCTCGCGGCGCGATACGGCAGACCCGAGCTTCGTGTCTACGTCCTCCCCACGCTCATCCTGATCGAGGACCCCACGACGACGCAGACCGCGGTGTTCCCTGCGGAAGGGAAACCTCTGCGGCTGGACCAGGTCGGCGCGATCGACCACATCGTGCGACACGCGCTCGGTGAGCAGCCGCCCCCTGACGGCGTCATCGCCCGGATCGCCGAGGTGACCGCCAAGAATCCACGGTTCGGCCCGATCCTCACCGTGCTGGGTCACACGCTGTTGACCCTCGGCTTCGGGCTCGTCGTCAACCCCGCGCTCAACGCTCTACCCGTCTACGCCGTGCTGGGCGTCGTCGTCGGCACGATCGTGCTGTACGGCTCACGGATCGCGACCCTCGCACTGATCCTCCCGGTCTTCACCGCGTTCACGGTGACGGTCCTCGTCGGGCTCGTCGCCCGACCGCTCGTCGACGACAACTCTCTACGTCTCGTCGCACCGTCACTGGTGTCGTTGCTGCCCGGGCTCACTCTGACGATCGCCGCGGTGGAGCTCACCTCGGGCCAAGTCATGGCCGGCGCAAGTCGACTGGTCTACGGGATCGCGCGCCTCGGCCTTCTCACGTTCGGGGTCTTCGCCGGCCTGTCGGTGATCAAGGAGACGGCGACGAGCAGCGACGCGAGCCAGCTCGGCGCGTGGGCCCCGTGGTGCGGGCTCCTCCTCGTGGGCCTGGGCTACTACGTGTTCGAATCCGCCCCGCGCGGGTCACTCGTCTGGATCCTCTATGCGCTCGTGGTCGCCTACGCCGCCCAGTCCTTGGGCAACCTCCTGCTGGGGGCGGAGCTCTCCGGGCTCGTCGGCGCTCTGGTGGTCGTCCCTGCCGTCTACTTCGCGGCCCGGTACCCCGGTGCCCCACCACCGCCGATCATGCTCACCTCTGCCTACTGGCTGCTCGTGCCCGGATCGATGGGGTTCATCGGACTCACCGAGGCTGCGTCCGGAACAGCCGGTGCGGCGCACACGATCATGGCCACGCTGGGCTCGCTCCTCGCGATCGCCATCGGCATGCTCCTGGGAGGAGGACTCAGCAAGGACGCGGGCGCGGTGCTGAGAGTCTGGCACCACCGATCGAGCCGTCACGCACCGAAGACGACGCTCCCAGCGCGCACGACCACGACGCACGGGCGGACGTGAGGCGCACCGTCGTGCCCCTGCGTCGCCACGATGTCATCGGCTCCGACTCGCCGATGCCAGGGCGGTCCCGGACGTTCCGGGCTCGCTCTCGATGGTCGCGTTCGTGGCGAAGAGCGCGCTCAGCTCGATCGCCTCGTTTCTCGTCGAGCATCCGAGCTTGCGGTAGATGGACTTGAGCTGTGACTTGATCGTGTTCGGCGAGACGTGGAACCGGGCAGCCAGCTCAGCGACCGTGCGATGGAGCGGGAGCGCGTACAGCACGCGCCGCTCGCTCTCCGTCAGCGCCGACCGGTTGGGCACGTCGCGCAGCTCGAGGCCGTCGACCGACCGGTCGAACTGGAGAGCCGACCGGTCGCCCAGGCGATCGCGGACGGCGTCGACGAGCTGCCGAGGCGTCGACGCGAGCAGCCGACGGATGTCGCCCGTGCTCGCGGCGCGAGCGATGGCGAGCGCCGTGTGGTGGCTGACCCTCCCGTTGTGCGCCAGCTCGAGCCAGGCCGAGAGCACCACGTGCTCGGCACGCAGACGAGGGCCGAGCGGCGAGTCGCCGGCGAGCCGCCGGAGCGCCTTCGTCGCGGCGTCCAGACGGCCCAGCTGGAGGTCGACCCTGACGGCGGCGAGCCTGGTCATCGGCCCGCAGCGGGCGCGATCCTCGGCCAGGCGCCGTGCGGTGACCTCATCGCCCATCGCGAGCAACGCCTCGATCGACACGGCCGCGACGATGTCGTCGGCGATCGAACCGTGCTGACGCGCATGCGACTCCTGAGCGAGCTCGGCCACCTCGATCGCCTCGCTCGGCCGGTGCTGAGCGACGAGCGCGCGTGCACGGGCGAGCAGCGCGAACGGCCACGTCATCTCCACGCTGTGGTAGGGCTCGAGCCCCGCGAGCCGCAGCTCCATGTCCGCGCTCATCCGGTCGACGGCGATCAGGGCCTCGGCGGTAGCCTCGGTCGCCTGCGTCGACCGCTCGTGCGCCGGGGTGGGGCCGGGCTTGTCAGAGGCCTCGTCGAGCGCCGCCCGCGCGTCGTCCAGCGATCCGCGCAGCGCGTGGGCGAGGGCGAGCCGGCTCAACGCGAACCGCTCCGCATCCGGCTGGATCGAGTGCCGGCCGAGCTCTCTGGCCGTCGCGAACTCCAGGAGCGCCCGGCGTGAGTCGCCGGCCAGGAGGTACGTCGAGCCGATCTGGACGCGCGCGAACCAGAGGGGCCCGTCGGTGCGCTGGTGCCACTCGGCATCGACGTTCGCGAACCGCTCCGCGAGACGCTGGGCGCAGACCACCGCCGCCGCGACGTCCCCGCTGAGGCGGAAGGCGAGCATCTGGGCGAGGGCGAGGAAGTCGAACTCCTCCGGGCTCAGGGTCCGCGCCTCGTCGGGATCGATGAGCGGCTTGAACGGGCGGTGCGTACGTGCGAGGAGCGGCGTCATCGGATGGACGATGCGGAGCGCGAGGTACCGCTCGAGCACCGGGGGCGGCAGCCCTTCGATCGTCTGTACGAGCAGGTCGTAGTGCGAGCTGTAGAGCGGCCAGAGGTTCGTCATCGCTGCCGCCGCGATCCCGTCGGACGAGCCCGAGGCGACCGCCTGCTCGAGCGCCGCGAGCGCTCCGGCAGGGTCGTTGAGGTTCACGGCGCTCTCCGCCCCGCGCCGGTGGCCGACGCTCTCCTGGACCGGTCCCGCGCGGCCACCGTGCGCCCGGGCGCCCAGATCCACCCGTCGTCGCGAACATCGTTCGACATCGTCGTAAAAACCTCCAGATCGGCCGTTCCGGGCCGCAGGTCGACAATCCCAACCCAGTCGTACCACGGGACCCCCCCGTCAGCATGCCCAGAAAGGGGCATTCCGGGTGAAGGTGCGGGTGAAAGGCCGGGTGGTGCACCGTGTGAGGGGGCGGGGGAAATTGCTCATTCGACGTCCGGTGCGGAAGTCGTGCTGGTTAGCATCGCCGCATGAGCGCATCCACGGCGGCAACCCAGCGAATGATCATTCGGAATGTCCGAGTATTCGACGGCGTGAGCGAAAAAACGCTCGACAATGCGGACGTACTGGTCGAGGGCCAGCACGTCGTCACGGTCTCGTCGTCACCCGTGGGAGGCCACGAGACCGACGGCGTCATCGAGATCGACGGCGCGGGGAAGTTCCTCATGCCCGGCATGAGCGACGCGCACGCGCATTTGATGGGCAACGCCAACACCATGATGGATTTCGTCCAGGGTCCGACCGGGACGTTGTACGGCAACACCATCGCGGAGGCGCGGCGCATGCTCCTGCGCGGGTTCACGACGGTGCGCGACATGGGCGGGGACACGGCGCCGGTGAAGGCACTCATCGACCGCGGTGTCTTCGAGGGCCCGCGCATCTTCCCGAGCCAGGCGATGATCTCCCAGACGTCGGGGCACGCGGACTTCGCGTTCGTCTACGACGTGCCCCAGGAGTTCGGTGGTCGGCCGAGTCGCACCGACGATCTCCACTTCACGCGTGTCGCCAACGGCGTGCCGCATGTCCTCGCCGCGGTGCGCGAGCAGCTGCGGCAGGGAGCGAGCCAGATCAAGCTCACTCTCGGCGGCGGCGCGGCCTCGATGTACGACCCGTTGAGCACGCTGCAGTACACCCCGGAGGAGATCCGCGCCGCTGTGCAGGCGGCCGCCGACTACGGGACCTACGTCGCCACGCACGTGTACACCGTGGACGGCATCCGACGTGCGATCGACGCCGGCGTCCGTTCGATCGAGCACGGCCACCTGGCCGACGAAGCCACGATCCAGCTCGTCGGGGAGACGGGGACGTGGCTCTCGATGCAGCCGTTCGCAGAGCCGGACCATCACTACCCCGACCCGGCGCGCGCCGCGAAGAACGCGCAGATCTGCACGGGGACGGAGCAGGTGTACGAGTGGGCCAAGAAGTACGGCGTCAAGACCGCGTGGGGGACCGATCTTCTCCTGGAGCCGCAGTCGGCGTCCCGGCAGAGCGTCATGGCGGCGCGCATGAGCGAGTTCTACAGCAATGTCGAGGCGCTGAGGATGCTGACGTCCGGGAACGCGGAGCTGTTCGAGCTCGCAGGAGAGCGGAACACCTACCGTGCCGGAAAGCTGGGCGTCATCGGCGAGGGGGCGTGGGCCGACCTCGTCCTGGTCGACGGCGATCCGCTCGCCGACCTTTCCGTGATCGCCGACCCCGACGCGAACTTCAAGCTCATCGTCAAGGGCGGAAAGGTCGTCAAGAACACGCTCTGACCGCGGCGGAGGTGACCTCGGAGAAATCCTGGTGACCGAAAGGAGAGCGGACGCCGAGCCCGCCGGAGATGCGGTGCGACGTTCGCCGGTGGCGCGATGACGGCCTCCGCCCGATCGGCATGCCGCCACCGTCGACCCACGACCGACCCACCCCACCGAGCACCAGGAGGACAGCATGACCGTCAACACCACGAAGGCTCGCCAGACGACGAACATCGACCCGACGCTGAGCGTCAACCCGGTCTTCGTGCGACCCGGAGAGGCGACGGAGCTCGACAAGTTCAAGATGCCCGGGGGGCCGAGCCTCCCCGAGACGGCGTACCAGATCGTTCACGACGAGGCGATCCTCGACGGGAACTCGCGCCTGAACCTGGCGACGTTCGTGTCCACGTGGATGGACGACTACGCGCTCAAGCTCTACAGCGAGTCGGCCGACAAGAACATGATCGACAAGGACGAGTACCCGGCGACCGCAGCCATCGAGGACCGCTGCTGGCGGATCCTCGCGGACCTCTGGCACGTGCCCGACCCCACGGACACGATCGGGACCTCCGCGATCGGCTCCTCCGAGGCGTGCATGCTCGGCGGGCTGGCGCTCAAGCGTCTCTGGCAGGAGAAGCGCAGGGCCGAAGGAAAGTCGACCGAGCGGCCGAACCTCATCATGTCCGCCGCGGTGCAGGTCGTCTGGGAGAAGTTCTGCAACTACTGGGACGTCGAGCCCCGGTACGTGCCTGTCACGCCCGACCACCTGGTGCTGGACGGCTACAACCTCGAGGACTACGTGGACGAGAACACGATCGGCGTGGTCGCGATCCTCGGCCAGACCTTCACCGGGCTCTACGACCCTGTCGAGGCGCTCGCGAAGAAGCTCGACGAGATCGAGGCGAAGACCGGGCTCGACGTCAAGATCCACGTCGACGGGGCGTCCGGCGCCATGGTGGCGCCCTTCTGCCAGCCGGACCTCGTCTGGGACTTCCAGATCGACCGCGTGAACTCGATCAGCACGTCCGGTCACAAGTACGGACTGGTGTACCCCGGCGTCGGATGGGTGGTCTGGCGCAGCACCGCCGTGCTCCCCGAGAGCATGATCTTCCACGTCAGCTACCTCGGTGGGGACATGCCGACGCTCGCGCTGAACTTCTCCCGGCCGGGGGCGCAGGTCCTGCTGCAGTACTACCAGTTCCTGCGCCTCGGTCGGGAGGGCTACCGGGAGGTCCAGCAGAACTCGATCGACGTCGCCACCTATCTCTCGAGCGGGATCGCAGAGATCGGGCCGTTCGAGCTCATGAGCAAGGGCGACACCATCCCGGTGTTCGCCTGGGTGCTCAAGGACGGGTACACGGACAAGTGGACCCTGTACGACCTCGCCGACCGACTCCGGATGAAGGGCTGGCTCGTCCCGGCGTACCCGATGGCGGACGACATGGCCGACGTCGTCCTGCAGCGCATCGTCGTCAAGGTCGGGCTCAGCCGCGACCTCGCCTCGGCGCTCCTGGCCGACATCAGGGGCGAGGTCACGTTCCTCGACGCGCTCGACGCACCGCTCCCGCGAGAGGCCTCGAGCGGGTCGCACTTCCACCACTGAGCGGGCACGGCGGGGCGGGGGCGGTCTCGCCGCCCTCGCCCCGCGGCCGTCCCGTCCACCCGTCCTGCCGGCCCATCGAGGGGAACCGTCGCCATGAGCGAAGCGATCATGACCGCGTCCGTCCGACCACGGCCGTTCCTGGTCCCGACCCTGACGAAGCAGTGCTGGGGGTTCATGATCGGTTCGTCGTTGTTCGCGATCGGCTCGGCACCGGGGTTCGGGTCGTGGGCAGGGTCGTCGGTCGCGAACCTCCTCTACTTCGTCGGGGCGCTCTTCTTCACCGCGGCCGGGTTCGCCCAGCTGCTCCTCAGCGGGGCGGTGAGCGTCCCCGTGCACTACGCGCCCGGGCGCATGGTGCGGGCCGAGTGGCTGACCGCGGCCACCCAGTCCTTCGGCACGATCATGTTCAACGTCAGCACCACCGCCGCCCTGTACGCGCGATCGCGCCACGCCGAGACGGAGTACGTCTGGAACCCGGACGCGGCGGGGTCCCTGGCGTTCCTCGTGAGCGCCAACCTCGCGTTCGTCGCGTACGCACGCGCAGGCGCGACGTGGTGGGACCCGCGGCGGATCGGGTGGTGGTCGGTAGTCGTCAACTTCGTCGGCTGCGCCGCGTTCGCGGTCTCCGCGGTCGGGGCGTTCGTCCTCCCGAACGGGTCGGCGATCAGCAGCTCGCTCGCAAACGGCGGGACGTTCGTGGGTGCGCTCTGCTTCTTCGTCGCGTCGCTCGTCGTCCTGCCGTGGTGGAGCCGCCGGCGCGCGTCCGACGCCGTCGGCGCCGCCGCGAGGCGGGACGGGAGCCCGGGGCCGGGACCGTCGGACCGCTGAGGCGGGCGACCGGCGGGCCCACCACCCCTGGACCGACCCCGGAGGGCACGTGCTCACAGTTCTCGCAGACCTGCTGACGATCGGTGTCGCCGTGGCGATCAGCCCGCTCGCGATCGTCGCCGTCATCCTCATGGCCACGTCCGGCAAGGGGCGCACCAACGGCACGGCGTTCGTGCTCGGCTGCTACACGTTCGCGATCGTGTTCATCGGCCTGCTCGTGCTCCTGGGGCGATCGAGCGGGACGGACGAGGCAGGTTCCGAACCGCACTACGCCGTCGACGCCCTCGAGATCGCGCTCGGGCTGGCGCTCGTCGCGCTCGCGGTCGTGCAGTGGCGGAAGCGGTCGTCGACGGAGACACCGAAGTGGATGGAGAGCATCGACCAGCTCACGCTGATGAAGGCCTTCCTCATCGGCGTGCTCATCTCCGGTCCGCTGTCGCCCAAGGACCTGCCGCTGCTCATCGCCGCCGGCGGTCGGATCTCGCAGGCCTCGCTCGCCGTGGCCGAGGTCGTCGCGGTGATCCTCGTCTTCGGGCTCCTCGGCGTGACGGCGGTGGCGGTCCCGTGGGTGCTCAGCGTCGTCGCCCCGGGCCAGGTCGAGAAGAAGCTCGCCGCGCCGCGGGACTGGCTCGTCGCGAACCACGCGGTCATCATGACGGTGCTGTTCGTGATCCTGGGGACCAAGCTGATCGGCTCCGGCGTCTCCGACCTGACGACCGCCGGAGGGTCGTGACGTGTCGACCGAGATGCTGCTGGTCGTCATCTCTGCGGTCGTCCTCATCGTCGTCGTCACCGTGCTCGCCCGGAAGGTGGGCGTCGCCGGCCCGCTCGTCCTGGTGGGCATCGGCGTCGCGGTCAGCTACGTCCCCGCGATCCCTCCGATCTCGGTCGAGCCGAACCTGATCCTCGTCGGGGTGCTGCCCCCGCTCCTGTACTCCGCCGCCGTCGCGGCGCCCCGGATCGAGTTCCGCCGGGACTCGACCGCGATCGGGGGGCTCGCCGTCGTCCTCGTGATCGTCAGCGCGCTCGTGCTGGGAGTGTTCTTCGCCTGGGCGGTCCCCGGCCTGGGGCTCGGCCTCGGCATCGCCCTCGGGGCGATCCTGAGCCCGACGGACGCGGTCGCCACCTCGATCGTCAAGGAGCAGGGGGCGCCGCGCCGCGTGCTGGCGGTGCTGGAGGGGGAGAGCCTGCTCAACGACGCCACGGCCCTCGTGACCCTGCGGACGGCGATCGCCGCGGCCGCGGTGGGCTTCTCGGTGCTCGGTACGGTCGGCTCGTTCGCCTGGGCGGTGCTGTCCGCCGTCGTCGTCGGGGCCGGGGTCGGCGCGATCGCGCTGCGGGTGCGGGCCTGGACGGGGAGTGCGACCGCCAACACCGCGCTGGGACTGACCGTGCCCTACCTGGCCTACCTTCCGACCGAGGCGCTCGGTGGCTCGGGTGTCGTCGCCGCTGTCGCCGCCGGGATCGTCTGCGGACGCGGTGCGACGCGCTGGCTGACGCCGGAGCAGCGGATCTCCGACAAGCTCAACTGGCGGACGGTCGAGTTCGTCCTCGAGGGCGCCGTCTTCCTGGCGATGGGCCTCGAGCTCTACGGGATCGTCTCCCACGGCGACGCCGACGGGGCGCACCTGCTGGGTGCGCTGTGGATCGCGCCGGTCGCGCTCGTCATCCTGACGGGCATCCGCGCCGCCTACGTGTTCCCGATGCTCGGTCTGCACAACGTGCGGGTCCGCAGGTCGGTCAACAAGCGCCTCGCCGCGCGGGAGAAGGCGTTGCGCGACGGAGAGGATCCGCCTCGACCGCTGGTGGTCCTCGGCGAGCGACGGAACGCGAGCGCACCGGAGTCCATCCGTCGCCTGCGCAACGACATCGACTACTACGAAGCGGCGCCGTTGACGTGGAAGGACAGCACCGTCGTCGTCTGGGCGGGCATGCGCGGCGTGGTGACCCTCGCGGCGGCCCAGACGCTCCCGGAGCAGACCCCGGCACGGGACCTGCTGGTCTTCATCGCGTTCGTCGTGGCCGCCGGGAGCCTGATGCTCCAGGGTCTCACCCTGCCGGCTCTCGTCCGTCGGCTCAGCGGCCCGGCCGCCGACCGCGACGCGCCCGACGACGTGCGCCTCATCCATGCCGACCTGCACGACGTGGCCGAGCGAGCCGTCGCTCGCCGCACGGTGGCGCGTCCCGACTCGACGGCGTTCCCGCCGGAGCTCTACCGGTCGTCGCGGCCGTGGTTCTTCGAGATAGGTCGTGCGCGGCACGACGCCGGTCCCGACGCGCTCGAGTTCGAGCTTGCGCTGGTCGGCATCATGAGGGAGCGCCTGCGTGGCCTCACGTCCTCCGGACAGTACGACAGCGGTGCCGCGCAGTACGTCTTCGACGAGCTCGACGCGTACGAGATCACGCTGCGGCTCCACCTCGCCGGCGGCGAGTGACGAAGAGCCTCACCCAGCGAGGCGTCGCCGGACGGTGCTCAGCTCGCGAGGCGTGAGACCGCCCGACATCAGGTACTCCGCGCTCCCGCCGCCGGCGCCGACCCACGCGAGCGCCTGCTGGATCGCGGACGGGGGCGTCCCGGTGGCGAGCGTCCGCAGCTGCGGCGTGACGGTGATGCCGAGCGACTCGATCATGTGGATCATGCCGTCCGCCCACGGACCGGAGAGATTGCGCTGGGACTGCGCGTAGTCGTCGACGGTCGCCGTGCGCTCGACCCCCACCGCGTCGAGGAGCAGCGCGACGGCCACGCCGGTCCTGTCCTTGCCGGCGGTGCAGTGGACGACCACTGCCGTGGGAGCGCCGTCGTGCGAGGCCGCGACGATGCGCGCGACCTCGGCGAACGCCGCGGCGGACCGCTGCAGCATCCAGACGTAGAGGTCGCCCAGTGCCGGCAACGACTCGATGCCCGCACGGACGTCGTCCGACGACGGCGCGCCCGCCGGGCCCGTCAGGGCACCGATCTGCTCGCCGATGGCCCCCTGGGCGATCGCCAGCCGGACCGTGTCGAACGGCCTCGTGCTCGGCAGCCGGTCGGGCGCGGCCTCGCGTTCGGCGGAGGTGCGGAGGTCCGCGACCACACCGATCTCCGTCGCGGCGAGCTGGGCGACTCCCTGGTCGGTGAGGCTCCGCAACGCCTCCGACCGGTAGAGCACCCCCGGGCGGGTGTAGCCACCGCCCTGGAGCGGGAGCCCGCCGGTGTCGCGAAAGTTGTACAGGCCGTCGAGGGTGGTCACGGTGCGGCTCCTCATGCCCGGACGGTTCCGTAGCGGAAGCCGCGCACGATGTTCACGAGGCCGAGGACGATGAGGGAGAGGCCCAGGAGCCACCACAGCACGGTGACGCCCCACAGCGGTGTGAGGAGCAGGACGACGCCCGCGACGATCGACAGGATCGCGAACAGGATCGAGATCGTCTTCGAGGCGGCGTCACGGAGCGAGGTCAGGTCCACGATGCCCTCGACGATCCACAGGATCCCGACGAGGATCCCGAGGAACAGCGCGAGGAAGGTGGTGGTCTGGCCGAGGTTCAGGAAAGCCAGGACGCCCGCGACGATGAACACGACCCCGAGGAGGATCCGACCGACGCGCGCCCACCCGCCCTTGCCGCCGCTGAAGAGCCCGAGCCCGAGGTGGACGAGGCCCGCGATGATCGCATAGGCCGCGACGATCGCGGTGACGACCATCGCGGTACGTCCCGGCCACACGAGAATGAGGACGCCGAGGATCGCGCTGACGAGCCCGCTCACGCCGACGGCCGTGCGGATGCCGTTGACCGTGCGGATCGTTCCGGAATTCGTGCTCACAGACGTCCCTCTCGTGCAGTCGGTCGCATAGCCTCTCGACGACGACCGTGCCGGCCGCGTCGGACATTGCTACGCCTATGAGATCGATTGTGTCCACGGCGTCGCGATCCTGCCTGGGAATGCCCTGAATATCACCCCGGCGGTCACCCCGGCGGTCACCCGATATTCCATTGAATGCGCGCGGGAGAGCGGAAAGATATGCTCGCCCGGACGCCGCCGCGCATCCGTGCGGAACGGGCTCTTCGTCGGCGCACCGAATATCCCCGCCGATCGGTTGCTCGCACGTCGTCCTGCGACGAGAGGTCATGCGGCATGTCGACACCGGGCCCACGCACCGTCGCCGAGAACGACGAGCCCGGCTCCCTCGGCCACCGCCTGCGGGCGGTCATCCGGGCGAGCGGCGTCGTCGCGCTCGTCCTCGGGATGCTCGTCCTGGCCTGGCCGACGAGGACCGCACAGGTGGCGGCCGCGATCGTGGCGGTCTACGCGCTCGTCGTGGGCGTCGTCTACCTGGCGTTCGCGTCCTCGCGCTCCCGCGCGCGAGGTGCACGCGTCGGGTTCGGGCTGCTGGGGGTGCTCGGCGTCGTCGTGGGCGTCGTCGCCCTGACCCACCTGGGCCGCGCCACGGTGTGGCTCGCCGATCTCGTGGGCATGCTCGTCGGCATCCTGTGGATCGTCGAGAGCGTCGTCGCCGTCGTGACGATGCGCTCGGAGGCGGCGGCCCCCGGTCCCCGGCGTCCGGCGGGCTGGACGTTCGCGTTCGCGGGCGTCAGCGCTCTCGCCGGGGTCGTCCTGCTGCTGGCTCCGATGTGGGGTGTCGCTGCGCTGTGGTGGGTGCTCGGCGTCTCCCTCGTCGTCCTCGGCGTGATCCAGATCCTTCGGACCGTGCGGACGGGCGCGACCCCGCGGGCGGCCGCGACCTGACCTCCGAGAGGTGTCGCAGAGCCCACTCGACCCGGCCCAGGGCGAAGAGCGCCGACGCCTGGGACGCGCTCGCGTCCGACGGCAACCGATGGACCTGGGAGACGACTGACGCGGCGAACGTGGACGTGCCGTCCCGCGCGTGGTCGAGCCGACCCCGGGTGGCGTCCGCAGCCGCTCGGACGTCGGCGATCGCCTCCTGAACGACGAGGTCGCCCGTGCCGCTGCTCCCGGCCGCCTGCGCCCCGCGCACCATCACCGCCTGCGCGAAGGCCCCGCACGCGCGGGTCGCGACGTACATGAGATGGATGGCGGACACCTCTGACACGTGGCGGCCGAGCAGCGCCGTCGACATCGTCTCGACGGTCTGCTCGGCGTCGTCCCGTGCAGCCTCGAGGTCGTGCAGGGCAGCGAGGGCCTCGTCACCGTCGCCGCGCCCGCCGAACGTACGGTCCCCGACCTGGAGCAGCTGGTCCAGCGCATGGAAGTAGGCGCTCACCGTCACCAGCAGGGCGGGGTGCGAGCTCGCCGAGAGGATCAGGTAGGCGCACAGGACGCCGATGGCCGCTCCCGCCAGGGTCTCCTCGAGCCGGAGCTCGAGGATGTCGTGGCGGAGGGCGCCGAGCATGGCGTAGATCGCGACCACGACGACCGTCATGAAGAACGACGTGTAGACGTAGTTGACCGGCCCGAGGTAGAGCATGCCGAACACGGCGACGACGCTGATCCCGACGAGGACGCTCGTGTGCTGGTCGGCCAGGGAGACGGCCCCGACGCCGACGACGATGCCTCCCACCGTCCCCGCGACCCGCCGGTACGCACGGGTGAGGACGCCACCCCGCGTGGTCGTCCCTGCGAAGATGACGAACGCGCTCATCACCGCCCAGTACCAGCGGCTCGCGGAGATGGCTTCGCCGACGGCGGCCGCCGTCGACGCCGCGATCATCGCCTGCACCGCGAGCCGGCTCGTCGGCGCCCACTCCCGCCACGGCGTCCAGCGCGGGTGGGGCACGCGGCGCTCGGGACGTGGTGCGGCAGCGCCGACGCCGGTCCACGCGTGGGCTCTCGACGGGTCCGGAGCACCGACCGGGGGCATCGGGGTGCCACGTGTCTGCTCGGCCTGGCGCAGTCGGGCGTGCGCGAGCGTGCTCCGTGCGACGAGATACTCCAGGACGCCGTCACCACGGGGTCGCCCTCGCGAGGAGAGCGTGCGGGTGGCCCACGCCCTCGCGGCCTCGACGCGGGCGCTCGACGGGTGCGGGCCGAGCACCGCGTCCAGGTGCGCGAGAGCGGTCGGGACGGCGCTCTCCCTGGTCCCCGCTCGGCGATCGGCAGCACGGGCCAGCTCGTCGCACGTCTCCTCGGTGCAGATCCGGGCGTCGAGCACGAGCCGGGCGAGCGACCGCTCGCTGCAGCCGACGTGGCGGGACGTGGAGTAGTCCTGCTGCCATGACGTGAGGGCACGGCCGACCGCGTCGATCCGGGCGAGCCGGGTGCGGAGCGTGCCGGTGCGGGCCGGGTGGGACGCGGAGCGGAGTGCGGTGGCGGACGCGATGCGCAGCTCGGCCAGGAGGGCGAGCAACGTACGGCGAGGGTGCTCGAGCCGGAGGAGGGCGCGGGCGACGGCCTGGGTCGCGACCGCGCCGACGGCGATCAGGCAGTAGGCCGGCAGCTCTTCCGGGGTGGGCCGCATGAAGAGGGTGAAGAGGTAGCCCATGAACGCGAGCATGCCGATCGCTGCCGCTCGGGGCCCGTACCGGCGGACCCACGTCGCAGCGCCGGTCAGTGCCACGAAGACTGCGAGAACCGCTGGTCGGTGCGCGGACAGCAGCGCGGCGACGGCGACCGCCGTGGCGACCGTGGGGACCAGGAACAGGGCCGTGCCGGCGCGGGCGCGAGGTGTGCGGTCCTTGACGACGTTGCCTGCCTGGGCCGACAGGAACACCGCCATGGCCAGGAGGGCGGGGTCGGCGTGCAGACGTCGCACGACCTCGAGCGCGAGCACCGCGCTGCACAGCACGCCTGCCGACACGACCGCCGCGGAGGTCAGGCGCCTGCGTCCGGGATCGCGTGCAGCCAGGTTCTGCGCGACGAGGCGCGGTCCGTCGGGACGCCGTGAGGCGACCACCACGGGGCCTACGGGGCCGTCGCCTCGGCCCGCGCTGCGGCGAGGAGCCGGTTCGCCAGGACGTCCATGTTCCGGCCTACGACGACCGAACCACTGGTGTCGGGCCGGACGACTCGTGTGCGCATGAGGTCCTCCTGGGTGCGATCTTCCCGCGTCTGGAATCATCGCGCGGTGCATTTCCGTCGCCCATGCCACATGGTCGGACGAGTCACGGTCGTACCGCGGCTCGCGGCGTGTCATCCGCATTTCCTACGTCGAGATCTCTGGGCGTGTCGCGCCGTTTGACGGTAGCACCGGCCCTTGTCAGGAGTGCGGCGGGCCAGGAACTTCACCTGAGCGCGCACACGGGTCGTCACCCGTTCCTCACCCGTGCACGACGCAGTCCGGGTGCGTGCTGCGCGGCCTCCTGCGGGCCGAGGCGCAGCGGAGCCGGTGGGGGATGCCAGGGTGATGTGACGGGTGATCTTTGCCAGGTATCACGGGTCGACCGAGAGTTTTTGTGCGGACCGCGCCAAACTCGTGCACCGAGGCACGAGCCCGTGCACCGACGGAACGCGGTCGTCCGCTGACGCGGAACAATCATTGTCCGGGAGGCGCCCAGGCGACGTCCATATGCACTCGCTGCACACCGCGGGGCGACGGGGAGGAACGATGGCCAATGCCCTGAGGGTGTTTCGCCGCGATGCCCGGAGAATTCTTCAGGTACCGAAGGTGTGGGCCATCGTCCTGGGGCTCGTCATCATGCCGTCCATGTACGCGTGGGTGAACATCCTCGCCTTCTGGGATCCGTACTCGGACACCGAGCACGTCAAGGTCGCGGTCGTCAACCTCGACGAGGGGGCGTCGTCGGAGATGACGGGAGAGCTCAACGTCGGCGACCAGATCGTCGACCAGCTCAAGACCAACGACCAGCTCGGGTGGGGATTTCTCGAGAAGGACGCCGCGATGCGCGCGGTGAGATCCGGAGAATACTATGCCGCCATCGTCGTCCCGCCCACCTTCAGCAAGGACCTGCTGAGCATCACCACGGGGACCTACGTCCGCCCGGAGCTCGACTACTACGTCAACGAGAAGGCGAACGCGATCGCTCCGAAGATCACCGGCGTCGGAGCGTCGACCCTCGATTCTCAGGTGAACAGCACGTTCGTCTCCACCGTGGCGAAGACCATCGCCGAGGACCTCGAGAAGGCCGGCGTCGACACGGGGGCCCACCTGCTCGACGCGAGGACGACGACGCTCGACGCTCTCGACGCCACCGTCGGAGAGCTGGAGGCCGCGCGCGGCGGCCTCGCGGACCTGCAGACGACGCTCGCCGACGCGGGGACCGCGCTCACGGACGCCAAGAGCGCGCTCACCCAGGTGGACGAGACGATCGGCGACGTCCAGTCCTCGATCACCGAGGCTCAGACCCTCGTGGCCGACGCGCAGCAGGACCTGGTCTCGTTCACCGACTCGGTCACGTCGGCGTACGTGTCCGGCGCCACGCTGCTGTCCGGGGCGTCGGCGCGGCTGAACCTCGCCGTCACCACGCTCTCGGCAGGTGTGCAGCACGCGAATCTCACCATCGGCACCGCGATCGACGACGCGGGGGCCGTCGCGGACGCCAGCAGCACGGTGCTCGCCGAGCTCCAGGCGCAGCTCGCGACGATGGACCCGGCGGACCCCGGGTATCGCGAGCTGAGCGAGGCGGTCGACCGGCTGGCGGAGCGCAACGAGGCGGACCGGCAGCTCCTCGGCGACCTGGCGGCGCTCAACCAGGACATCACGGACGTCTCCACAGCCCTCCAGACGACCGCCACCGCGATCAACGGCGCCGTCCAGGACTCGGCGAGCTCGGCGGGCGCCATCCACACCGTGCTGATCGGTACCGTCCCGGAGATCAACCGGACCATGGCCGAGCTCTCGGCGAGCGCCGGCGCGTTCTCGACCGCGCTCGAGGCGCAACGAGAGCTGGTGACGCAGGCGGTCGTGCTCCTCGACGGTCTCGAGGGGCAGATGGCCGAGGCGAGCTCCGCGGTCACCCTGCTCGACGGCAACCTGGAGAGTGTCGAACAGGACCTCGAGAGGTTGCGGACCGACGTCAGCGCTCTGAGCAGCGCCGAGGTCTGGCGCAAGCTGAGCGCGCTGACCGAGCTCGACCCGCAGCAGGTCGCGCAGTTCATGTCGTCGCCGGTGGAGGTGAAGCAGCACAACCTGTTCCCCGTGGCCACCTACGGGTCCGCCATGGCGCCGTTGTTCACGAACCTCGCTCTGTGGATCGGTGCGTTCATGCTCGTCGTGCTCCTCAAGCAGGAGGCAGACACCGACGGGATCCCGGACCTCACCGTGCGCCAGGCCTACCTCGGGAGGTGGATGCTCCTCGCAGCGCTCAACGTGCTCCAGGCGCTCCTGGTCAGCATCGGCGACGTCGTCATCGGGGTGCAGATGGCGAGCGCCCCAGCGTTCGTCGCGACCAGCGTCTTCGCCGGGCTCGTCTACGTGTCGATCATCTACGCGCTCGCGGTGTCGCTCGGCTACGTCGGCAAGGGTCTGGCGATCCTGCTCGTGATCATGCAGATCCCCGGTGCCTCGGGCATCTACCCGATCGAGATGATGCCGGGCTTCTTTCGGTCCCTGTTTCCGCTCTTCCCCTTCACCTACGGCATCGACGCGATGCGCGAGACCATCGGCGGGTTCTACGACGGCTACTACTGGCGGTACGTCGCGGTGCTCCTGCTGTTCGCGGTGCTGGCCTTCGTCCTGGGGATGTTCCTGCGGCAGAGGCTCGGCAACTTCTCGCGGCTGTTCAACGTCAAGCTGGCCGAGACGGGGCTCTTCGTCAGCGAGGACGTGCAGATCTTCGGTTCCCGGCGCCGCCTCGGCCAGATCGTCCAGGCGCTGAGCGATCGACAGCGGTTCCGCGAGGAGACGGCACGTCGGGCGGAGTGGTTCGCGAAGCACCATCTGACCGTGATCCGGCTGGCGTTGCTGATCGGTCTCGTCGTGAGCGCGGTACTTCTGGGCATCGCCTGGGTCGTGCCGGACGCCAAGGCGACGATCCTCGGCCTCTGGGGCGTGCTGTGCCTGCTCGTGATCGGGACCATCGTGACGATCGAGTACATCCGGCAGAACATCGTCTTCGCGGGGAAGGTGGAGGGGATGCCCGAGAGCACGCTGCGGCAGGTCCTGGCACGGGAGGAGCGAGCCACCCGCTCGGACACGCCTCTGGCTGAGCTCCAGGGGCACGGGGACCGGTCGTGAGGAACGTCTCCCTGCTCTTCCGTCACGACCTGCGGCAGGCGACGCGGAGCACGATCGCCCTCGTCGTGCTGTTCGGGGTCGTCGTCATCCCCTCGTTCTTCGCCTGGTTCAACGTGCTCTCGAGCTGGGACCCGTTCGGCAACGTGAAGAACCTCAAGGTCGCGGTGGCCAACGCTGACGAGGGGTACGAGGGTGGGCTGTTGCCCGTGCGGATCAACATCGGGGATCAGGTGCTGTCCGCCCTGCGCGCCAACACCGACCTGGACTGGGTGTTCACCAGCCCGGAGGAGGCGATCCGGGGCACCGAGGCGGAGGAGTACTACGCCGCTCTCGTGCTCCCCGCGGACTTCAGCCAGCAGATGATGACCTTCCTCGTGCCGGGCGCGACGTCGGCCCGGATCGACTACTACACCAACGAGAAGACGAACGCGCTGTCGCCGAAGATCACGGGCGAGGCGGCGACCGAGGTCTCCGTGCAGATCAACGAGACCTTCACCAAGACGTTGAACGAGGTCGGGCTGGGGGTCGTCTCGTCTCTCGCGGACAACCTCGAGGACCCCGAGACGCGCGCGGCCATCTCGCGGCTGGAGGCGAACGCCACGGCGCTCGCCTCCCAGCTGCGCGCGGGAGCCAGCAGCGCGCAGGCCCTCGGCATGCTCGTCTCGTCCAGCAAGCCGCTGGTGAGCAGCGCGTCGTCGCTCGCGACCTCGTCGGTCGACGCCCTGCGCGAGACGGCCGGGGCGATCGGTGACGGGTCGAACGCGGCACGGGCACTCGGTTCCACGCTGGACACCGCGACGGAGTCGCTCGCTGCGGCCTTCTCGACGAGCGCTGACAGCTATCGAGAACTCGGGGCACAGGTAGACCAGCTCTTCACGTCGCTGGACTCGCAGAACCAGACGGCGGTGGCGACCTTGAACACGCTCGCCGCGCAGGTCGACTCGCAGATCACCGCCTACCAGGGAGTGCGAGACGAGCTCCAGGCGCAGGCGGACGCTGCGACCGACCCCGTGCTGCGCGACGCGCTCGAGCTGGTCGTCTCTCGCATCGACGGAGCCCTCGCTCGCCAGGAGCTGTTGCGCGACCGCCTCCAGGAGGCAGCGACGCGGCTGTCCCAGGGCGAGACGGACAGCCAGGCGACGCGTGACGAGGTCATCGCTCTCGTCGACGAGGCCAGGAACGCCGTCGAGGGCGTCCAGAGCTCGTACGCCGACAGCCTGAGGCCCCAGCTCGACCGGCTCGCCGGCACGCTCTCGTCGATCAACGGCGGCTTCGTCGCCATCGGTGACGACCTGTCGGGCGCGGTCTCTGCGTTGTCGGAAGGCTCCGGGTCCCTCGCTGGCGTGCTCACGGCCGCCGAGGGCACCATGACGACGATCGCCGGGGATCTGGACGCCGCGGCCGCCCGGTTCGACGGCGTGGCCTCCGCGCTGCGCGAAGCCTCGGAGTCGGGCGATCTCAGCAAGCTCACCGAGATCGTCGGCCCCGACCCGGAGACCTTCGCCGGCGAGCTGAGCTCTCCCGTGGCGCTCAAGACCATCCCGGTGTTCAAGGTCGACACGTTCGGTGCCCAGATGGCGCCCTTCTACTCCGTCCTGGGCCTGTGGGTCGGTGCGCTGCTGCTCTCGGTCCTGATCCGGGTCGACGTGGTGCGGGATCGTCTACCGGCCGGGACGGACCTCACGCTCCCCCAGGAGTACCTCGGCCGCTACGGCATCTTCGCCGTCCTCGCTCTCCTGCAGAGCTCGCTGCTGTACGTCGGGCTCATCGGCTTCGTCGGCGTGCGGCCGGTCTACCCGGCACTGCTGATCCTCGCGGGCTGGGTGATGTCGCTGGTCTTCTCGCTCATCACGTACACGCTGGTCCTCTCGTTCGGCGAGGCCGGCAAGGCCCTCGCCGTCTTCCTGCTCGTCGTCCAGATCTCGGCCGGGGGTGGGGCCTACCCACTCAGCGTCCTCCCGCAGTGGTTCCAGAACATCAGCCCCTTCCTCCCGGTCTCCCACGCGACGACCGCAGTCCGCGCGGCCATCGCGGGGATCTACGACGGGGACTACTGGATCTCCCTCGGTTGTCTCGCTCTCTTCGTCCTCCCCGCCCTGCTCCTCGGTCTCGTTCTCCGGGTCCCGCTCATCGGTCTCAACGACGACCTCGCCAAGGCGCTCGAGTCGACCCGGCTGATGTAGCAGCGGGAGAGAGTCGGTACGCCGCCGACCCTCCTGCGACACGAGCGTGACGCTCCCCGTCGGCAGGGTGCGACGGTCAAGCGGGAGTCAAGAACACCCGGCTTGCGCAATGGGAAACCGGTATCCTACGATCGGGAAACCGGTTACCCAGATCTCTACCTCCTCCGAGGGCCTCGACGAGCTCGTCGAGGCGGGCCAGCCCGACGTCGTCGTCGGGAGCCGCGCAGTGCGCACGACCCGGCGCCCGCGCACCAGGACGAGGTCGCCGCGTCGACCGACGCGAGCGCGGACCTGGCCACCGCGAGTCACCACGCACCGCCCCCAGTTCGATGACGAAAGGTGAGGCACCACGATGAGACGACCCGTCGCACGACGACTGCTCGCGGCCACTGCCGCGACGGCCCTGGCGGCCACGATGGGCGTGACCGCCCTGACCAGCACGGCGAACGCCGCCGTGACCGGGAGCGCGACCGGCTACGCGACCCTGAACGGCGGCACGACCGGCGGTGCCGGCGGCCAGACCGTCCGCGCCACGACCGGCACCCAGATCCACGCGGCCCTGTGCAACAGGGCCAGCGACGACACCCCGATCGTCATCGAGGTCGAGGGCACCATCAACCACGGCAACACGGCCAAGGTCTCGGGCGACAGCTGCAACACGGCGGCCGGCGTGATCGAGCTCAAGCAGGTCAGCAACGTGACGATCGTCGGCGTCGGCAACGGCGCGACGTTCGACCAGCTGGGCATCCACCTCCGCGAGGCCAGCAACGTCATCATCCAGAACGTCACCGTGAAGAACGTCAAGAAGTCCGGCTCGCCCACGTCGAACGGCGGCGACGCGATCGGCATGGAGAGCGACGTCCGCAACGTGTGGGTGGACCACGTGACGCTCGAGGCGTCGGGCGGGGAGTCCGAGGGCTACGACGGCCTGTTCGACATGAAGGCGGGCGTCCAGTACGTGACGCTGTCCTACAGCATCCTGCGCAACTCCGGCCGCGGCGGCCTCATCGGCTCGAGCGAGAGCGACACGTCCAACGGGTTCGTGACGTTCCACCACAACAAGTACGAGAACCTCGACTCGCGCACGCCGCTCCTGCGCGGCGGCATCGCCCACATCTACAACAACCACTACGTGCACCTCAACGAGTCCGGGATCAACTCGCGGGCCGGGGCGAAGGCGAAGGTCGAGAACAACTACTTCGAGGACTCGAAGGACGTCCTCGGCACGTTCTACACGGACCAGAAGGGCACCTGGCAGGTCGCAGGGAACGTCCTCGACAACGTGACGTGGTCGAGCCCGAGCGGTGACATCCAGCCGGCCGGTCCGAACCTGACCTCCACGACGTCGGTCAGCATCCCCTACTCCTACACGCTCGACGGCGCGAGCTGCGTGCCGAACCTCGTGAACCAGACCGCGGGCGCGAACAAGGGCCTCAAGGTCTCGGACGGCTCGTGCACGCCGCAGACGCCGGACCCCGACCCCACCGACCCGACCGACCCGACCGACCCCACGGACCCGACCGACCCGCCGTCGGGCACCAACCTCAGCCTCGGCGCCGGCGCGGACGGCTCGAGCAAGGCGAGCGGGACGAGTTACGGCAACGCGATCGACGGCAGCACCGCGACGTGGTGGTCGCCCAGCGGCTCGACGGGGACCGTCTCCGTCAAGTGGGGCACCGCGACGACCGTCGGCAGGGTCGTCGTCAAGGAGGCCGCGGGCGGCGGCAGCATCGGGACGTGGCGGCTCGTGAACAACGACACGGGCGCCGTCCTGAAGACGGGCAGTGGTGCGGGGACGATCACGTTCACCGCGACGTCGCTCAAGAAGATCAACCTCGAGATCACCGGCGCGTCGGGCACGCCCCGCGTCGCCGAGCTCGAGACCTACGCCGGGTAGCCCGACCCTCCTCCGGGAGACCCGTGCACGACCCCGGGCGGGACCACCTGGTCCCGCCCGGGCTCGACGACGGCCCCGCCGCGCCGTCCGCGGCGGGGCCGTCACTCTGTCGGGGCGTCGTCCGGTGCCCCGTAGCGTCGCGCGGTCGCGACGGCGCGGTCCCGCAGCAGGTCGCGCAGCGGTGCTGGGTCCAGCACCTCGGCGTCCGGCCCGAGCTGCCACACCGCCCAGACGGCGTGCCGGAGGTCCTGGAAGCTCACGTCGAGCACCAGCAGGCCGCCGTCGGCGACGGACTCGGCGTGGACGGAGACCGCGGTGCCTACGAGCACGTCCCGTCGGTCCGGCACGAGCCGGACGCGCGCGACGACCTGGTCGTCACCGGCCCGGAACCGGGCGCTTCGCTCGCGCCAGAGCTGCTCGAGGTCGACGACGTCGGGACGGTCCGCCGGTTCGGCGAGCGCCACGGCGGCAAGGACCCGGGAGAGGCGGTACGTACGGTCCTCCCCGCCGACCGTGGCGAGCAGGTAGCCCGTGCCGCGGGCGGTGACCATGCCCACCGGGTCGACCTCGCGCGAGGCCGGTGTTCGGCCGACGGCCGCATAGCGGATCCGGAGCTTCCGCCCGCCGAGCACGGCGCGCCGGACCTCGCGCAGGACTGCCACGGGGACCTCCTCGGCAGCCTGCCGGCGAGCGAGCAGGTCGATCTCCGGCTCGACGAGGATCCGACGGGCCGCGTCGTCGGCCGCGCCACGGTGGGCCTCGGGAAGCGCGTCGACGACCTTGCGGACGGCCGACGCGAGCGCGCTTCCCAGGTCGAGCACATGCCCACCACGACCCGACGTGGCGGCGAGCACGGCGAGCGCCTCGTCCGGGGTGAGGCCAGTGAGCTCCGTGCGGAACCCGGGCAGGAGCGTGAAGCCTCCGTGCCGGCCGCGCTCGGCGTAGATCGGCACGCCTGCGGCGGAGAGCGCCTCGACGTCCCTCAGGACCGTGCGGGTCGACACCTCGAGCTCACGCGCCAGGGTGGTCGCGGACAGCCGGCCCCGCTGTCGGAGCAGCAGCACCAGGGAGACCAGCCGGTCGGCGCGCACCTGAGAAACGTACCGGGATACATGACAGGGGGTGTCGTCTATCGCCGAGAGGCTCGGAGACGGGTGTGCGGGACGTCGGCCACGAGGGTCGACGCGCGCGCCCGGCAGGACGAGTCGGACGGAGTCGGCATGGCAGTGGAACGAACGGCGATCAACCCCGTGACGTGGTCGCAGGAGCTGGGGTTCAACCAGGCGGAGCTGGTCTCGGGGCACGCCCGGACCCTTTTCTGCTCCGGGCAGACGGCGATGTCGCACGACGGCCGCCCCCGGCACGAGGGTGATCTCGCGGCGCAGCTCACGCTGAGCCTGGACAACCTGGAGGCGGTGCTGAGCCAGGCGCGCATGACGCTCGCGGACGTCGTCCGGCTGAACGTCTACACGACCGACGTCGACGCGCTCCTCCAGCACTACGGGGTGCTCGCCGCACGGCTCGGGGCCGCGCGCGTGGCCCCGGCGACGACGATGCTCGGGGTGACCCGCCTGGCGGTCCCCGGACAGCTCGTCGAGCTGGAGGCGACCGCCGTCGCCTGACCGAGCACGCACGCGGCGCCGGGACCGGGGTCACCCCGCTCCGGCGCCGCCGGCGTTCCCGTACGGCTGGAAGAGCAGCGACGAGGCGCGGGGCTTCCGTGTCCTCGCTCCGGCGCACCCCGGCCTCGAGTGCGGCGCTGGCCCACGCGCGCCCGCCCAGGGCTGACGGGTGGCCGTCCGGTCACCGTAGCGGGGGGCGGGAACCACACCTAGATCTGCTAGGGTCTCTATCCCTAGAAGAACTAGGCATAGGAGTGCCATGCGAATCGACAAGGACCTCGTGGCCGCGTCGGCCACCCCGCTCGTGCTGGGGATCCTCGCGGACGGCGGGTCGTACGGCTACGCGATCCTCAAGCGCGTCGACGAGCTCTCGGGAGGCCGCATGCAGTGGACCGACGGCATGCTGTACCCGCTGCTGCACCGGCTGGAGAGGCTCGGTCTCGTCGAGGCGTCGTGGGGCACGTCCGACGTCGGACGGCGCCGCAAGCACTACGCGATCACCGCCGCGGGACGCGAGGCGCTCGTCGAGCGCCAGGCCCAGTGGGACGTCGTCGCGCACGCGCTCCACCAGGTCTGGCGAACGGCGCAGGACGGGCTGCCGACCCCGCCGCGCGTCGCGGAGGGGTGGGCCTGATGGGCGCCACGACCGCCCCGGCGGACGGGGTGAGCCCGGGCCCGCACGCCGCGCTCGAGGCCCAGATCGACCAGTGGCGCGGCTACGTCCGCCGCCGCGAGGCCATCTCCGGCGCGGACGTCGACGAGATGGAGGACCACCTGCGCGAGCGGGTCGAGGACCTGCGCGCGACCGGGCTCGACGACGACGAGGCGTTCCTCGTCGCCGTGAAGCGCATGGGCACGCTCGACGACCTGTCGCGCGAGTTCGCGCAGGAGCACTCCGAGCGGCTGTGGAAGCAGCTCGTCCTCGTCGGCGAGCAGCCGACCGGCCGCACGCGGTCGTGGCGCGAGCTCGCGGTGGTGCTCGCGCTCGCCGTCGCGGTGGGCGTCACGGTCAAGGTCGCGACCGTGCTCCTCCCCTGGGAGACGGTCGGCCTCAACGTCGGGCTCCTCGTGCTGCCGTTCCTCACGGCCTACCTCGCGTGGAAGCGGCAGGTCACGGCACGGGTGGTCGGCGCGCTCGTCGTGCCGTTCGTCGCGCTGGGCCTCGTCCTCAACCTGTACCCGTTCCAGCCCACGGACTCGACCTTCGTCCTCGCGGCGCTCGCCGCCCCCGTTGCGCTGTGGTCCGTCGTCGGGCTCGCGTACGTCGGCGGGCGGTGGCGTTCGCACCCACGACGCATGGACTTCGTGCGGTTCACGGGCGAGCTCGCCGTGTACTACACGCTCATCGCGCTCGGGGGCGGCGTCCTGCTGGGCCTGACGATCGGGGTCTTCTCGCTCGCCGGCGTCGACCTCGAGCCCTACCTCGACTCCTGGATCCTGACCCTGTGCGTCCCGGCGGCGCTGATCGTGGCCGCGTGGCTCGTCGAGGCCAAGCAGAACGTCGTCGAGAACATCGCGCCCGTGCTGACCCGCGTCTTCACGCCGCTGACGCTCGTCATGCTCCTCGCCGCGTTCGTCGTCCTCGCGACCGCGGGGAACCTCGCCGCCGTCGACCGCGAGCTGCTCATCCTCATGGACGCGATCCTCGTGCTCGTCCTCTGCCTGCTCCTCTACTCCGTCTCCGCGCGCGACCCCCTCGCGCCGCCGTCGTTCTTCGACGGCCTCCAGGTCGTCCTCGTCGTCGCGGCGCTCGCGGTCGACGCCGTCGCGCTCACCGCGATGCTCACGCGCATCGCCGAGTTCGGGGTCAGCCCCAACAAGGCCGCCGCGCTCGGGCTCAACCTGCTCCTGCTCGTGCACCTCGTGTGGTCCGCCGTCCTGGCGACGGCGTTCCTGCGCGGACGGCGGCCGTTCGCCGACCTCGTGGCCTGGCAGACCCGGTTCCTGCCCGTGTACGCGGCGTGGGCCGCGATCGTGGTCGTCGTCTTCCCGCCCGTGTTCGGGTTCGTCTGACGGCGTGCCGTGCCGGGCCCGCAGCGGGCCCGGCGCGGCACGGAGCCGGGCGGTCGCTCAGCGGACGGGCTGCGGCGCCGAGTCGGTCACCGGGAGCGACGGCGCGTCGCCGCCGGCCGTGAACATGCGGCGCACGAGCGGGCGCAGCGCGCGCGACAGCATGACGCGGGTGGTCGCGCGCAGCACCGCGGCCTCCAGCCGGCTCCCCGGCACCATGCGCGCGATGCCGCCGCCGGGGATCTTCTTCCCCGCCTCGACGAACGGGGCGACGTCGGCCGCGTAGCGCCGCGCCGCGCCGGCCGGGTCGTCGGGGGTCGCCCCCAGCCGCGTGGCGAGGAGGTAGGCGCCGACCAGGGCGGTCGCGGTGCCCTGGCCCGTCATGGGCGAGCCGCACGACGCCGCGTCCCCCAGGAGCACGACCCGGCCGGCGACGGGGTCGGGGACGTCGATGCGCACGAGCTCGTCGAAGTAGAGGTCGGACGCGTCGGACATCGCGTCGAGGATCGTCGGGGCGTGCCAGCCCGCGCCCTCGAGGAGGCCGCGGACCAGCGCCTCCTGCCCCGCCCGGTCGCCGCGGAGCGCGGGGTCCCGGTCGACCCGGAGCGTGAGCAGGGCCTTCGAGGTCGAGGGGTCGAGGTCGGGGCGGATCCCGAACGTCGCACCGGGCACGAACCGCATGGCGAACCAGCCCGGCTCGACGTCGTCGGGCGTGGGCAGGGTGAAGAACGCCGCGTAGCCGCCGAGGTACGTCGCGAACTGCTCCTCCGGGCCGAACGCGAGCCGGCGGGTCGCGGAGTGGACGCCGTCGGCCCCGACGACGAGGTCGAAGCGCGCGTCGTCGGCGTGCTCGAACGTGACGTCCACGCCGTCGGCGTCCTGGGTGAGCGCGGTGATGCGGTCGCCGTAGCGCAGGTCGAGGAGGCCCGGTGCCTCGTCCCCGGCCGCGACGAGCGCGTCGAGCAGGACGCGCGCGAGGTCTCCGCGCGCGATCTCGATCTCCGCCACGGCGCCCTCGCCGTCGAAGGCGGCCATCGACATGCGGCCGAACACCCGACCCCGACCGTCCACGTAGGCGAGGCCCTCCTCGTGCACCCGGCGCTGCTCGATGCCGGGCATGAGGCCCAGGCGGGTCGCGACCTCGCGGCTCGCGCCGCGGAGGTCGACCGCCTGGCCCCCGGGACGCGGGGCCGTGGCGCGCTCGACGAGCGTGGTGCGGCGGCCCTGCCGCACGAGCTGCAGCGCGAGCGCGAGCCCGGCGATGCCGCCGCCGGAGACGAGGACGTGCGGGGTGTGGTCGGTGCCGGTCATGTCGGTGCCCTCCGTTTGGACGTTCGTCTTAAACACATGTCTAACAGAGGGGTGGCACGCTTGTCTAGAACATTTGTCTGACTCTCGAGATAGACTGTCCCTCGTGGGAAACCGTGAAGACCTCCTCGCCGGCGCGCGCCAGGTGATCGTCGAGCGCGGCGTCGCCAAGGCGACCGCGCGCGAGATCGCCTCCGCGGCCGGCGTCAGCCTCGCCGCGATCGGCTACCACTTCGGCTCCAAGGAACGCCTCCTCACCGAGGCGCTCCTCGAGTCGCTCGGCAGCGGCATCGGCGACTCGATGGAGGCGGTCGTCCAGGAGACCGCGTCGCTCCCGCTCCTCGAGGGGTTCGCCGCCCTGTGGAACCGCATGCCCGAGGTGTTCGCCGCGCACCGCGAGGCCCTGCTCGCGAGCCTCGAGAACTCCGTGCGCGTCCTGCGCGACGGCGAGGCGAGCCGCGAGCTGGCCGCTGCGACCGGGCAGGGCTACCTCGGGATCCTCGAGCACCTGCGGGCGGCTCGCCCCGAGCTGAGCGAGGACGACCTCGCGGCCGTCGCCCGGCTCGACTTCGTGCTCGTGCAGAGCCTCGGCATCCTCTGGCTGCTCAGCCCGGACGCGATCCCGAGCGGGGACGAGCTCGCGCGCGCCGTCGCCGTCATCGCCGGACGGGTGGACGACGAGGGCTGACGCCGCGCGCGCCCGGGCGTAGCGTGACGGCATGGCCGCCGCCACTCCCGGAGGGCCGCCCGAGGACGGGCTGGTCGACTGGTTGCTCGACGCCGACCCGGCGCTGCGGTGGCGGGTCGAGCGCGACGTCGTGCACGCGCCTCCCGAGGTCTGGGAGGCGACGCGGGCGCGCGTCGCGACCGAGGGCTTCGGCGCGCGCCTGCTCGCGCTGCAGGACCCCGACGGGCAGTGGGCGGGCGGCGCGTACTTCCCCGCGGACGCGGGAGCGGTGGACGCCGGCGGAGCACCCGAGGAGGGCCAGCCCTGGACGGCGACGACGTGGTCGCTCGTCGCGCTGCGCGAGTGGGGGCTCGACCCGGGCGTGCTGCGCGCGCGCCGCACGCCCGAGCTGCTCGCGGCGCACAGCCGGTGGGAGTACGACGACCTGCCCTACTGGGGCGGCGAGGTCGACTGGTGCATCAACGGGTACACGCTCGCGGCCGGCGCCTGGCTCGGGGTCGACGTCTCCGAGCTGCTCGCCGCCGTGCTCGCCGGCCGGCTGCCCGACGGCGGGTGGAACTGCGACTGGGTCGAGGGCGCCACCGTCTCCTCGTTCCACTCGACCCTCAACGCGCTCAAGGGGCTGCTCGCCTATCAGGAGCTCGCCGGCGGCGGCGAGGAGCTGCGTGCGGCGCGCCGGTCGGGCGAGGAGTACCTGCTGCGCCGCGGCCTGTTCCGCCGACTGAGCACGGGCGAGCCCGTCGGGGACTGGGTGTTCCGCCTCGCGTACCCGTTCCGTTGGTACTACAGCGTGCTCAACGCGCTGGTCTACCTGCGCGAGGCGTCGCTGCTCGACGGGACGCCCCCCGACCCGCGCGCGGCGGACGCCGTCGAGCACGTCCGCCGCGCCCGGCGCCCGGACGGCACCTGGCTCCAGGGCCGGCGCCACCCGGGCCGGGTGTGGTTCGAGGTCGACTCCCCCGCGGGCGAGCCGTCGCGCTGGCTCACCTACCACGCGACCGTCGTCCTCGACTGGTGGGACGGCGCGGACGTCAGGACGTAGGCACGCCCGACACGACCTCCGCGCCGTCGAGCACCGCGATCAGCTCGTCGAACCACTCGACGTAGCTCGCGTAGGTGAACGGCCGCTTGTCGTCCCACCCGACGACCTGGCCCGCCTGCACCGCGGGCAGCCCCGCGTAGACCGGGTTCGCGGCCATGGCCTCGTCGGAGCCCGTGTAGCTCAGCACGACGTCGGCCGGGTGGTCCGGCACGCGCTCCCAGCTCAGCTCGGCCCAGCCCTCCTGGTCCTGCGGCCCGCCGATCGTGAAGCCCAGCTCCTCGAGCAGCGCGAGCTGGCCCAGGTTCTTCTGCCCGACCCACAGCTGCTCGGCGCCGTTGAGCGGCAGGATCGTCAGCGGCTTCTCCGCCGCGATGCCGCGCAGCGTGTCGAGCCGCTCGTCGAACGCCGCCTTCGCCTCCGTGACCTCCGGCGAGCCGACGTCGCCGCCGAGCGCCTCCGCGAGCGACGCGTAGTCCTCGATCACCTCGACCACCGGGCGGCCCGAGAACCTCATGCCGACGAACGGGGCGACCGCCGTCGCCTCCTCCGTGACCGTGTCGTCCCACCAGGTCCAGGCCGTGCCGTCCTCGTTGCCGAACCCGATCACGAGGTCGGGCTCGAGCGCGAGCAGCTTCTCCAGGTTGAGCTCGGCGTCGGCGCCGACGACCTCCATCTCGTCGACCTGCGCGGTGCCGATCGACAGCGCGCCGGCGTCGGAGAAGCCGTAGCCGAACACCCCGGCGGGCCGCACGCCGTAGTCCCACAGCGCCGCGGCGGTGTAGCCGTCGACGACGAGGCTGTCCGGCGCCTCGTCGAGCGTGTACGTCGTGCCGTAGCCCGAGGACGTCCAGGACCAGCCGTCCGCGGCCGCGTCGTCGGCCGCGTCGTCGGTCCCGGGCTCGGTGCCGGCCGAGCACGCGGCGAGCGTGACCGCGAGCCCGACGGCGAGCGCGCCCGCGGCGAGGGAGCGCACCGGGCGCCGGTGCAGGGTCGGGCGGGCTGCCGTGGGCAGGGTGGACGAGGGACGGGTGGTGCGGGTCATGCGTTGCTCCTCGGACGAGGCGGTGCGGGCGAGCGCAGGACGGTGGGGGGCCGGTCGGGCGGGTGGGTCGACCGGCGGGGAACGGGGCCACGCGGTCAGGCGCGGCGGGGACGACCCTCGGGCACGACGAGCGGGGTGCCCGTCACGGGGTCGGCGATGATGCGGCACGGCAGGCCGAACACGTCCTCGACGAGGTCGGCCGTCACGACGTCGGCCGGTGCGCCCTCGGCGACGACCGCGCCGTCCTTCATGGCGATGAGGTGCGTCGCGTAGCGGCACGCGTGGTTGAGGTCGTGCAGCACCGCCACGAGCGTGTGCCCGCGGTCGCGGTTGAGGTCGGCGCACAGCTCCAGCAGCTCGATCTGGTGCGCGATGTCGAGGAACGTCGTCGGCTCGTCGAGCAGGAGGAGGGGGGTCTCCTGCGCGAGGACCATGGCGACCCACACGCGCTGGCGCTGCCCGCCGGAGAGCTCGTCGACGAGGCGGCCCGAGAGCTCGGTCGTCCCGGTCGCGGCGAGCGCCCCGACCACCGCGGCCTCGTCCTCGCGCGACCACTGCCGCAGCAGCTTCTGGTGCGGGTAGCGCCCGCGCGCGACGAGGTCGGCGACGGTGATGCCCTCGGGCGCGATCGACGTCTGCGGCAGGAGGCCGAGGCGGCGAGCGACCTCCTTCGCGGGGATCGACGAGATCGACCGGCCGTCGAGCACGACCTGGCCCCGCGACGGCTTGAGCAGGCGCGACAGCGCGCGCAGCAGCGTCGACTTGCCGCACGCGTTCGGCCCGACGATCACCGTGAACGACCCGTCGGGGATGCTCACGTCGAGGTCGGAGGAGATGACGCGGTCGTCGTAGCCGACAGTGATCCCCTCGGCGTGCAGGCGGTCCGCGGGCGGGACGCGGTCGGCGCGCGCGCCGGTCGGCGCGTCGGCGACGCGCGGGGCGGCCGCGAGGTTCGTGAGAGCCACCGGGGTCGTTCCGGTCTGCGGGTTCGTGGTCACTTGCGGGCCTCGCGCACGAGGAGCCAGACGAGGTAGGCGCCGCCGACGCTCACGGTGACGACGCCGACGGGGAGCTGGGTGGGAGCGAACGCGCGCTGGGCGACGAGGTCGCTCGCCGCGAGCAGGACGGCGCCCATGACGGCGGCGGGGAGGATCCGCACGCCCGCGGCGCCCGTGAGGCGGCGCGCGAGCTGCGGTGCGGCGAGCGCGACGAACGCGATGGGCCCGGCCGCCGCGGTCACGAGGGCCGTGAGCGCGACGCCGACGATCACGAGGGCGAGGCGGACCCGCTCGCTGCGCAGGCCGAGGGCGGCCGCGGCGTCGTCCCCGAGCTCCAGCAGCCCCATGCGCGGCGCGAGCCACAGGAGCGGGAGCGCGAGAAGTGCCGCGAGCACGCACGCGGGGACCGCCTGTGCCCAGGTCATGCCGTTGAGCGACCCGGCGCCCCACACGGCGGCCGCCATCGCGGTCTCGAGGTCCGCCTTGATGATGAGCCACTGGTTGACGGACGCGAGCATCGCGGACACGGCGATGCCGACGATGATGAGCCGGAAGCCCTGGACCCCGCGCCGGTAGGCCAGGAGGTACACGACGCCCGCGGTGACGACGCCGCCGACGAGCGCGCCCGCCGCGACGCCGACGTACCCGCCGCCGAGCAGCATGATGACGACGAGCGCGCCCGTGTAGGCGCCGGTGTTGAACCCGATGACGTCCGGGCTGCCCAGCGGGTTGCGCGTGAGCGACTGGAAGATCGCGCCGCTCGCGCCGAGCGCCGCACCGAGCACGAGCGCCATGAGCGCGCGCGGCAGGCGCCACTCGACGACGACCATGTGCACCGGGCCGTCGGCCGCGCCCACGAGCGCCTGGAGGACCTGCGGCACCGTGAGCGGGTAGTCGCCGGTGGTCAGCGCGACGACGCCGATCGCGAGCGCGACGAGCAGCAGCACCCCGCACACCCCGAGCGTGCGCAGGTCGAGCCGCAGGCTCGCGCGGCCGCCGAGCCCGCGCACGACGCGCGTGGGGCGACCGAAGTCGACGCGGTGCGCGCCGCCGTCGGGCAGGGAGGGGTCCACGGGCGCGTCGTCCCGGACCGGGGCGCTCACAGCCCGCTCGCCTTCGAGCGGCGCACGAGCGCGATGAGGACGGGGGCGCCGACGAACGCGGTGACGATCCCGACCTGCAGCTCGCCGGGCATGACGACGACCCGGCCGACGACGTCGGACACGAGCAGCAGGACGGGCGCGAGCACGGCCGAGTACGGCAGGATCCAGCGCTGGTCGGGGCCGACCGTCCAGCGCGCGACGTGCGGCACCATGAGCCCGACGAACGCGATCGGCCCGGCGGCCGCCGTCGCGGCGCCGCACAGCAGCATCACCGCGATGCCGACCAGGATGCGGGTGCGCCCGACGTGCGCGCCGAGCGAGCTCGCGAGGTCGTCGCCGAGCGCGATGGTGTTGAGCGGGCGCGCGACGACGAGCGCGATGACCAGCCCGACCACGACGAACGGCGCGATCGTGCCTGCCATCTCCATGGTGCGGCCCGCGAGGGAGCCGGCGCCCCAGAAGCGCATGCGGTCGAACGCCGCGGGGTCGAGCAGCGTGATGCCCTGCGAGATGCCGCCGAGCACGGCGCCCAGCGCGACGCCCGCGAGCGTGAGGCGCACGGGCGTCGCTCCCCCGTGCCCCTGCGACCCGATGGCATAGACCGCGACGGTCGCGACGACCGCCCCGGCGAACGCGAACCAGATGAAGGACTGGATGTCCGTGAACCCGAGGAACGCGACCGCGAGCACGACGGCGAACGCCGCGCCGGCGTTGACGCCGAGGATGCCCGGGTCGGCCAGCGGGTTGCGCGTCATGGCCTGGATGAGCCCGCCCGCGACCCCGAGCGCGGCGCCGACCAGGAGGCCGACGATCGTGCGCGGCAGCCGCAGGTCGCGGATGATCACGTGGTCGCCCGAGCCGTCGTACCCGGTGAGCGCGTCCCAGACGGTGCCGAGAGGGACCGGCTTGGAGCCGACGACGAGGCTGAGCACGATCGCGAGCACGAGGACCACGACGGCGACGAGGAGCCCGAGGCTGCGGCCCGCGTTGGTGCGTGCGACCCCGGCCGGGCGGTCGTCGCGTCCCGTCGCGGTCCGGGGGCTCCCGGCGGGGAGGCCGGCCGGTGCGTCGGCGGTCGCGGGCGAGGTCATGGTGCTCGGATCTGCTCGGGGGCGTGGGCCCGGTCGGAGGTGGCCTAGTGAGGTTACCCTCACCTTAATTCATGCCGGGGTGGGCTCGGCAAGACCGTGCGGCCGGTGGCGTGGGTGACACCCCTCACGACCGGACCGCGCTCGGAGCCCGCTCCGGGCGTCGTCGCCGGGCGCCAGGAGTTCCTGACAGCGGTTCCCCCTCCCGGAGGGCCGTGTGCGAGAGTGGCCGCATGACCCCGCACGTCCCCGTCGCCGCCGACCACGTCGTCACCGTCGACGACCAGGGTCGCCGGACCGGTACCTTCGACCGCGCCGCCGTCCACACGACCGAGACGCCCCTCCACCTCGCCTTCTCCTGCTACGTGCTCGACGACGCGGGCCGCCTGCTGCTCACGCGGCGCGCGCTCGGGAAGCGCACGTGGCCGGGCGTGTGGACCAACTCCTTCTGCGGGCACCCGCGCTGGACCGAGACCACCGAGGAGTCGATCGTCCGCCACGGGCGGCACGAGCTCGACCTCGAGATCACGGGCCTCGAGGTCGCGGTGCCGGGCTTCCGCTACCGCGCCGTCGACGCCTCCGGCGTCGTGGAGAACGAGATCTGCCCCGTCTACGCGGCGAGCGCGGCGGGCACGGTCGAGCCGAACCCCGACGAGGTCATGGAGACCGCCTGGGCGGACCCGCGCGACGTCGCGCGCGCGGTCGCCGCGACCCCGTGGGTCTTCAGCCCGTGGATGGTGCTCCAGGTCGCCGCTCTCGGCGCCGCGAGCACCCAGGGCGACGGCCCGACGGCGCGTCTCGCCGCGGCGTTCGGGCCCACCTCGGCCTGACGCCGGCGGCGACCCGCCCGCGAGACGCTCAGCGTGTCGGCTGCGGGTGCCGCGCCCGGGCGCTGCGCAGATGTTCCGGGACCGCGAGACGGTCCGCGCCCTGCGGCGAGACCTGCACGGGCTGCGCGGGCAGGGCGAGCGCTTCGACCTGCTCCGCGCCGGGCACCCCGGCCGCGCGTGCGGCGTCGCCCAGCGCGCGGACGACCAGCTCCTGGCGACGCGGGTCGCGGGCCGAGAAGACCCAGAGGTCGACGGCGGTCGCGGTCGCGAGGTCGACGTGCAGCCCCCGCGCGTGCGCCTGGCGGAGCTGGGTCGGCGCGACCCCGACGAAGGTCACGGCGCGGCGCGACCAGAGCACGGTGCGCGACGCCGTCGACACGCCGCGGTCGGTGAGCAGCAGGCCGAGCGTGCGCGGGCTCGCGACGGCCGCGCGCACCGTCCGGACGTCGAGGGCCGCGAAGGGCACCGCGACCGGGCGCAGGAACGGGGCGAACGAGCCGACGAGGATCCCGTGGTCGAGCACGACCAGCTTCTCGGAGCCGAGGAACCAGAGGATCACCGCGGCGATCGCCGCGAAGGACGGCAGGAGGTAGCCGATCGCGGCGGGCCCCGCGTTCCCCACGAGCGCCGGCCCGACGGAGAACACGAGCACCACGACCACCGTCACCGCCCACGCCGGGGCGTTCGGCGTCGCCGCCGACACGTGCCGGACCGTGCCGAGGCCCGACCGCGCGGCGTGGTGCCGGACCTTGCGCGTCGCGCGCGCGCCGGTCGTGGGCGCCGCCGTCGGCCCGCTCATCGACCGAGCAGCTCGAGCGGGAGCCGGCGGACCGTGGCTGCCCCGACCTCGGACAGCGTGAGCGAGGTCGGCGCGCCGTCGGCCCCGTGCTCGCCGCCCCGGACCGTGTACACGCCGTCAGGGGTCGCGTAGACGCTCACCTGCTCCAGGACGTCGGATCCCGCGTGCACCGCGCCGAGCGTCGTCACGGCCAGCGCCCCGGCGAGCTCGGGCAGGCTCGGCGCCTGCGCAGCGAAGTCGTCGGGCGTGAACGTCTGGGAGCGACCGTCGATCAGGGCCTGGGAGCCCGGGTCGACGAAGACCGCGAGCCGGCCCGCGAGCTCGGACAGCGGGTAGACGCTGAACGCGTGGTGGCCGCTCGGGGCCACCTCCTCCTCGAGCACGCGGTCGTCCTCGTGGAGGTAGACGTACACCCAGTGCCGGCCGACCGACGTCGTGCGCTCGACGGACAGGATCGCGTGCGCCGTGCGGCGCAGGACCAGCGGACCCGTGATCTCCGGGACGGCCTCGATGCCGACGGCCGGCCGGCCGTCCACGGGCTCGGCCGCGGCCGCGTCCTCGCTCGGCACGACCATGCCGCGCGCGAGGAGCGAGCGGAGCGCGACGCGGCCCACGAGCCCGCGGTCCGCGCCCTCCTGCTCGTCGAGCCACGGCACCGCCACGAGCTGGGGGTTCTGCAGCCCGTCGAGGATGACGATCTCCTCGTCGGTGAGCGTCACGACGTGCGTGACCTCGCCCGGGGTCGCTCGCTCCAGCGCGCGCTCGGCCGCGGCGATGTCCGACGCGGACCACCGCATGGTCTGCTGGGTCACGAGAAGAGCCCTCCGACGAAGTCACCGGCGGCGGAGAGCCCGTCGCCGATCGCGTCCCCGACGTCCGACGCGACGTCCCCGATCGTATCGACCGCGTCGCCGGCGAAGTCGGTCACGGTGTTCCACCCGTCGGCGAGGTACGGGCCGGGGTTGGTGGCGAACCCCGAGATCGCGTCCCAGTTGTCGACGACGAGGTTCCCCAGCGCCCAGGCGCCCGCGACGACGCCCGCGCCCACCACGATCCCGATGCCCACGGGGTTGGTGAGCATGCCCGCCATCATGAGCATCGTCCCCGCGCCGCCCACGACCGACAGGCCGCCCATGACGCGGTCGACGCCGCCCCGCACGCCGTCGTACTCGGTGTTGAACATCTGGTCGAAGCCGCCGATGACGCCGAACAGGCCGCCGACGCCGCCCGCGAGCCGGCCCGCCGTCCCGAGCCCGCCCAGGAGCCCCATCGCGTCGTCGAGGACCATGCCGCGCGCGAAGACCGACGCGCTCGCGGCGGCGTCGGACAGGTCGGCGAGGCGGCTGGCCTGCAGGAACGCGGTGAGGGACTGCCCGACCTTCCAGGCCTTCAGCCCGTCGAGGACGAACATCGTCGACTCCCCGAGGGTCTCGCCGACGTCCCAGATCGACCCGGCGAGCGTGGTCCCGCCGCCGAGCGGCCCGCCGCCGGGGCCCGTGGGCACGCCCGGGCCGGGCACGCCGGGGGACGGGATCGCGCCGCCCTCGGTGCTCGTCAGGTACTGCTCGTCGGCGTTGCGCAGCACCGCCTGCGACGCCTCGGCCAGCGTCTGGCTCACCCCGCGCAGGAGCGCCACCGAGGACCCGGTCCACTCGCCCCGGAACTGGTCGGCGTCGCCGCCCTGCCACCGACCGGCGGCCTCCACGAGGCCGCTGACCTCGGACGTCGTGCTCACGAGCTGGTCGGAGGCGGAGCGCAGCGACTGCGCCAGCCTCCTCAGCTCGGTGACGTCGGCGCCCCACATCCCGCTCACGTCGTCTGGTCCCCTCGTCGATCGGTGTCCCCGCCGCGCCCCGATCTGTCACGGAACGTACGAAACGGGCATCGGGAGGCTACCGCGCGCACCCGCCCCGCGGCGACGGGGAGAGCTCCCCCTCGGTGCGCGACGGGCCCGGCGCGCATGTTCGGCGACGGCGCCCGCACGGGTGACAATCGACGCATGCCTGCCGCGGTCCCCGACACCCCCGCCACCTCCGACCGGGCGGCCGACGTGCCCGTCCCCGCCCGGGACGCCTCGTTCGAGGAGCACGTGGCGTGGGCCCGCGCCGTGCCCGTGGTCGGGTTCGACCTCTCCCCCCTGGCGGACCGCGTCGTCGAGGACGCGCTGCCGTGGGACTACGCCGCGCTCGCACGCGAGCTGGTCGGCAGCGGGCGCGGCCCGGTGCTCGACCTCGGGACCGGTGGCGGCGAGCTGCTGTCCACGCTGGGCCCGCTGCCCGCCGGGTCGGCGGCGACCGAGGGCTGGGCGCCCAACCTGCCCGTGGCCCGACGCCGGCTCGAGCCGCTGGGCGTCGACGTGCGGCCGGTCGAGGGCGACGACGAGCAGCTCCTGCCGTTCTTCGACGGCCAGTTCGCGGTCGTGCTGGACCGGCACGAGGAGTTCGACCCCGACGAGGTGCTGCGCGTGCTCGAGCCGGGCGGGGTGTTCCTCACCCAGCAGGTCGACTCGCGCGACGGCCTGCGCCTCAACACCGCGCTCGGCACCGAGCTCCCGTGGGACCCGGACTCCGTGACGCTCGCCGCCGCGGTGGAGGTGCTGCGGGACGCGGGGTTCGTCGTCGACGTCGCGCGCGAGCACGAGGGCCTGCGCCGGTTCCGCGACCTGTCCTCGGTGCTCTGGTACCTCAAGCTCATGGCGTGGCAGGTGCCCGACCTGGCGTCGCTCGCGCCCGAGGCGGTCGCCCGGTACGAGGCGCCGCTGCGCGCCCTGCACCTGCACCTGGCCGCGGGCCACGAGTTCGTCGACGAGGCCCCGCGCTTCCTCGTCGTGGCCCGCAAACCCTTCTGACGCCCCCACCCCACCCCATCGCTGTGGGCATGAAATGGGCCCGGTTCTGCGGCGAGAACCGGGCCCATTTCATGCCCACAGCGGGCCGGGGCGCGGTGGGGCCGTCGAGTCGCGGACCACGAGCTCGTGGTCGGTGCGGCGGCGGCGCGGGCGGGCCGACGGCGGCCGGAGCGCGAGCTCGAACGCCGTCGCTCCCATCTCGCTCATCGGGAGGCGCACCGTGGTCAGCGCGGGCGCGAGGTCCTGCGCGACCTGGATGTCGTCGAACCCCGTGACGGACATGTCGCGCGGCACGACGACGCCGCGCTCGCGCAGCAGCGACAGCACGCCCGTGGCCATGGCGTCGTTGAGCGCGAGGATCGCGGTCGTGTCGGGGCGCTGGGCGAGGATGCGCTGCGTGGCGTCCCGCCCGCCCTCGCGCGTGAACGGCGCGTGCACCACGAACAGGTCGTCGGGGTCGAGGCCCTGGGCCGCGACCGCGCTCCGGATGCCGGCCATGCGGTCCGCGACGGTCGTGAGCCGCTCGGGCCCGGCCGCGACGGCGAGGCGCCGGTGGCCCAGGCCGAGGGCGTGGTCGGTGAGGCTCGCTGCGGCGGCCTCGCTGTCCGGGAGCACGGCGTCGCTGTGCAGGTGGTGGCGCCCGATGACGACGACCCGCCCCCCGGACTCCTGGAACGCCTCGAGCTCGCGCGCGGCGTCGGCCTCCATCGCGGGCTCGACGTACCCGGACCCGGCGACGAGGATCGCGCCGACGCGGTGCGCGCGCATGAGCCGGATCTGCGTGACCTCGGCGCTGGGCTCGCGCTCGGTGTGGCTGATCTGGACGCTCCAGCCGTGCTCGGTCGCGACGCGCACGACGCCGCTCGCGATCTCGGAGAAGTACGGGTCGCCGATCTCGTAGACGAGCAGGCCGGCGACCGACGTCGTGCCTCCCGCGAGCGTGCGCGCGTGCGGGTTGGCGATGTAGCCCATCTCCGTCGCGACCTCGCGGACGTGCTCCGCGAGCACCTCCGAGACGCCGTCGCTGCCCGACAGCGCGCGCGACGCGGTCGCGAGCGAGACGCCCGCCCGCTCGGCGACGTCGACCAGCCGCAGCGCGCTGCGACCCTTCGTGGTCCGACCTTCTCGACGCACCCCTGCTCCGCTCGTCCGTGCGTCGCCCGGTCGGCGGCCCGAGGGCCCTCCCCGACGTGACGCTTGCCACATCCGCTGTCCGCACCGTACTCTAGCGGAAGCGCTTACGAAAGCGCTTTCGCAATGACGCAGTCTCGTACGCAGCAGTACGGCCCCAGGTCTTCACTACGACGAAGTAGGGAGAGTCACGTCCATGCATTCTCGGTCGACTCCACGGATGTCCACCCGCCCCCGCTCACGCCGCGCGCTCGCCCTCGCGGCCGGCGTGTCCGCGACGGCGCTCGTCCTCACGGCGTGCTCCGGCGGGTCCGACGGCGAGGGCGGAGGCGGCGGGTCCGACGACCCGATCGTCATCGGCATCTCGCTCCCGCTCACCGGCGACTTCTCCGAGCCCGGCAAGGGCGTCCAGCGCGGCTACGAGGCCTGGGCGCAGTTCGTCAACGAGGACGGGGGCCTCCTCGGGCGGCAGGTCGAGCTCAAGATCCTCGACGACCAGTCCAACGCGGACCGCGTCGTGCAGGACTACGAGGCGCTCATCGCCCAGGACGAGGTCGACCTCGTGTTCGGGCCGTTCTCCACGCGCCTCGTCGTCCCGAGCGCCCGCGTCGCCGAGGAGTACGGGATGCTCTTCGTCGAGCCGGCCGGCGCCGCCGCGGAGGTGTTCGAGCAGGGCTTCGAGAACCTGTTCTACGCCGCGCCCGCCGTCGCCGACGACCACTACAACTACCTCGCGGACCACATCCTCGACATGCCCGAGGGCGAGCGCCCGCAGACGGTCGCGGTGGCGTCGATGGACGACCCGTTCGCCCAGGGCACCGCCTACGGCCTGCGCGACAAGCTCGCCGACGCCGGGCTCGACATCGTCGTCGACGAGGTCTACCCGCCCAACACGACCGACTTCTCCTCCATCGCCGCGAAGATCAGCGACTCCGGCGCCGACATGGTCATCGGCGGCACGCAGTACCAGGACGCGGTGAACCTCATCGTCGCGCTCCAGCAGCTCAACTACCAGCCCACGCTCGCGGCGTTCTCCACGGCGCCGACCAACCCCGAGTTCTCGGCGGCGATCGGCGCCAAGACCGAGGGCATCCTCTCGCCCACCGGCTACACCGAGACCGCGAGCTGGCCGTCCAACGTCGACTTCGTCGAGCGGTACACGGAGCTGCACGGCAACCCGCCCGGCGAGGACGAGGCCAACGCGTACACGACCGGCCAGGTCGTCGCCGCCGCGGTCGAGGCCGTCGGGTGCGCCGAGCAGGGCGAGTGCCAGCAGGAGCTCGTCTCGTGGCTGCGCAGCAACGAGGTCGACACCGTCGTCGGGCCGTTGACCTGGGACGAGACGGGCAAGCCGCAGGGCGCCCACCTCATCCAGCAGTACGTGGACGGCGAGATCCAGATCGTCCTGCCGCAGGACGCCAAGGAAGCCGACTTCGTCTTCCCCAAGCCGGCCTGGTGATCACCTCGTGACAGGAACGCTCCTCTTCCAGAGCCTCGTGCTCGGCGTGCTGCTGGGAGGGCTCTACGCCCTCCTGGCAGCGGGCCTCACCCTGTACTTCGGCGTGATGCGCGTCGTGATGATCGCCCACTCGGCGTTCCTCATCCTCGCCGCGTACCTCGCCTGGTTCTTCAACCAGCAGACCGGCATGGACCCGCTGCTGTCGCTCGTCATCACGGTGCCGCTGTTCTTCCTCGTCGGCGTGGGCATGCAGCGGCTGCTCATCACGCGCCTGCGGCCCGCGACGCTCACCATGATGTCCGTCCTCCTGACGTTCGCCGTCGCGCTCTTCATCGAGGGCATGATCGGCTTCGTCTGGAGCGGCACCCAGCGGCGCATCCAGCTCCCGTACTCGGGCGCGAGCATCGAGTTCTTCGGGGCGCGGATCGCCGTCGTGAAGCTCGTGGCGTTCGGCCTCGCCGCGCTCTCCCTCGCGCTGCTGTACCTGCTCATGAAGCACAGCCGGTTCGGCCAGGCGCTGCGCGCGACGATCCAGCACCGCGAGGCCGCGCAGCTCGTCGGCATCAAGACCGACCGCGTCGCGGGCTACGGCTTCGGCCTCGGCCTCGCGACCGCCGCGATCGGCGGGACCGCGCTGTCGCTCGACGCGACGATCTACCCGTCGCTGCACTGGCACTGGATCGGCCCGCTCATGGCGATCATCGTCGTCGGCGGCCTCGGGTCCATCCCGGGCGCCGCGATCGCAGCCATGGTGCTCGGCATCGGCCAGAGCCTGCTCCAGGTGCCGCTCGGCACCACGTGGGCGCAGACCATCTTCTACGTCGCGCTGTTCGCGACGCTGATGCTGCGGCCCCAGGGATTCTTCGGAGGTCGCCTTGCCCAACGCTTCTGACACCCGTCCCGCGAGCCGCTCGGCCGGCCGCGCCGGGGGTGCCGCCGGCGCGGTGCCCGACGGCGCGGGCCCGGGCGCCGCTCCCGCCGCACCTCCCGCACGCCGCCCCTGGGGCCGCGTCGTCCGCCTGGCCGCGCTCGTCGTCCTCGCCGTGCTCGTCCTGGCCTTCCCCACGATGGCGCCCAACGCGTACATCCTCTCGGCCGGCATCGTCGTCCTCAGCTACGCGTGCACCGCGACCGCCTGGAACTTCATGGGCGGCTTCACGGGGTACGTCTCGCTCGGGCACGCCGCGTTCTTCGGCCTCGGTGCCTACGCGACCGGGCTCCTGATCCGCGACCTCGGGCTCCCGAGCTTCGTCGCCTGGCTCGTCGGCGGGGCGGTCGTGCTGCTCGTGACGATCCCCGTGGGCATCGCGGCGCTCCGCGTGCGCGGCGCGTCGTTCGTCATCGTCTCGATCGCGTTCGTGCTGATCCTGCTGCTCGTCTTCCAGGCGTGGGGCACGTTCACCGGCGGCTCCGACGGCCTCGTCGTGCCGCGCCCGTTCCCGGACCTGCTGCGGCCCGAGCACCACCGCACGTTCTTCTACCTGTTCGCGGCGCTGCTCGCGGTCATGCTCGTCGCGTGGTGGGCGATCGACCGCTCGCGCTTCGGCACCGGCCTCAAGGCGGTCCGCGAGGACGAGGACAAGGCCCAGGCCCTCGGCGTCCCGACGCGCAACTACAAGCTCGTCGCGTACGTCGTCTCGGCGACCTTCACCGGCCTCGCGGGCGGCATGTACGCCCTGTGGTTCGGCGACCTCGACCCGATCTTCCAGTTCTCCATCATGCTCGGCGCCTACATGGTGCTCATGGCGCTGCTCGGCGGCGTCCGGCACCTGTTCGGCCCGCTCCTGGGCGCCGTCATCGTCGGCTCCGGCCTGGAGTACTTCAAGCTCGAGTTCGGCGACACCCAGTTCCACCTCGTCGCCACCGCCCTGCTGCTCGGCGTCGTCGTCCTCTTCATGCCCGACGGGATCATCCCCGCGGCCCAGTCGCTCGTGAAGCGGTTCGGCCCGCAGGACTCCTCGATCCGCGAGATGACGGCGGCCGAGCTCCTCGAGCGCAACCGCGCCGCGGCCGGCGAGCCGGCCGCCGGGCCCGCGACCGCCGTCGTGCAGGAGCCACGCGAGGGCGAGCCGACCGCCGCGGGCACGGGAGAGGACGAGGACCGATGACGACGACCACCACGCACCAGACCACCCGCAACCTCGAGACCGTCGGCCTCACCAAGTCGTTCGGCGGCGTCCACGCCGTCCGCGACGCGACGGTCACGTTCCAGCACGGCAAGATCAACGCGCTCATCGGCCCGAACGGCTCGGGCAAGACGACGTTCTTCAACTGCGTGACGGGCATGATCAAGCCGGACTCCGGCACGGTCACGTTCCGCGGCGAGGACATCACGCGGCGCGCGCCGCACAAGATCGCGCGCGCCGGGATCGGGCGCAGCTTCCAGCTCTGCCGCGTGTTCCCGCGCATGACCGTCCTCGAGAACATGCTCGTCGCGGTCCGGCGCACGCGGGTGCGCGAGCTGCTCGCCGGGGCGCGCAACCCGGAGGAGATCGACAAGGCGCGCGCGCTGCTCGTGCGCGTCGGCATCGACCACCTGGAGAACGTCGAGGCGCGCAACCTGTCCTACGGGCAGCAGAAGCTTCTCGAGCTCGCGGGCGTTCTCATGGGCGACCCGGACACGATCATGCTCGACGAGCCCGCGGGCGGCGTGAACCCGGCGCTCATCGGCCGCATCGGGACGCTCGTGCAGGAGCTCAACGCCGAGGGCAAGACGTTCCTCGTCGTCGAGCACAACATGGACATGGTCATGAGCCTGTCCCACCACGTCATCGTGTTCGACCGGGGCCGGCCCATCGCGGAGGGGACCCCCGCCGTCGTGCAAGCCGACCCGCGAGTCCTGGAGGCCTACCTTGGTGTCTGACCCGACCCCCGGAGCGGGGGCGAAGCAGGAGTACCTCCTCGAGCTGGACGACGTCCAGGCCGGGTACGGCCGCGCGGCGATGGTGCTGCGCGGGCTGACCATCAAGGTCCCGGCGGCGACCGTCGTGTGCCTCGTCGGGCCCAACGGCGCGGGCAAGTCGACGGTGCTCAAGGTCGCGAGCGGGCTGCTCAAGCCGCGCTCCGGCCGCATCCTCGTCGGCGGGCGCGACGTCACCGGCCAGGGGCCGCAGGAGATGCTGCAGTCCGGCCTGGCGCACGTGCTCCAGGGGCACAGCGTGTTCCGCGAGATGACGGTCGCGGAGAACGTGCTGCTCGGCGCGTACACGCTCCGCGACAAGCAGAAGATCGCGGAACGGGTCGCGTTCGTGCAGAACCTGTTCCCCATCGTGGGCGAGCGGTGGAAGCAGCTCGCCGGACTGCTGTCCGGCGGGCAGCAGAAGCAGGTCGAGTTCGCGCGCTCGCTCATGGTGAGCCCCGAGGTCGTGCTGCTCGACGAGCCGTCGATGGGCCTCGACCCCAAGACGACGTCGACCGTGTTCGAGCAGGTCGTGCGCATGCGCGACGCGGGGGTCGCGGTGCTGCTCGTCGAGCAGAACGCGCGCCGCGCGCTCGAGACCGCCGACATCGGGTGCGTGCTCGACCTCGGGCGCGTCCACATCACCGGCCCCGCACCCGAGCTCCTCGCCGACCCCCAGCTCTCCGAGCTCTACCTCGGCGGCCGGCCCGCCGAGCGCTCGCTCTCGCAGAACGGATGACCGCCCGCATGACCAGCCAGACCCCGGACGCTCCCGCGCCCGACCGACCGAGCACCCGCACCGTGCGCATCGTCATGAACGGCGTGACGGGCCGCATGGGCTACCGCCAGCACCTCGTCCGCTCGATCCTCGCGATCCGGGACGACGGCGGCGTCGAGCTCGACGACGGCACGCGCCTCCAGGTGGAGCCCGTGCTCGTGGGCCGCAACCGCGCCAAGCTCGCCGAGCTCGCCGCGCGCCACGGCGTCGCCGAGTACACGACCGACCTCGACGCGGCCCTCGCGGACGACACCGCCACGATCTACTTCGACGCGCAGGTCACGTCGGAGCGGACCAAGGCGATCCTCAAGGCGCTCGGGGCCGGCAAGCACGTGTACACGGAGAAGCCGATCGCGGAGTCGGTCGCCGAGGGCGTGGAGCTCGCCGAGGCGGCGCGCGCGGCCGGGGTGATCCACGGCGTCGTGCACGACAAGCTGTACCTGCCGGGACTGCTCAAGCTCAAGCGCCTGATCGACGGCGGGTTCTTCGGCCGCATCCTGTCCGTCCGCGGCGAGTTCGGGTACTGGGTGTTCGAGGGCGACTGGCAGCCCGCGCAGCGCCCGAGCTGGAACTACCGCGCCGAGGACGGCGGCGGGATGGTCCTCGACATGTTCTGCCACTGGAACTACGTGCTGGAGAACCTGTTCGGGCCGGTCGAGGCCGTCATGGCGAAGGCCGTGACCCACATCCCCGAGCGCTGGGACGAGCGCGGCAAGCCCTACGCCGCGACGGCCGACGACGCCGCGTACGGGATCTTCGAGCTCGCCGGGGCGGACGGCCCGATCCTCGCGCAGGTGAACTCGTCGTGGGCGGTGCGCGTGGACCGGGGCGAGCTCGTCGAGTTCCAGGTCGACGGGACGCACGGGTCCGCGGTCGCGGGCCTGTTCGGGTGCCGCATCCAGCCGCGCGCCCGCACGCCCAAGCCCGTGTGGAACCCGGACCTGCCGACCGACCAGGACTTCCGCGCGCAGTGGGAGCAGATCCCGGACAACCAGGAGTTCGTCAACGGGTTCCGCGCGCAGTGGGAGGAGTTCCTGCGCGACGTCGACGCGGGACGGCCCCACCCCTACGACTTCGACGCCGGCGTGCGCGGCCTGCGCCTCGTGGACGCCGGGTACACGTCGTCGCGCGAGGGGCGTCGGGTGGAGCTGGGCGCCGCGTCCGGGACCCCCGGCGGCGCGGCGTCCGGGGTGGGGGCGTGAGCGCGTCGGGCGGGGTGCGGATCCCGCTGCCCGACGGCGGCACGCGGCTCGTCGAGCTGCGCGCGCCCCGGGAGTGGGCGGACCACCCCGACCCGTACGCCTCGCGCGTCGCGTTCGCGGCGGCGCACGTCGTCGCGGACCCGCGGGGCGAGAACGTGCCCGGCGCGCCGGCGGTCGTGGACTGGGACTCGACCCTCGCGTTCCGGCGGCACCTGTTCCGGTACGGGCTCGGGGTGGCCGAGGCGATGGACACCGCGCAGCGGAACATGGGGCTCGACTGGCCCGCGGTCCAGGAGCTCGTGTCGCGCAGCGCCGCCCAGGCCCGTGAGCTGGGCGCGCGCATCGCGTCCGGCGCGGGGACGGACCACCGGTCGCCCGACGAGCTGCGGACGGTGGACGACGTGATCGGTGCGTACGCCGAGCAGGTCGAGTTCGTCGAGGGCACGGGGTCGCAGGTCATCCTCATGGCGTCGCGGCATCTCGCGCGCGTCGCGACGTCGGCCGACGACTACCTGCGCGTGTACGACGCGATCCTGTCCCAGGTGCGCGAGCCGGTCGTCCTGCACTGGCTCGGCGAGGCGTTCGACCCGAACCTGCGCGGCTACTGGGGGTCCGGGGACGTCGACACCGCGACCGCGACGTTCGTCGACCTCGTCCGGGCGCACGCCGCGAAGGTCGACGGGGTCAAGGTGTCGCTGCTCTCGGCGGCGCACGAGGTGGGTCTGCGCGCCGTACTTCCCGACGGCGTCCGGTTGTACACCGGCGACGACTTCCACTACCCGGAGCTGATCCGGGGCGACGGTGAGCGGCACTCCGACGCGCTGCTCGGCGCGTTCGCGGCCGTCGCGCCCGCCGCCTCGGCCGCGCTGACGGCGCTCGACGACGGAGACCTCGACCGCTACGACGCCGAGATGGCGCCGACGCTCGCGCTCTCGCGGCACGTGTTCGAGGCGCCGACGTACTACTACAAGACCGGCATCGCGTTCCTCGCGTGGCTCGCGGGCCACCAGCCCGGCTTCACGATGGTCGGCGGGCTGCAGTCCGCCCGGAGCGTCGTGCACCTCGCGCGCGCCTTCGAGCTCGCGAACGAGGCACGCCTCCTGCCGGACCCGGACCTCGCCGCACATCGCCTCGGTCTCGTGCTCGCGGCGGCGGGCATCGAGGAAGGCACCACTGCCCGTGCCGCCGCGGAGGCGGTCGCATGAGCACCGAGATCTCGGAGTTTCCGTCCTCCGGCTCCCGGACTCCCGCCGACCAGGCGATCCCGGCGGCCGAGCAGGCGGTCTCGGCTCGTCCTGGTGCCGGGACGGACCAGGATGGCCCGTTCGGCGGGGAGAGGGGTGCCGTGGACGTGCCGAGCGGGGTGGCCGCGCGGGTGGCGACACCGGGGGTCGGCGATCCTCGGCTTGCGCGGCTCTCCCTGAACCAGCGGACGACGGCGCGGTGGTCGCTGCGCGAGGCGATCGACGGCTGCGTCGCCGCGGGGCTCCCGGCGGTCGGGGTGTGGCGCGAGCCGGTCGCCGACGTCGGGCTCGACACCGCCGTGCGGTGGGTGCGCGACGCCGGGCTGCGGGTGTCGTCCGTGTGCCGCGGCGGCTTCTTCACCGCGAGCGACCCGGACGCGCGCGCCGCCGCGCACGCGAGCAACCTCGCCGCGATCGCGGAGACGGCGGCCCTCGGCGCGCCGACGCTCGTCCTCGTCCCGGGCGGGCTGCCCGACGGGGACCGCGACCTGATCGGTGCACGGGCGCGCGCGGCGGACGCGATCGCCGCGCTCGTCCCGGCGGCGCGCGACGCGGGCGTCACGCTCGGGATCGAGCCCATGAACCCGATCTTCGCGGCGGACCGCGGCGTCGTCTCGACGCTCGAGCAGGCCCTGGACCTCGCCGAGCCGTTCGCGCCCGCGGAGGTGGGCGTCGTCGTCGACACGTACCACCTGTGGTGGGAGCCCAAGGTCCACGAGCAGATCGCGCGGGCGGGTGCCGCGGGACGGATCGTCAGCTACCAGGTGTGCGACTGGATCACCCCGCTCCCGGCGGACACGCTCCTGGGCCGCGGCATGATGGGCGACGGCCACGTGGACTTCGCCGCGTTCACGCGCTCGGTCGCCGCGGCGGGCTACGTGGGCGACGTCGAGGTCGAGATCTTCCACGCCGACGTCTGGGCCGCCCCCGGCGCCGACGTCGTGGCGACGCTCGCCCGCCGGTACGTCGAGCTCGTCGAGCCCCACCTCGTGCGCTGAGGGTCGCCGGCCGACGGGCCGGGGCGAGACCGCCTCGGTCGGTCGGTCGGCGCCGGGTAGGGTGCCCGGAGGCCCGAGCACGGAGGTGGACGGATGGACGGGGCGCCGCGGACGCGGTTCGTGGGCGACACGAAGCAGGCGCGCACGTACGCGTGGTTCCTGACCTTCGCCGCCGTCGTCCCTCCCGCCGTCGTCGCGGTCTTCGTGCTGGGCTGGTACCGCGCCCAGGTGTACGGCTGGACGGAGAGCTTCCGCAGCTACCACGCGGGCGACCCGTTCCCCTGGGGCTGGGTGGCCGTCGGCGTGCTGGCCTGCGTGTTCCTCGGCCGGTTCGCCGTCCGGCAGTGGCGCCGGTACCGCGCGCTCGTGGCCGACGACCGCCGCCGCGGCGTGCGCCCGTCCTGACGGGCATGGGGACCGCTCACCATCGACCTCGCCCGCTCCGCCTCCGTACCCTGTCGGCGGCGCCGGCACGGCGTGGCCGACCGGGGAGCGTGCGGGGGGTGCGGGTGAGAGCGCAGAGGGGCGAGGAATGAGCAGCGGGATGTACGGGGCCGACGTCGAGGCGCTGCGCTCGCTCGCGGGCCGCGTGGCGGACGGCGCGCAGGCCCTGGAGCTGGCCGCGGCGGCGATCGAGACGGCCGTGGGCCGAGCGGGCTGGGAGGGCTCCGACGCCGTCGAGTTCCGCACCGCGTGGACGTCGACCCTGCGGCCGAGCCTGACGGGCACCGCCGCGCTGCTCACGGACGCCGCCGACCTCCTGCGCGGCAACGCCGAGCAGCAGGACGCGACGAGCCGCGACGGTGGCGCGGGCGGGCCGGGCGGGCCGGGCGGCCCGGGTGGCCCGGGTGGCCCGGGCGGCCCCGGTGGGCCCGGCGGACCGGGTTCTCCGGGTGGGCCAGGCGACCCGGTGACCCAGGGTGGCGACGGCGGTCCGCCGGACTGGCTGGTCCCGCCGTCGTGGCTCACGACGGACATGACCCAGGGCGGCGTGCTCAACTGGGCCGCGTCCCAGGGAGTCGACGCCTGGGCCGCGATGAACAAGCTCGACGACCCGCTCAACGTGGCGGGGCTCGCGGACCACCTCGCGTCCGCCGGCAAGGTGCTCAAGGGCGCCGGGTTCCTGTTCGACGGCTACTCGGTGTACAGCGGCTCGGTGCAGGCGTGGGAGGGCTTCGCGGAGGGCGACGGGTTCAAGGGGACGGACGGCGTCATCACCGCGGGGCTCGGCGCCGCCGGCATCGGCGCGGCGATCTTCCTCGCGAGCAACCCGGTCGGTTGGGCGATCGCGGGTGCGGGAGCCGTGTGGGGCGTCGCGACCCTGCTCTCCGGCGACGTCCCCGTGACGAAGCGCATCGCCGACGGCGCGGGCTGGCTGTGGGATCGTGGGGGCGACCTCGCCGACGGTGCCGCCGACCTCGCCGGCGACGTGTGGGACGCGGGCGGGGACTTCGTCGACGGGGCGACCGAGACGCTGAAGAAGGTATGGCCGTGGTGACCGCGGCGCACGCGCCGGACCGGGGCCATGGTCCGCACGAGGAGAGGGACGACCGATGACCACGCAGACCGAGGCGGCGAACCGTCCGGACGACGGGCTCATCGAGCTCACGGGGCCGGAGCTGCTCGTGCTCCTGTCGCTCAACGAGGGACCTGCCGCCACGAGGACGCGCGAGAACCTGCGCCTCCCCGACGTGCCCGCCGACTCCGCCCTCCTCGCGGCGGGGCTCAGCTCGCTCGTCGTGCGACGGCTCGCACGTGTCGAGGGCGAGGTGCTCGCACCCGTCGGCAACGTCGTCCCGCTCACGCGCGTCCTCACGACCGCGACCGAGTGGGTGGAGGCGGCGGCGATCGCGGACGAGCGCACCAACGCCGCGCTGCTCGTCGGCGCGCAGGGCGGTGCGGTCGTGCTCGAGCCGCGCCCGTTCGGCATCTGGCACGTGCGCCCGCTCCAGATGGGCGACCCTCTGCCCGACGCCGCGTCGCGCTTCGTCCGGGCCGCCTTCGCGCAGCTCCCGGGCCGGCCGTTCGGAGGGAGCGTCAAGGTCGTCGACGGGTCCGGGGCCCGCACGGCAGCCGTCCGTGTCGAGGCCGACGGGACGTGGGAGATGACGAGCGGTCCGGCGGGCGACGAGCCCGCACCGTCCCCCATCACGCCCGACCCGACGTTCGGCGTGCTCGCGACCGCGGTCGCGTGACCTGCGGCCCTCAGAGGTCCTGGAGCGACGCCTCGCGCTCGTCGTAGGCGCTGCGCGCGGCGGCGATGCGCTCCTGGTGCGCCTCGGTCCACACGACGAGCGCCTTCGTCGTCGCGTGGAGCGACCGGCCCATCTCGGTGAGGGCGTAGTCGACGCGCGGGGGGACGGTCGGGTAGACCGTGCGCTCGACGATGCCGTCCCGCTCGAGCTGGCGCAGCGTGCGCGACAGCATGCGCTGGCTGATGCCGTCGATCTCGCGCTTGAGCTCGGTGAACCGCATGACGCGCCGGTCGAGCAGCGCGATGGCGAGCAGCGACCACTTGTCCGCGATGCGGTCGAGGATCTGCCGCACCTCGCAGTCCTCGCGCGCGTCCCACTGCCAGACCTCGACGTCGCTCTCCCACTTTGCCGGTGGGCAGCCGTGACGGTCCTCGGGGGTCGGGACGTCGTCGGGCGCGCCCGCGCGAGCAGCCTCGTGCCCGTCCGCGGTCCGTCCGCGCGCCGCCACGGTATCCACGGTGATACCTGGTGAGTCGAATGTGCCGTCTTCCATGCCTCCTGATCCTGGCCCACGATGGGCTCGGTATCAAGAGGTAACCGAGTACCGAGCGGTACTCAGGAGGAAGGGGACGGTCATGACCGACGGGACGACGAGCCGCAGCCGCGAGAGCGCGCGGGCGGCCGCACGCTTCACCCTCCGGGACTGGGGGCTGCTCCTCGTGCTGTGCGGGGCGATCTTCCTGGAGGGCAGCGACATCGCGATGCTGTCCGTCGCGCTCCCCGGGATCCGCGCCGACCTGGGGCTCGCGACCAGCGAGCTGGGCGGGGTCGTGACGGCGTACGTCGTCGGGTACGGCGGGTTCATGCTCCTCGGCGGGCGCGCGGCCGACCTCTACGGCCGCCGCCGGATGTTCGTCCTGTGGCTGCTCGTCTTCCTCGTCTTCTCGGGGCTCGGCGGGTTCGCGACCGACGCCTGGATGCTCCTCCTCTCGCGCTTCGTCACGGGGGTGGCGGCCGGGTTCCTCACGCCGGCCGGGATGTCCCTCATCACGACGTCGTTCGCCGAGGGGCCGCGCCGCAACCGCGCGCTGGTCGTGTACGGCGCCGCGGGGGCCGCGGGATTCTCGCTCGGGCTCGTCGTGGGCGGGCTCCTGGCCGCGATCCACTGGCGGTGGGTCTTCTTCGCCCCGGTGCTGCTCGCCGTCGTGCTCCTCGCGCTGGCGCTCGTCACCGTCCCGCGCGACACGACGGGCCGCGTCCGCGGCGCGCTCGACGTCCTCGGCGCCGTCCTGGCGACGAGCGCCATGGTCCTGCTCGCCGTCGGCATCGTGCGCCTCGAGCACCCGGGCGAGGGGCTGGCGTGGACGGTCGCCGCGCTCGGGGGCGGTGCGGTGCTTCTCGCGGCGTTCGTCGCACGCCAGCGCCGGGCCCCGCACCCGCTCCTCCCGCTGCGGCTCTTCCGGTCGACCGAGCTCGTGCGGGCGAACGTGACGGCCGTGCTCTTCGCGGGCGGGTTCTACGGGTTCCAGGTGCTCCTCACGCTCTACCTGCAGGAGCTGCGGGGCTGGACGCCGCTGCAGACCGGGCTCGCGATGCTCCTCATGGCGATCGACGTCGTCCTCGCGCCCGTGCTCACGCCGCGCCTCGTGGAGCGCTTCGGGGTGCCGCGCGTGATCGTCGGCGGTCTCGTCGCCGGGACGCTCGCGGCGGCGTGGTTCCTCGCGTCGGGGCTCGACTGGACGTACGCCGTGATGGTCCCGTCGATGGCGCTCGTCGGGGTCGCGTTCGCGCTGGTCTACGGGCCGATCGCCATCGCGGCGACCACGGGCGTGACCGACGCGGAGCAGGGCGTGGCCGGCGGCGTCCTCAACACGTCGTTCCAGCTCGGCGCGGCGATCGGCATCTCCGCGGCGACGGCGGTCAGCGTCCTCGCCCTCGGCGACGCGACGGGGCCGGAGGCAGGCCTCGCCGCCTTCCACACCGCGCTGTGGGTACCGGTCGCGGCGTTCGCCCTCGCGGCGGTCGCGATGGGAGCGCCGCGCCGCCGTCGGGCCGTCGTCGAGCCGGCCGGTCCCGCCGCCGCCGCGACCCCGGTCGCCGAGGCCGCCCTCCCGGAGCCCGCCCCGGCGCCGGCCACCCGCTGAGCGCAGGAGACAGTCGCGTCCGGACGTGCCGGACGCGACTGTTTTCATGTACTCAGCGCGGGGCGCGGGCAGCAAGAAGCCCGCGGGCTGGAGGGTTCCTCCTGTCGTGCTGGACGAGGGCACGACGCCCGCGGGCTCCGGTGGTTGCGTGGTACTCGCTCGCCGTCGGGCGCCTCCCCTCGGGGGACCCCGCCCGGTTCACGGGCTCACCGCATCCGGTCCGTTGCTGGATCGGTTGCGCGACGACTAGGCCCTGTCCTGCGAATGTTCTTGGCATGTGTCCGGTAATGTCCGGGTTGTGGGTGTGGGGCGTGGTGAGCTGACTGACACGGCGTGGGCGC
>NZ_JBVIFN010000007.1:0-228579 GCF_055571305.1 Cellulosimicrobium sp. NPDC030954
TTCGGGTTGATCCCGGAGTTCATCGGGCGGTTGCCGGTGATCGCGTCGGTGTCGGCGTTGGACTCTGAGGCGTTGGTGCGGATCTTGACGCAGCCCAGGAATGCGTTGGTGAAGCAGTATCAGCGGATGTTCGCGATCGACGGGGTGGAGCTGGAGTTCACCGAGGGTGCGGTGGAGGCGGTCGCCGAGCAGGCGTTGTTGCGTGGGACGGGGGCGCGGGGGTTGCGGGCGATCATGGAGGAGGTGTTGCAGCAGGTGATGTTCGACGTGCCCTCGCGTGATGACGTGGAGCGTGTGGTGATCACGCGGGAGGTCGTGCTGGACAACGTGAACCCCACGATCGTGCCGCGCACCTCCACCGCGCGCAGCCGCACCCCGCGGGAGAAGTCCGCCTGACCTGCCACCCGCCGAGGTAGAGCCCCGGTCCGCCGAGGTAGAGCCGTGGTCGGTTTTCAGGCCCGCGGGGTCGGGTCCGCGGTGGGGGTGGGCTCGGTGCTCGGGGCTGCGTCGCCGTCACCCTGGACTGTCGGGCGTGGGTCTTTGGAGCGCCGCTTTGACGCCCTTTCGCATCCGAGCCCACCCCCACCGCTCGGCCGTCGCCGCACCCTTGCCCGGGCTCGCGCGGGCCACCACGCCGAGGTAGAGGCCTGGTCTCCCGAGGTAGCTTCCCGGGGCCGGTGGCCCCACCAAGGTGGTGCGGAAGACGAATGCCGCGCCTACCGTCGCACCTGCGCAGGTGGAGCGGTACGACGTCTTCCTTCGGAGCCAGAACCGTGGTCCGCCGACGTCGAGACCTGGTCTGCCGAGGTTGAGGCCTGGCTCGACGACGTCTGCTCGCCCTGAACTGCGTCGTCGCCGACGGATCGGACGGCGGTCCGGTCGCCCGGGCGACGCTGGTCGGCGACCCCCGGCCTGATCGACACCGCGGGCGGTCGCCCGGGCGAGGACCGACCAGGGTGAGGTGATGCCGGGCGGGGTGGGTGGTGGTGCCGCGTCGTGGCGGGCCTGGCGGGAGCCGCGAGGAACGAGCGGCGGATGGTAGACGCGGCACCACCACCCACCCCGCCACCCAGGGCGACCACACGCCGTCGGGCAGGGTGACCACAGCTCTACCTCGGCCGACCAGGGCTCTACCTAGGCGGACCAGGGCTTTCCCTCGGCGGAGCGGGGTCGTTCCTCGGTCAGGCGTCGGCGCCGACCTTGGCGCCGTAGAGGGTGTCGATCGTGTCGGCGAAGTCCTTGATGACGAGGCCGCGCTTCACCTTGAGGGACGGGGTGAGGTAGCCGTTCTGCTCGGTGAAGTCCGTGGTCAGGACGGTGATCTTGCGGATCGACTCGGCGCGGGAGACCGCCTCGTTCGCGTGCGCGACGGCACGGTCGAGCGCGGCGAGGACGTCGGCGTTCGTGGCGGCGGCGTCGACGTCCATGGTCGGCAGGCCGTGCGTCGAGAGCCAGCCGGGCAGCATCTCGGCGTCGAGCGTGACGAGGGCGCCGATGAAGGGGCGCTGGTCGCCCACGACGACGACCTGGCTCACGAGCGGGTGGGCGCGCAGGCGGTCCTCCAGCACCGCGGGGGCGACGTTCTTGCCGCCGGCGGTGACGATGATCTCCTTCTTGCGGCCGGTGATGCGCAGGTAGCCGTCGTCGTCGAACGCGCCGAGGTCACCGGTGCGGAACCAGCCGTCCTGGAGCGCCTCGGCGGTGAGCTCGGGCTGGTTGCGGTAGCCGCGGAAGACGTGGTCGCCCTTGACGAGCAGCTCGCCGTCGTCGTCGATCCGCAGCGAGGTGCCGGGGAACGCGGGCCCGACGGTGCCGATCTTGGTGAGGCCGGGAAGGTTCACGGCCGTGGGCGCGGTGGTCTCCGTGAGGCCGTAGCCCTCGAGGATGCGCAGCCCGACGCCGCGGTAGAAGTGGCCGAGCCGCTCGCCGAGGGGCGCGCCGCCGGAGATCGAGTACGTGAGCTGCCCGCCCATCGCGGCGCGCAGCGTCGAGTAGACGAGGCGGTCGGCGACGGCGTGCTGCACGCGCAGCCCGAACGACGGCCCGGCTGGGGTGTCGAGCGCGCGCGACCACGTGATCGCGACCTTCGCGGCCCAGTGGAAGACCTTGCGCTTGGCGCCGGTCCCGGTCTTCTGCTCGGCCGTGTTGTAGACCTTCTCGAAGACGCGCGGCACGGCCAGCAGGAACGTCGGGTGGAACGTCCCGAGGTCGGCGACGAGGTTCTTGGTGTCCCACGAGTGCGCGAGCACGGCGTTCGAGGCGACGACGACGACCTGGATGAAGCGCGCGAAGACGTGGGCGAGCGGCAGGAAGAGGAGGGTGCGGGCGCCGTCGGAGTCGAGGATCTCGGCGAGGCCCGCGCGGCCGTTCAGCGCGAGGTGGACGAAGTTCCGGTGCGTGAGCTCGACGCCCTTGGGGCGTCCGGTCGAGCCGGAGGTGTAGATGACCGTCGCGAGGTCGTCGACCCGCTGGGCGGCACGACGGCGGTCGATCTCCGCGGCGGGGACGTCGGCGCCCGCGGCGCGCAGGGCGTCCACGGCACCGTCCTCGACGACGAGCACGTCCTCCAGGTCGGGCAGGCGGTCCCGGACGGACGCGACCTCCGCGGCGTGGGAGGCGGTCTCCACGACGGCGAGGCGGACCGCGGCGTCGGAGCAGATCCAGTGCACCTGCTCGGCGGACGACGTCTCGTAGACGGGCACGGGGACGGCACCGACGGCCCACGTGGCGAAGTCGAGGAGGGTCCACTCGTAGCGTGTGCGGGACATGATCGCGACGTGGTCGCCCGGCTCGATGCCACGGGCCACGAGGCCGCGGGCGACGGCGACGACGTCCGCCTCGAAATCCTGCGCGGTGACGGGCTCCCACGGGCCGTCCGCGGTGGTCCGGCGCTCGACGAGCGTCGCGTGGGGACCACGGGCGACGCGGTCGGTGAGGAGGGTGCTGATGGTCGCCGTGGGGGAGACCTCGACGAGGCTCGGCGACGCGTGTTCCGTCATGGGACTCTCCGCTGAGTGGGACGGCAGGTAGGGACGGCGTGACACTTTACTCCGTACTCCGAGTATCGCGTTCCTCGGGTCGTCGGGCGCGCCTAGGATCAGTGGGTGACGCACCCGCCCGGCCCCTCTGCCGTCCCCGCCGAGATCCTCACGCTGCGCGACAGCATCGACAACATCGACGCCGCGCTCATGCACCTGCTCGCGGAGCGGTTCAAGTTCACGCGCCGGGTCGGGGAGCTCAAGGCGCAGGGCGGGCTGCCCCCGGCCGACCCGGACCGGGACCGGCAGCAGATCGCGCGCCTCACGGGCATCGCGGACGCCGCGGGCCTCGACCCCCAGTTCGCGGAGCAGTTCCGCGAGTTCATCGTCCGCGAGGTCATCCGCCACCACGAGCGGATCGCGGCGGAGCACGCCGCGTCGGGCGAGGGCACGCCCGTCCTCGACACCTACTCCTGACGGCATCCTGACCGTCGGCGTCCGCCGGGTCCTGCCCGACGCGCGGTGGCGACGCGGGTCGATCTGACCGACCCTGGAGGGGTCCCAGGGTGGGCCCCGGCGTCGGCACGACCTGCGCGCCGGGCGGCCTGCCCGCCACGCCGACGGACGCTAGAGGTGTTCGCATGAAGATCGATTGGCTCAAGCCCCTCCTCGGCCACCCGGGCCCCTTCGCGACGGTGTACATCGACGCGACGCGGGCCAACGAGGCCGGGGACCGCGAGGTCGAGAACCGCTGGAAGGGCGTGCGGCGCACGCTGCGCCAGGAGGGCGCGCCCGACGCCGTCCTCGACGACCTCGAGGAGGTGGTGCTGCGGCCGACGCGGGTCGGGGGCACCCACGGGCGCGTGCTGATCGCGGACAACACGGGCGTGCTCGTCGACCGCGTCGTCAAGGACCCGCCGGCGCTCACCAAGGGGTCGTGGGGGCCCGTTCCTGCGCTGCTCCAGGCGGCGCGCGCGGCGGACGAGTCCGTCGACTACGTGCGCGTCGTCGTCGACCGCCAGGGCGCGGACCTCACGTGGTCCGTCGCCGGGGGACACCTGCCGTACGCGGAGCCGGAGTCGGTCGAGGGCGGCCACGACGTCATCAACAAGGTCCGCACCGGCGGACTGTCTCACAAGCGCATCGAGTCGCGCGCGGAGGACTCGTGGGAGCGCAACGCCGAGGCGGTGGCGGCCGAGCTCGAGCGCCAGGCGGCGGAGTACCACCCGGAGCTCGTCCTCCTCACCGGGGACGTGCGCGCGGTGCCCCTCGTGCGCGGGGCGCTGGGCCGTGCGACGGCGGAGCGCGTCGTCGAGGTCCCGGGAGGAGGTCGCGGACCGGGCATCAACGAGGCCGCGTTCGAGTCGAACGTCGCCGACGCGCTCGACAGCTTCCGCGAGCGGCGACGGGAGAAGGTCCTCGCGGAGTTCCGCCAGGAGCAGGGCCGCGAGTCGGGCGCCGTGACGTCCGTCGAGGACGTCGTGGCGGTCCTCGCGCGCGGGCAGGTCAAGGAGCTCGTCCTGGCCGACGAGTACGGACAGGACGCCGCTCTCGACGGCCGCTCGCTGTGGATCGGGCCGAGCCCGATGCACATCGCCGCGACGAAGGAGGAGATCCAGGACCTGGGCGTCACCGAGGGCCTCGAGAAGCTCCCCGCGACGGTCGCGCTCGTGCGCGCCGCGGTGGGCCAGGACGCCGGCCTGACGTTCGCGCCCGAGGGCAGCGTCGAGCTCATCGAGGGCGTCGGTGCGACCCTGCGGTGGGCCGACGAGGGCACGCCGCGCGAGGTCGCGGCGACGATGTCCGGCGACGACGCCAGGCTGCGCGGCGAGATCATCTGACCCGCCGGCCGCTGTGGGCATGAAATGGGCCCGGTTCTGCGGTCAGAACCGGGCCCATTTCATGCCCACGACGGGTGGGGGGTCAGGCCTTCTTGCGGGCCTCGGGTTCGCCGAGCTCGGAGGAGACGACGACGATCCCGCCCTGGACGGCCGGGTCGCCCTGGCCCTCCGTGGCCGCGACGAGGTCGAGCGTGCCGGTGACGCGCCCGCCGTTGCGGACGTCGACGACCGACGCCTCGACGCCCGCGAGCGACGCCGCCGGGACGGCGACCTGCGCCGCGAGGATCGGCGTGCGCATCGAGACCTTCGCCTCGGACTTGATCTTGCGCAGCGCGGCGAGCGCGTGGCCCGCGGCCGTGAGCACGGCCGGGTCGGCGTCGCCGGCCGCCGCGCGTGCGACGTCGGAGGTCGGCCACGGCGCGCGGTGGATCGAGCCCTCCGAGGCGCGCCACCACGACCAGACCTCCTCGGTCGCGAACGGCACGAACGGCGCGAAGAGGCGCAGGAGCGTGTCGAGCGCGATCGCGAGCGCGACGCGCGCGGACCGGGTCTCGGCCGAGACGTCGGACGCCGCGGCGCCGGCGCCGTACGCGCGGTCCTTGACGAGCTCGAGGTAGTCGTCGCAGAACGTCCAGAAGAACGTCTCCGTGGTCTCGAGGGCGCGCGTGTGGTCGTACGCCTCGAACGCCTCGGTCGCCTTCTCGACGACCGACGCGAGGCCGGCGAGCATCGCGCGGTCGAGCGTCTCGGTGACGAGCGCGGGGTCGAGGACGATCTCGCCCGTCCCGGTCTCGGCGTCGACCCCGAACGACAGCGCGAACTTCGACGCGTTGAGGATCTTGATCGCGAGGCGGCGGCCGATCTTCATCTGGCCGACCTCGAACGCCGCGTCGGTGCCCAGGCGGGCCGACGCCGCCCAGTACCGCACGGCGTCCGACCCGTGCTCCTCGAGCAGGCCCATCGGCGTGACGACGTTGCCCTTGGACTTCGACATCTTCTTGCGGTCGGGGTCGAGGATCCAGCCCGAGATCGCGGCGTTCTTCCACGGCAGCGAGCCGAACTCGAGGTGCGAGCGCACGACGGTCGAGAACAGCCACGTCCGGATGATGTCCTGGCCCTGCGGGCGCAGGTCCATGGGGAACACGCGCTCGAAGAGGTCGGGGTCGACCTCCCAGCCACCGGCGATCTGCGGCGTGAGCGAGGAGGTCGCCCACGTGTCCATGATGTCGTTCTCGCCGACGAACCCGCCCGGCACGCCGCGCTGGTCCTCGGTGTACCCGGCGGGGACGTCGGACGACGGGTCGACGGGCAGGACGTCCTCGGACGGGACGATGGGGTGGTCGTGGTCGACCTCGCCGGACTCCAGCACCGGGTACCACAGCGGGATCGCGACGCCGAAGAAGCGCTGGCGCGAGATGAGCCAGTCGCCGTTGAGGCCGCCGACCCAGTTCTCGTAGCGCACGCGCATGAAGTCGGGGTGGAACGCGAGCTCCTTGCCCCGGCCGAGCAGCTCGCCGCGCAGGTCGCGGACGGTGCCGTCCGCGGTGGTCCAGTCGCGACCGCCGTTGCGGATGTACCACTGGCGCGAGGTGACGATCTCGAGCGGCTTGTCGCCCTTCTCGAAGAAGTTCGCCTTGCGCTGCGTCGGCACGGGCTCGCCGTCGAGGTCGCCCGCGTCCCGCAGGGCGTCGACGACGACCTGGCGCGCAGAGAACGTCGTCTTGCCCTCGATCTCGGCGAACACGCCCTGGCCGGAGTGCGACGTGATCCAGTCCGGCGTCTCGCGGACGATGCGGCCGTCGCGCGTGATGATCGACCGCGTCGGGAGCTGCAGCTCGCGCCACCACTGCACGTCGGTGAGGTCGCCGAACGTGCAGCACATCGCGATGCCCGCGCCCTTGTCGCGCTCGGCGGCGGGGTGGGCGAGGACGGGGAGCTCGACGTCGAACAGCGGCGAGCGCACCGTCGTGCCGAACAGGTGCTGGTAGCGCTCGTCGTCCGGGTGCGCGACGAGCGCGACGCACGCGGCGAGCAGCTCGGGACGCGTGGTCTCGATGTAGACGGGTGCGCCGTCGTCGGGCGTGCCCGGCGCGACGCGGTGGAACGCGACCTTGTGGAAGTGCCCGGGGTAGTCGCGCGCCTCGAGCTCGGCCTGCGCGACCGCCGTCTGGAACGTCACGTCCCACAGCCCCGGCGCCTCGGCCTGGTACGCCTCGCCGCGGCCGAGGTTGCGCAGGAACGCGCGCTGCGCGGCCGTGCGCGACCGCGCGTCGATGGTCTGGTAGTGCTGCGCCCAGTCGACCGAGAGCCCGAGCCGGCGCCACAGCGCCTCGAACTGCTTCTCGTCCTCGGCGGTCAGGCGCTCGCACAGCTCGATGAAGTTGCGACGGCTCACCGGCATCTGGTCCGCGGCCTTGACGGACTTGCCCTCGCCACCCTCGTGCGGGGGCTCGAAGCCCTCGACGTAGGGGAGCGTGGGGTCGCAGCGGACGCCGTAGTAGTTCTGGACGCGCCGCTCGGTGGGCAGGCCGTTGTCGTCCCAGCCCATGGGGTAGAACACCTCGAGGCCGCGCATGCGCTGGAAGCGCGCGACGACGTCGGTGTGCGTGTAGGAGAAGACGTGGCCGACGTGCAGGGAGCCGGAGACCGTCGGCGGCGGGGTGTCGATGGAGAAGACCTGCTCGCGGGTCTTCGAGCGGTCGAACGCGTACGTCCCCTGCTCGGCCCAGCGGGCGTCGTAGGTCTCCTCGAGCCCGTCGAGGCTCACCCGGTCGGGTACTCCCGCGACCACCGCGCGGACGACGTCGCCGGCTACGCGGCCGGCGGAGGAGGTCGTTGCTGCAGTGGCATCGGCCGCGCCCGTCGGCGCGTTCGTCGGGAAGTCGCTCATGGTCGCCCATTCTCCCAGATCTCGGGGCCGCTCCCGACGGCGTCTCGCGTCCCGGCCGCCGTCGTCACCGGGTGCCGGGCGCGGTGCCCGGGCCGCCGGGCCCGTCCGAGCGGGACAGCCGCGCGGCCAGGTCGGTGGCCGTCCCCCAGGAGGCGTTCCCAGACCGCCGGGTCGAGCAGGTCGAGCGCGTGCTCGCTGAACAGGAAGAGCCGGTCCCCGGCCACCTCGGCCGCGAGCGGCAGGGGACCGCGGACGAGCGACTCGACGACCTCCGGGGGGAAGACGGCGCGCGCCGTGCCGGCCGGGGACCGCACGGGCCCGTAGGCGCGGTGGCGGTCGCCGAACGGGCCGTCGACCGGCAGCTCCCACACGCGCTCGACGCCCCGCGGAGCCCGGGCGCCCCGCAGGCCCCGGGCGGGCGCCGTCTCCACGACGACGCGGGGCAGGGTGCGGTCGAGGCCGACCATGGCATAGGTGAACGCGAAGGGCTCGCCGTTGCGGTAGCCGGCGCTGTAGGTGTAGGTGGCGACCTCGACGGGGCGGCGACCGCCGGTGCGGACCACGTTCCGGGCGACACGGAGGATGCCCAGGTGGAACGCCCCGCTGGGCAGGTCGGGCTCGTCGACCCGCGGCACGACGTCGAACCCGTTCGCCGCGGCGAACAGGCTCAGGCGGTAGGACTGCTCGTGCTCCCGGGCGGACGACCTCCGCACGCCCCGGGCGACGAGGAGGCCGACCGCGACGACGCCGGCCGCCACGAGCCCGACGGCGACCGGGACGGCGACCCCGGCGGCGACGAGACCGACCACGACGAGGGCGAGGACGGCGCCGACGACGAACACCGCCAGGGCGAGCAGGAGGGCGAGGAGGGTGGTTCCGAGCACCCTGGCGAGCACCCGGGACCCCACCGAGGACCCCGTGCGCGCCCGTCCCGCGCGTGCCCGGCGTCTCAGCTCCCGGTGGTGCGCGCGCGCCGCCGCGCGGTCCACGGGCTCCACGAGGGCTCGCGTGTCGAGGGGAGCGTCAGGCGGGGGAGGGGTGCTCACCGACGAGAGGCTATCCGGGTCGGCGCGGCGCGGGGACGCGTACCCGACCTGTGAGGCACATCAAGACGGGTCCAAGGTCCCTGGGGGTGATTGGTCATCGACTCGTAACCTGCACGCAAAGACCCGGGTGCTCGTGGGCGCACCTCGATCTCGTCCCTCGCGCCGACCACCGGGAGCAACCATGACCCTCACGACCACCGACCCCGCGCGCACGACCGGGGCGCTGCCAACCGGCGTCGTCCTTCCGCCCGCGCTCGAGGCGGCGCTCGCGGCGTGCCCGGACCTCGTCGTCCCGTCCTCGCGCGACGAGCTCTACCGCCTCGCGCTCGGCCCCGACGGCGGTCCGCGGTTCGTGGTCGAGTACGACGCCGCCGGCACGCTCGTGCCCGAGGCCGAGGTGGTGCGCTGCCGGAACGGCATCGCCGTGAACTACCCCGAGGACTACATGCGCCGGCGCGACCCGGACTGCATGCGCGTCGCCGACGACCTGCCCACCGACAAGCCGCGCTACCGCGACGTCTTCGGGACCGGGTTCGACGCCGTCAAGGAGGAGACCCTCGCGTGGCTCGCGACCCAGGAGCTGGTGGTCGTGCCGTTCCGGGCGGGGGGACGCACCCACGGCTACCCGTCGCTCGCCGTCTGCCCGGCCAACGCGGCGTTCTTCGCCCTCGCGCTCGTCGACCTGCAGGGGTGGACCACGTTCGACGAGCTCGGCCCGTTCGAGCCGCGCTCGATCCTCTACGTGGCCCCGCCGTTCCGTCACACGCGGTTCGACGGCCGCCAGGTCGTCGTGCACGACCGCTCCGAGTCGCTGCACGAGGTCTTCGCGTACAACCTCTACCCCGGTCCGAGCGCGAAGAAGGGCGTGTTCTCCGTCCTGCTCGACGTCGGCGAGCGCGAGGGCTGGGTCACCGCGCACGCGTCGTCGGTCCGCGTCACCACGCCGTACGAGAACGAGACCGTCGTCATGCACGAGGGCGCGTCGGGCGGCGGCAAGTCCGAGATGTGCCAGGAGATCCGCCGTCAGGAGGACGGACGGATCCTGCTGGGCACGAACGTCGTGACGGACGAGCCGTACGTCATCACGCTCGGCGAGACGAGCGCGCTCGACCCCGTCACCGACGACATGACCCTGTGCCACGTCGGGCTCCAGACGGGCGACGGCCGCCTCGTCGTCACGGACGCGGAGGAGGCCTGGTTCGTGCGGGTCGACAACCTCACCGGCTACGGCCAGGACGTCCACCTGGAGCGCGCCTGCATCCACCCCGACGTCCCGCTCGTGTTCTTCAACATCGACGGCGTCCCCGACGCCACCGTGCTGCCCTGGGAGCACTCCCTCGACTCCGACGGCCGGCGGTGCCCCAACCCGCGCGTCGTCGTGCCCCGCCACCTGCTCACCGACGTCGGCGGCCCGGCGGAGGTCGACGTCCGGACCTTCGGCGCCCGCATGCCGGCCTGCACCCGGGATCACCCGACCTACGGGATCATGGGCATGACCCACGTCGTCCCCGCCTCGCTCGCGTGGATCTGGCGGCTCGTCGCGCCGCGCGGGGACAAGAACCCGTCGATCGGCGAGTCGCGGTCGGCGACGGAGGCCCTGGCCCACGGCGGGATGGTCGCCGAGGGCGTCGGGTCGTACTGGCCGTTCGCGACCGGGACGAAGGTCGCGGCCGCGAACCTCCTGCTGCGCCAGCTCGTGGAGATGGACCGGACCCGGTACGTCCTGACGCCCAACCAGCACATCGGCGCGTACAAGGTCGACTTCGCGGCGGAGTGGCTCACGCGCGAGTACCTCGCGCGGCGCGGCGGCGGGCGCCTGCGCCCCGAGGAGCTCACCCCGGCGCGGTGCCCCCTGTTCGGGTACACGCTCACGGAGATGAAGATCGACGGCCAGCTCGTGCGGCCCACGTTCCTGCGGCCCGAGCTCCAGTCCCAGGTCGGGCTGGATGCCTACGACGCCGGGGCGCGGATCATCACCGACTTCTTCGCCAGCGAGCTGCGGCAGTTCCTCACCGACGACCTCGACCCGCTGGGGCGGCAGATCATCGAGGTCTGCCTGCGCAACGGCTCCGTCGAGGAGTACGCGGCGCTGACCCCCGTCTACGTCTGAGGCGCACGGCCGGGACCGCCGCAGCAGGCGGCCCCGGCCCGCCCGGGCGAGTCTCGCCCGGCGCGTACTAGGGTCGGAGCATGGGTCTGACGATCGGCTACGCCGCCATGCTCGAGCAGTTCCACCCCACCGAGGCCGTCGCGCTCTCGGCCTACGCGGAGGAGCACGGCTTCTCCGGCACCATGGCTGCGGACCACTTCCAGCCGTGGGTCCCGGCGCAGGGCGAGTCGTCGTTCGTGTGGAACGTGCTCACCGCGCTCGGTGAGCGCACGACGGGCGACCTCGGGCCGGGAGTCACCGCGCCGACCTTCCGCTGGCACCCCGCGATGGTGGCCCAGGCGTCGGCGACGCTCGCCGCGATGTACCCCGGGCGGCACTGGCTCGGTCTGGGCTCGGGCGAGGCGCTCAACGAGCACGTGGTCGCGGGGTACTGGCCGGAGGCGCCCGAGCGCATCAACCGCATGTTCGAGGCGATCGACGTCATCAAGAAGCTGTTCCAGTCCGGGCTCGACAACAAGGACGTCAAGCACTCCGGGACGTTCTACAAGATGGAGTCCACGCGCCTGTGGACCATGCCCGAGGTCGCGCCCGAGATCCTCGTCGCCACGGCCGGCCCGGTGACGGCCAAGCGCGCCGGCCGGCACGCGGACGGCCTCATCACGGTCGGCGCGCCGCTGGAGAAGATCTCCATGCTGTTCGGCAAGTTCGACGACGGCGTCCGCGAGTCCGGCCGCGACCCGCAGGCGATGCCCAAGGTGCTGCAGCTCCACCTGTCCTGGGCCGCGACCGACGAGGAGGCGCTCGCGAACGCGATGACCGAGTGGCCCAACGGCGGCATGAAGTTCCCCAAGGCCGACATCCGCTCGCCGCACGACTTCGAGCAGATGGCCAAGCTCGTGCGCCCCGAGGACTTCGAGGGTCGCATGGTGATCTCGGCCGACCCCGACGAGCACCGCGCGTACATCCAGAAGTTCGTCGACCTCGGCTTCGACCGGATCTACCTCCACAACGTGGGCCGCAACCAGCGGGAGTGGATCGAGGTCTTCGGCCGCGAGGTCCTGCCGAAGCTGGCGCGATGACGTCCGGCGCGGGTCCCCTCGTGCCCGACGACGCCGCGCACGCGGGCGATGGCGCGCGCCTGTCCGCGTGGGCGCCGTCGGGCCTGGGGGAGGTGCGACCGGGCGACGACCTCGCCGCGCTCGTCGGCGACCTGCTGGCGGGGGCGCCGCCGGGCGACGCGCTCGCCGAGGGCGACGTCGTCGTGGTGACGAGCAAGGTCGTGTCCAAGGCGGAGGGCCGCGTCGTCGCCGCCGCCGACCGCGAGCAGGCGATCACGGACGAGACGGTGCGCGTCGTCGCGACGCGCGGGCGTCCGGGTCAGCCTCCGCTGCGCATCGTCGAGAACCACCTGGGCCTCGTCATGGCCGCCGCCGGGGTCGACGCGTCGAACACGCCCCACGGGACGGTCCTGCTGCTCCCGCTCGACCCGGACGCCTCGGCCCGGGCGCTGCGGGCCGCGCTGCGCGACCGGTTCGGGCTCGACCGGCTCGGCGTCGTCGTCACCGACACCGCTGGTCGTGCGTGGCGCGACGGGCTGGTCGACGTCGCGATCGGTGCGGCAGGGATCGTCGTGGCCGAGGACCTGCGCGGCGGGACGGACGCGCACGGGCGTCCCCTCTCCGTGACGGTCACGGCCGTCGCCGACGAGGTGGCCTCCGCGAGCGAGCTGGTGCGGGGCAAGACGGCGGGCCGGCCGGTCGCCGTCGTGCGGGGCCTGGGCCGGTACGTGGGCGAGGACGACGGGCCGGGGGCGCGTGCGCTCGTCCGGCCCTCCGCCGACGACCTCTTCCGGGAGGGGAGCGCCGAGGCCTACGACCGCGGCTACCGCGACGGGTTCGGCGAGGGCTTCCGCGAGGGCTCGGGGAACGAGCCGCTCCCCACCCGCTGAGCCGGGCGAGCGGTGAGGACCGGCGCAATCCCCTGGCTCGCGGGCGGACCTGCGGCTAGCCTGCCGGGATGCTCCCCGCCGAGTGGATCCCGCACCGCCGCCCCGACGACCGCGAGCACGTGGGCTGGATCCGTCCCGACGGCGACGCCTGGGTCGCGGTGTCGCTCCTCGGGCGCGAGCTGACCGGCCCGGTGGACTGGCTGGAGGCGGAGGAGGCCCTCGACGGGCTCAGCCTCGCGTGGCTGGCCGACGTGTGGATGCTCGAGCAGGAGGACGCGCCGCCGCTGCGCGTCCGGCTCGTGGAGGTCACGCCGGACGGCGTGGTCGTGCAGACCGACGACTTCGGTGCGATCGACGTCCCCGTGGAGCGCTACGACCTCCCGTGGCCGCCGCCGCCCGCGCTCCGACCGCGCCGGCCGGGCGACCCGGACGGTCGTGTGCTGTCGCTCTGACCGCGACGACCGTCCGGGCGGGCCACCGGGCGCGGTCAGCCCGCGTCCGTCGTGCCCTCGTAGAGGCCGATCTGGTTCCCGTCGGCGTCCTCGAACGCCGCCCACCAGGACGTCGGGCTGATCTCCGACTTCTCCAGGACCACGCGGCCCCCGAGCTCGCGGACCTTCGCGAGCGTGTCCTCGATCGAGTCGACCTCGACGTAGCTGCGCGGGCTCGTGAACCCCTCGGACCGCGGGGCGAGGCCCCCACCGCTGATCTTGTTGGGCGCCTGCCACATGGGGTAGCCCTCGAAGCCCGGGACCTCCGCGATCTGCCAGCCGAAGAGCTGGCCGTAGAACTGCGTGGCCCGGCCGCTGTCGCTCACCGGGATGTCGATGTGCGTGATGTCTCCGTGCGCCATGGTTCCTCCCGTGCCGTGACGGGCGGACACCCGCCGTCTGCCAGCCTAGGGACCACGGGCGCGATCGCAACAGGGTGCGCGGCTACGCCGTCTCCGAGGCGGGGGCGCCGTCCGCGGCCGAACCCTCAGGCTGGACCTGAGGGTCACGCTCGGGCTCCGGTCCGGCGCCCGCGTCCCGGCGGGAGACGATCTCGTCGTCCTCCATCGCGGCCGCCTCGTCGCTCTCCGCCGCGCCGGGTGCAGGGCTCGCCGTCCCGCCGTCCCGGGGCACGTCGTCACCCGAGAGCCAGCGCAACCAGCCCGAGCCGGGGTCGGGCTCCAGCACGAGCGCGCGTACGAGCAGCGTGAGCGGGATCGCGAGGATCGCCCCGAGCGGCCCGATGACGAACGTCCAGAACACGACGGAGACGAAGCTGAGGGTCAGGCTGAGGTTCACGGCGTCGGCCACGAACTTGGGCTGGACGAGCACCTGGAGCACGACGTTCACGACGCAGTAGACCGCGACGACGGCGAGCGCGAGCTGCCACCCGCCGACGACGAACGCCATGATCGCGGGCGGGACGAGGCCGAGCACGAAACCGATGTTGGGGATGAAGTTGGTGACGAACGCGAGGATCGCCCACACCGTCGGCGCGGGGACCGAGAGCAGCCAGAGCGCCACGCCGTCGACGATCGCCACGACCGCGCCGAACGACGCGTTGACGACGAAGTAGCGCCGCACGCCGCCGCTGAACCGGGACGCGCGGTCGATCGTCGCGGCGCGCTCGGTGCCGAAGACCGTGGTCGCGGTCGAGTACCGTGCCGCGTCCGCCGCCATGAAGATCGCGTAGGCGAGCACGAAGAAGAAGGCCGTCGCGATGCCGAGCGCCATGCCCGACACGTTCCCCGCGAGGCTGAGGACCCGGGCAGGCTCCAGCCACGACGTCGCCGCCTCCGCGACGTCCGTGTCGATCCCGACGGCGGAGAGCTGGTCGACGACGTCCTCGACCGAGCGCACCAGCGCCGGCAGGTACTCGCGCACCAGGTCGGCGAACCGGAAGCCCGCGAACACGAGCATCGCGACGAGCACGGCAAGGATGAGGTAGGCGACCACCACGACCGCCGTCGTGGCGGCCCACCGGGGCCAGCCGCGGCGCTCGAGCGGGAACCGCACGGGGTGGCAGATGATGACGATCACCGCCGCGAGGAGGATCGGCGCGAGCACCTCCCGGGCCGTGTGGACGCCCGCGAGCACCACCACGCCCGCGGCCAGCGCCAGGAGCGTGCGGGTGGAGGGAGGCAGCGCCGGGGCGCGCGACGTCGTCGTGGTCACGCGCCGACGATAGCGGCCGGGCGTCGTCGCGCACGCGGGCGTCCATCGAGATCCGGCCCGTGGTGCGGCCGGCGGTGCGGCCGGCGACGTGCCCGCGGTCAGGCCTTCGCGGCCTTCGCCGCGGCCTTCTGCGCCTTCTTGAAGGTGCGGACCTCCGCGAGCGACTCCGCGCTCGTGACGTCGGCGATGGACCGGCGCGACCCCTCGTCCCCGTAGTGGCCCGCCGCCTCGCGCCACCCGGCGGGCTGCACGCCGCGCTGCTTGCCGAGCAGCGCGAGGAAGATCCGGGCCTTCTGGTCGCCGTACCCGGGCAGCGCGCGCAGCCGGGCGAGGACCTCCGCGCCGGTCGGGGCACCGTCGGCGCCGGGCGCGGTCCAGATCCGGGTCGCGTCGCCGTCGTACTCGTCGACGACGACGCGCGCCAGGTCCTGGACGCGCGCGGCCATCGAGCGCCCGTACCGGTGGATGGCCGGCGGCGTCGTCGCGAGCGTGACGAACGCGTCGGGGTCCGCCTCCGCGACGGCGCGCGGGTCGATGGAGCCGAGGCGGTCGCGGATCTTGCGCGGTCCCGCGAACGCGTGCTCCATGGGGTACTGCTGGTCGAGGAGCATGCCGACGAGGAGGGCGAACGCGTCGTCGCTGAGGAGCGCGTCCGCGTCGGGGTCGCCGGTGATCCAGAGCTGGTCGGTCATGCCGTCCATCATGGCAGGACGGCGGCGCCCGCGTCCGGTCGCGGGTCCCGCGGAGCCGCGCGGGGTCGTCGCCCGGGGCATCCGTATACGGGGTGCTACGGACGCGTAGATCGCGAAAGATACGCAATCGCACCGATGGGCGCGGGTCGCGGACGCCGTAGCGTCGATCCGTCGGTCGCCCGGTGCGCCGACGTCTCCCGCACCCGGCGCCACGGACGACGCCGGCCTGGACCGGAGGTTCCCATGTTCCGAAGGAAGCTGCTCACGCTCGCGACCACGACGGCGCTCGCCGTCGGCGCGACCGTCGGCCTCGCTGCACAGCCGGCGTCCGCCGCGACGCCCATCCCCGACCACGTGTTCTCGCCGTACTACGAGATGTGGCTGGGCGACGACATCAGCGCCGTGTCCCAGCAGGCGGGCGCCGACCACATCACGCTCGCGTTCGCCCAGACCGAGCGGCAGGGGTCGTGCACGCTCTACTGGAACGGCGACACGTCGCTGCCGATCGCGCAGTCGAGCTTCGGCGCCCAGGTGGACGCGATCCAGGCGCGCGGCGGCAATGTGATCCCGTCCCTCGGCGGCTGGACCGCGGACGACGCGACCGAGGACGGGCAGCTCACCGAGCTGGCGGACTCGTGCACGGACGTGAACAAGATCGCGGCGCAGATCCAGAAGCTGATCACGACGTACGACGTCGAGCGCATCGACTTCGACATCGAGGCGGACTCGATCAACAGCAGCGCCGGCGTGGACCGTCGCAACAAGGCGCTGAAGATCGTCCAGGACTGGGCCGAGGCCAACGGCCGGACGTTCGAGGTGCAGTACACGCTGCCGACCACGACGCAGGGCCTGGCCGCGTCGGGCAAGAACCTGCTGCGCAACGCCGTGACGAACGGCGTCGAGGTCTCGGTCGTCAACGTCATGACCTTCGACTACTGGGAGGGTGACCGCGCGAACATGGCGCAGGACACCGTCACCGCGACGACCGGCCTGGTGAGCTTCCTCAGGACGATCTACCCGTCGAAGACGGACGCGCAGCTCTGGGGCATGGTCGGCATCACGGAGATGATCGGCGTCTCCGACTGGGGCGTGGGGGAGACGTTCTCCCTCGCGAACGCCGACTCGGTGCTCGCCTTCGCGCAGCAGAAGGGCGTCGCCTACCTGTCGTTCTGGGCGCTGCACCGCGACACCGGGGGCTGCGCCGGCGCGCAGACGACGCAGGACGACTGCTCCGGGCTGGCGCAGCAGAGGTTCGAGTTCTCGAAGAAGTTCGCGTCGTTCACCTCCGGCGCGACGGACCCGACGGACCCGACCGACCCGACCGACCCGACGGACCCGACCGACCCGACGGACCCCACCGACCCGACGGACCCCACCGACCCGACCTGCACGGCGGCGCCGTGGAGCGCGTCGCAGGTGTACGTGGGCGGGACGACGGCGTCCTTCGAGGGGCACACGTGGAAGGCCAAGTGGTGGACGCTCGGGGAGAAGCCGGGCGCCGCGACCTGGGGCCCGTGGGCCGACCTCGGCGCGTGCTGACCCGCTAGCGCTCACGGACGCCCGGTCGGACCTCCGGCCGGGCGTCCGCCGTCACGTGGCGCGCGACCGTCGGCCGGACGCCGCGGCACGGGCGCAGTGCTACGCGGACGTCGTGGCCGGCACCCGCAGGAGCCTCCCGGTCCGGAACTGGTCCACCCCCGTGCGACGCAGGACGGCGCTCGTCCAGCCGGGCACGAGCCGCAGACCGACCTCGCCCGTGACGCGTCGCACGTCCACGACGCGGAACTCCTGGCCCCGCCGCTCCAGCACGAACTCGCCCGCGGCGTCGACGTTGCGCACCCAGTCGACGTCCGGCCCGTACGTGAGCGCGAGGACGACGCGGACCGGGTCGGCCGGCGTGTCGCGGTAGGCGAACGCGAAGACGGGCGTGCGGTAGACGCGGCCGCTGCGTCGGCCGACGTGGCGCACGACCGCCATCGGCCCGACCCCCGTCGCGACGCGCAGCATCACGGGGTTCAGGAAACGCTTGTTGCTGCGGGTCACCCAGCGTGGGATCGGCATGGCGACCATCCTGCCCGGGTCCGGCGTCGTCCGCCTCAGGCGGCGCCCGCGCGCGCCGCCCGGTGCGTCGCCGGGCTCACCCCGCGCACGCGCTTGAACGCCGCGCTCAGCGCGAACGGCGACGCGTACCCGACGGTGCGCGCGACCGACGTCAGCGTCGCGTCGGGCTCGAGCAGCAGGTCCGCCGCGAGGTCGAGGCGCCAGCCGGTGAGGTAGCTCATCGCCGGCTCGCCGACGAGCGTGGTGAAGCGCCGCGAGAACGCCGCGCGCGAGAGCCCGACCTCCCGTGCGAGCGCGTCGACGGTCCAGGCGCGGGCCGGGTCGTGGTGGATGAGGCGGAGGGCCGCGCCGACCACCGGGTCCGCGTCGGCGCGGTACCAGCCGGGCGCGTCGTCGCGGGAGAGCCAGGTGCGCAGGCACGAGATGAGGAGCAGGTCGAGCAGGCGGTCGAGCACGGCCTCCTGCCCGGGGAGGTCCTGCACGACCTCGCGCGCGAGCATCTCGACGAGGGTCCCGTCGACGTCGTCGCCGCGCAGCACCACGCGCTGCGGGAGCACGCGCAGGACGCGGCGGCCCACCTCGCCGTCGAGCGGGTAGGTGCCCGTGACGATGACGGTCTCGCCGCCGGGGTCGTTGCCCCACGACCGCACGCCGAGCACCGTCATGGGGGAGGGCCCGCCGTCGACCGCGCGGCACATGTCGGACTCCGGCCCGACGACCACCTGCGGCGCGGTCGTCGGCGCGTCCGCCACGACGTAGTGGGCAGGACCGCGCAGCAGGACGACGTCTCCCGCCTCGACGTGCACGCCCGGGTCCGTCCCGTCGTCGCCCACGGCCGGCCCGACCCAGCCCGACCCGCGCAGCACGGGCACGATCGTCAGCGGCGCCTCGTCCTCGATGCGCATGCCCCAGGGGGCGCGGAGGTGGCTGCGCAGGAGGAAGGCGCCGCGGGCGCGCGGCCCGTCGAGGAGCCCGGCGACGACGTCCATCCGGTCAGGGTACGCACCGCCCCGGAGCCGGGGCCAGAGATCGCCGAGCCGGAGGACCGCGAGACGATCACGTATGGAGACGAGCGTCAGAGCCATGTCGCGTCTCGCCCCTGCCCGGTTGACTGGCATTCGTCCCCGCACCGACCCTCGACAGGAGAGACGCCATGAGCGCCACGACACCGCGCCCGACAGATGCCGCGGTCCCCGCCTCGACCGACGCTCCGACCGCCGCCCCGGCCACCGGCCCGGTCCTCGTCCTCGGCGCGACCGGAAAGTCCGGCCGCCGGGTCGCCGACCGCCTCGACGCCCTCGGGCTCCCCGTGCGGCGCGCGTCCCGCTCCGGAGCCGTCCGCTTCGACTGGGAGGACGAGACCACGTGGGGCCCCGCGGTCGCCGGGGCCGAGGCGGTGTACGTGGTCTACGTGCCCGACCTCGCGATCCCGGGCTCCCCGGAGACCGTCGCCCGGTTCGCGGCCCTCGCCCGGGAGGCGGGCGTGCGCCGGCTCGTCCTGCTCTCGGGTCGCGGCGAGGTCGAGGCGCAGCGCGCGGAGGTGCTCGTCGCCGAGGCGTTCCCCGGCCGCACCGTGGTCCGGTGCGCGTTCTTCGACCAGAACTTCAGCGAGAGCTTCCTGCTCGATCCCGTGCTCGACGGCGTCCTCGCGCTCCCGGTGGACCGGGTCGCCGAGCCGTTCGTCGACCTCGAGGACGTCGCCGACGTCGCGGTCGCGGCTCTCGTCGACGACGCGCACGCCGGACGGGTCTACGAGCTCACCGGTCCGCGCGCGATCACGTTCGCCGACGCCGTCGCGGAGATCGCCGCCGCGAGCGGACGTGACGTGCGGTTCGCGCCGATCACGATCGACGAGTTCGTCGCGGGCCTGCGGGCGATCGGGCTGCCGGAGGACGTCGTGGGTCTCATGCGCTACCTGTTCACCGAGGTGCTCGACGGGCGCGGGACCCCCGTCGCCGACGGGGTCCGCAAGGCGCTGGGCCGCGAGCCGCGCGACTTCCGCGAGTTCGCCGCGCGCGAGGCCGCGGCATGGTCGGTGACCGTCACGGCGACGTCCGGGCAGGCGTCGTGAGCGTCTTCACCATGCTCGTCGTCGCAGGTGCGGTCGCGACGGGTCTCGCGGGCGGGGTGCTCTTCGCGTTCTCCACGTTCGTCCTGGGCGGCTTGCGCCGCCTCCCCGCGGCGGCGGCCGTCGTCGGCCTGGTCGGCGGCGAGCCGGGCGCGGGGCGGGCGCTCGCGGGCGCCGTGGTCGCGCTCGTCGGGATCCTCGGCGTGACCGCGGTGGGCAACGTCCCGCTCAACGAGCGTCTCGACGCGGCGGCGGCCCGGCCCCAGGACCTCGCCGCCGCGTGGGCAGCGTTCCTCCCGCGCTGGCTCGCGTGGAACCACGTGCGGACCGTCGCGGGCGCGGCCGCGACCGCGCTGCTCGCGCTCGCCCTCGTCTGACCGTTCCGCTGCGACTGCCCGAGGCGGCCGGGCCCCGACCGCGGAATAGCCGCGGCCGGGGCCAGGTTGCGCACGACATGAGCGACGTCGCAGCCGCCGAGCCGGCCCACGAGCAGGAGACCGTCCGTCGTGTCCTGGAGGACACGCAGACCTGGGCCGTCGTCGGCCTGTCGAACAACGCGTCGCGCGCCGCGTACGGCGTGGCGCGCGTGCTGCAGGAGCACGGCAAGCGCATCGTGCCGGTGCACCCGTCCGCCGAGACGGTGCACGGCGAGCAGGGCTACGCGACGCTCGCGGACGTCCCGTTCCCCGTCGACGTCGTCGACGTGTTCGTGCGCTCCGAGCTCGCGGGCGACGTCGCCGACCAGGCCGTCGCGATCGGCGCGAAGGCCGTCTGGTTCCAGCTCGACGTGATCGACGAGGACGCCGCGCGCCGCGTCCGCGAGGCCGGCCTCGACATGGTCATGGACCGGTGCCCGGCGATCGAGCTGCCCCTGCTCCGGTCGGGGTCGGCCGGGTGAGTGCGTGACGCACGTCGCGGCGGGCCGTGCTCAGCGGTCGAGGCGTGCGGCGGCCAGGTCGAGGGCCGTGCCGAGCTCGTCCTCCGGGATGTACAGCTCGCCGAGCGACATCGAGAAGGGCGACTCGTCCATCCCGAGGGCTCTGGCCGCGGGCTCGAGGTCGAGGTCCGTCCCGTCCTCGGAGATCCCGCTGTCGACGTAGACCGGCATGCCCGACACCTCGGGCAGCACGACCGTCAGCACGGCGGCCAGCGCGTCGGGGTGCGGCTCGGGACGCTCGGCGTCCTCGGCCGGGAGCAGGCGCACCCCGACGCCCAGGTCGCACGCACCCTCGCAGTTGCTCGCACCGGTGTACAGGCTCACCTCGACGGGGAGGTCCGCCGCGTCCAGCGCGTGCTGGACCGCGGGCAGGGCCCGCTCGACGTCCGCGTAGGAGACGTTCGAGGTGTCGAACGGGGAGCGCCCGTCGAGCACCGCGCAGCCGGAGACGGACACGACGCACGTCGCGACGAGACCGGCCGCGACGACGGTCCGCAGGGTGCGGGGGACCAGTGAGAGACGCACCCGCCGAGGGTACGCGAACGGGCGCTCAGTCCCGCGGCGCGAACGTGAGCACGGGACGCCCCGTGCGGGGGTGCGTCAGCACGTCGCTCCGCACGCCGTAGACCGGGTCGAGCACCTCGGGGACCAGCACCTCGTGCACGTCGCCCGCGGCGACGACCCGGCCGTCCGCGAGCACGACGACGTGGTCGCACGTCTGGGCGGCGAGGTTGAGGTCGTGGAGCGCGGCGAGGACGGTCACGCCGTCGTCGGCCAGGTCGCGCAGGACGCGCATCGTGTCGAGCTGTGCGGCGATGTCGAGGTGGTTGGTCGGCTCGTCGAGCAGCAGCAGCGCGGGCTCCTGGGCGAGCGCGCGCGCCAGGTGCACGCGCTGGCGCTCGCCGCCGGAGAGCGTCGCGACCTCCCGCTCGGCGAACGCGGCCATGCCCGCGCGGGCGAGCGCCGCGGTCGCGGCCTCCCGGTCGTGCGCGGAGTCGCCCGCGAGGAGCGAGCGATGGGGGATGCGGCCCAGGAGGACGGCGTCGAGCACGGAGAGCGGGAGGTCGGTCGTCGCGTCCTGCTCGACGAGCGCGAGGACGCGCGCGCGCCGCCGCCGCGGCATCGCGAGCAGGTCCGCGCCGTCGAAGCGCACGCGCGCGGCGTCGTCGGGCCCGGCGGTCGGGGCGCGGACCCCCGCGAGCACGCGCAGGAGCGTCGACTTGCCGGAGCCGTTGGGCCCGAGCAGCCCGCTCACCGCGCCGGTCGGGGCGGTGCAGTCGACCCCGTCGAGGACCAGGCGACCGTCGACGGACCACGACACGCGCGCGGCGTCCAGCCCGCCGGGGCTCCGCGGACCCGGGCTGCGCCGGGCAGCGTCGTCGAGGCGGTCCCGCACGTCGTCCGCGCCCGCCCCGGGCACCGCGGGCGCCGTCGTGCGTGTGGTCTCGCTCATGCGGCCTTCCTCCCGCGCCACAGCAGCAGCGCGAACACCGGGGCGCCGATCGCGGCGGTGACGATCCCCACGGGCAGCTCGCGGGGCGCGAACACGGTGCGCGCGAGCGTGTCCGCCCAGACGAGGAACGTCGCGCCGAACAGCGCGGACAACGGCAGCAGGAGGCGGTGCCGCGCGCCCGTGAGGAGCCGCACCGCGTGCGGCAGGATCAGCCCGACGAACCCGATGGACCCCGACTGGGAGACGAGCGCCCCGGTGAGCAGCGCGACGCCCACGAGCAGCGTCCAGCGCACGCGCGCGACGTCGACCCCGAGCGTGGACGCGGCGGTGTCGCCGAACGTGAAGGCGTCCAGCACGGAGCCGGTCGACGCGAGCAGGGTCCCGAGCACGAGGGTCGCGCCGCCCGCGACCGCGACGGAGGTCCACGTCGCTCCGGCGACGGACCCCATGAGCCACGAGAGGATCTCGCGGTAGGAGTCGCCGGTCGCGGACCAGAAGATGACGAAGCTCGTCGCGGCCGCCGCGAGCTGGCTCACCGCGAGGCCCGCGAGCACCGTCCGCGTGGGCGTGAGCGCGCCGAGCGCGCCCGCGAGGCCGAGCGCCGCGACGAGCGCGAGCACCGCGCCCCCGAACGCCGCGACCGGCAGGAGCACGGTCCACCCGGCGACCAGCACGAGCACCGCGCCGAGCGATGCGCCCGACGACAGCCCGAGGAGGTACGGGTCCGCGAGCGGGTTGCGCGTGAGCGACTGCATGACGACGCCGCACACGGCCAGCCCGGCGCCGACCGCCGCGGCGGTGAGCACGCGGGGGAGGCGGAGCTGCCACACCATGCCGTCCTGCAGCGTGCCGAGCGGCTCGAGGCCGAGCAGCCCGCCGAGCCCGAGGTGGGTCGCGACCGAGCGCCACACGTCCCCGACCGCGAGGTCCGCCGGGCCGATCGTCACCGTGAACAGCACCGTCACGACGAGGGCGCCGACGCCGGCCGGCACCCACCATCCCGCGCCGCGGCGCGCGCGGGCCCCCCGGCCGTCCGGTCGGGCGAGTGGCGTGGGAGCGGGCCGGGTGCGCAGCGTCGTCACAGGCCGAGCGCCTCCAGCTGCGCCGCGAGGTCCACGACGGCATCGACGTTGCGCACGCCGGCCTCGGTCGCCGGGAACGGGATCGTCAGGTACCGGCCCTCGCGCACGGCGGTCATCTCGGCCGTCGCCGGGTTGGACTCGAGCCGCTCGATCTTCGCGTCCGCGGTGTTCCACGCGGCGTCGACGAGGACGAGGACGTCGGGGTCGGCGGCGATCGCCTCCTCCCACGCGAACGCGGTCCAGGTGTCGTGCACGCCGCCTGCGACGTTCTCCAGCCCGACGGCGTCCATGATCATCTGCGGCGCTCCGATGCCCGCGCCGACGTAGGGGATGTCGTCCCCGGACGAGTACCACAGGGCCGTGAGCCCGCGCTCGTCCCGGGCGACGCCGTCGAGCGTCGCACGCTGCTCGGCGACGAGGTCGGCGGCCGCGTCCTGCGCGTCGAAGATCGTGCCGACCTCCGTGATCTCGGCGAACACGTCGTCGAACGTCAGCGGGTCCGGCATGTACTCCGGCGCCTTGCACGCGGCCGGCGAGACGTACGTCGCGACGCCGAGCCGCGCGAGCGTCTCGCGGTCGCCCGCGCCCTCGGCCGTGAGGTTGGACTCCCAGCCCGCGTAGACGAGGTCGGGCTCGGTCCCCAGGACCGCCTCGGCGCCGGGGACCTGGTCCGACATCGGCTCTGCCACCGCCGGGACGGCCGCCGCGGCGTCGGCCAGGGACGCGGGGACCGGGCCGTCGGCGAACGCGCTCGCGACGATCCGGTCGCCCAGCCCGAGCGCGAGCAGCATCTCCGTGGTGCTCGACTTGATCGTCACCACGCGCTCCGGCGCCGCGTCGAACGTCACCTCGAACCCGCAGTCGTCGAGCGTGAGGGGGTAGGCGGTCGCGGTCACGTCGCCCGACGGCGGGGCGTCACCGCCCGCGTCCGGCTCGTCACCGGGTGCGGTGCTCGACGAGCAGGCGGCGAGCGCGAGGGCGAGCGTGGCGGCCGGGAGCACGAGGGCGACGCGGCGTGCGGACCGGCGGGACAGAGGGCGAGGCAGAGTGCGAGGCAGGATGCGGGAGAAGGGCACGGGCGGGGTCTCCGGGGTCGGGCGCGTCGCGGCGAACCCTCGACGGGCACGCCGCTGCGGCGGTGCGTTCTCGATGCCGACCGGCGAGCGCCGACCGGGACCGACGCGTCATCTCGCGTCGCGCGGACCCGCGGCACAGATCCGGTGCCGCCCCGACGGGCCAGTGCGGGGCCCGTGATCCTCCGCCAGCCTAGTCCTTCCCGCGCGGCGGCGTGGCAGAGTGTCCGTCGTGACGGAGCCATCGAACCAGCCTGCCCAGACCCCCGCGCCGTTGCGTGCCGTCGTGACCGGCGCGTCGTCGGGCATCGGGGAGGCGTGCGTCCGGTTCCTGCGTGCTCGTGGCTGGGACGTCGTCGCGTTCGCGCGGCGCGCGGACCGGCTCGCCGAGGTCGCGGAGCGCACGGGCGCCCACCCCGTCGTCGGGGACGTCACGTCGGACGACGACGTCGCACGCCTCGTCGCGGAGGCGGGCGCGCGGGGGTCGGTGCACGCGCTGCTCAACGTCGCCGGGTTCGGGCTCGGCGTCGACCACGTCGACGAGGCGAAGATCGACGAGTGGCGCGCGATGTACGAGACGAACGTGCTGGGCACCGTGCGCGTGACGAAGGCGTTCCTGCCGCTCCTGCGCGCGTCGCGCCGGGGCGACATCGTGCTCATGACGTCGACCGCGGGTCACGACACCTACGTCGGCGGGTCGGGCTACGTCGCGTCCAAGCACGCGCTGCTCGGGGTCGCGAGGACGCTCCGGCTGGAGCTCGTGGGCGAGCCGATCCGCGTCATCGAGATCGCCCCTGGCCTCGTGCACACGCCGGAGTTCTCGCTCAACCGCTACCACGGGGACCAGGCCGGGGCCGACGCCGTGTACGCCGGGGTCGTGGACCCGCTCACCGCGGACGACGTCGCCGACGTCGTGACCTTCGCCGTGACGCGCCCGCACCACGTCAACATCGACTCGCTCGTGCTGCGTCCCGTCGCCCAGGCGTCGACGTACTCCCTGTGGCGTGCCCCGCTCGTCCCGAAGGGCGTCGACCCGGCCTGAGCGCCGAACGAGCACGGTCCGGTGGCCGGGACCGTGGCGCGAAGGCTGCGACGGGCGTTGACTGGGAGCGACGAGAGGGCGGCAGATGAGCGGCAGCGTGCGACAGCGTGAGCACGCCGGGGCGTGGGCGGCGCTCGCGGGGGTCGTGTGCGCAGCCGTCGGGTTCGCCGTCGCCGAGCTCGTCGCGGCGCTCGTCGGCCCGGGGTCGAGCCCGCTGTTCGCCGCCGGGGCCGGGGTGGTCGACGCCGTCCCCGGGCCGGTCAAGGACTGGGCGGTCGCGACGTTCGGCACGGCCGACAAGACGGTCCTGCTCGGCGGCATGGCGGTCGTCCTCGCCGCGGGCGCGGCGCTCGCGGGCCGGCTCGAGCTGCGCCGTCCGCCGTGGGGCTCCGTGCTGCTGGGCGTCGTGGGAGCGGTGGCCGCCGTCGTGGCCGCGGGCCGGCCGGGTGCGAGCGTCGCGTGGGCGCTGCCCTCGCTCGTCGGCGTGGGGGTCGCGATCCTGCTGCTCCGGGCGTCCCTCGCGCCGCTGCGCGGCCCGACCGGCGCGGGCCTCCCCGTCGAGAGCGTCGCCGACGACGGCCGGGCGGGTTCCGGCGCGCGTGGCCGGATGGACCGGCGCCGCTTCCTCCTCGTCACCGGCCTCGCCGCCGCGGCAGGCGTCGTCGCGCTCGCGACGTCGCGCGCGGTGTCGGCCGGGTCGCGCGCCGTCACGGCCGCGCGCGAGGCGCTGCGGCTGCCGGCACCGGCGACGCCCGCGCCGGCCGTCCCCGCCGGGGCGGACCTGGGGGTCCCGGGACTCGCGCCGTACGTGACCCCGAACGGCGACTTCTACCGGATCGACACCGCGCTGCGCGTGCCCCAGGTGGACCCCGCCTCGTGGACGCTGCGCGTGACCGGTCTCGTCGACGAGCCGTTCGAGCTCACGCTCGACGAGCTCCTCGCGCTCCCGCTCACCGAGCACCACGTGACGCTCACGTGCGTGTCGAACGAGGTCGGCGGCGACCTCGTGGGCAACGCGCGGTGGCTCGGGTACCCCGTGCGCGAGCTGCTCGCGCGCGCCGGGGTCCGCGACGGCGCCGACATGGTCCTGTCCACGAGCGCCGACGGCTGGACGGCGAGCACGCCGCTCGACGTCCTGGTCGACCCCGACCGGGCGTGCCTGCTCGCGGTCGGCATGAACGGCGAGCCGCTGCCCGCGGAGCACGGGTTCCCCGCCCGGCTCGTCGTGCCGGGGCTCTACGGCTACGTGTCCGCGACCAAGTGGGTCACCGAGCTCAAGGTCACGACCTTCGCCGACGACGTCGCGTACTGGTCCACGCGCGGCTGGTCCGAGCGCGGCCCGATCAAGCTCGCGTCGCGCGTCGACACGCCGCGCGCGGGGGCGCCCGTCACCGCGGGCGCGGTGACCGTCGCGGGCGTCGCGTGGGCGCAGCACACGGGGGTCGCGGGCGTGGAGGTCCGGGTCGACGACGGCACGTGGCGCCCGGCGACGCTCGCCGACACGGTGGGCCCCGACACGTGGCGGCAGTGGTCGTACGCGTGGGACGCCACGCCGGGGGAGCACCGCCTGACGGTGCGTGCGACCGACGCCGACGGCCGCACGCAGACCGCCGACGTCGCCCCGCCCGCCCCCGACGGCGCGTCCGGGTGGCACGAGGTCACCGTGCGCGTGGGCTGACGGGACGGGCGTCCGGCCCGTGGACCCCGGGTTGTCCGCCCGGGTCCGCCCTGGCACCATGTCCGCGTGACCTCCCCGCGCCCCACGAGCAGCACGCTCGTCGTCGCGCGCCCGCAGGTCCCCTCCGCCACCTGTTGTTGAGGGCTCGCGGCGCCCTGCGCAGCCTCGACCTGGTGTCCGCGAGCAGCCTCCCGCCCCTCCCTCTCCGTGAGGGGGGCGTGACGGTCGCCGGTCTCGTGCCACGGGCTCATCGATGAGTCCCGCGCGACGCCCGGGTCTGCACCTCCGGACGCCCGCCGAGCACAGGACGCGAGACCACCATGTACGTTCCCCCGCACTTCCCCCGCTACCGGCCGACCGCGACGCTCCCGCCCGCCGTCGCCCCGGCCGAGCCGCCGCTCACCCTCGAGTGGCTCGTCGCGCGCGACATCGACGCCTACACCGCGCGCCGCCGCGCGGCGGCTACCATGGACGCACAGGCGTCGACCCGGCCATCACCGGCGAGCCTCCGGAAGAACGGGACCCGCGCCGTCGGGCAGGCCTGACGGCCCCGCGGCCAGGTCCTCACTAGAACCGGACGGGTGGGCCCGTCACAGCCTGCGACGAGCGGTCGGCGACCGCCCGCCGGGCCCGACGGCGTCGGGCACCGGAGGACGACGCCGGCAAGCGAGGTGGTACCGCGGCGAGCCCACCCTGGGTGGGGGAGTCGTCCTCGCAGGAGAGCACGACCGACCCGTACCACCACGGCGGACCTCCGCCGGCCGCTACCCACCGGAGTCCTCGAGACCATGGCCTACCCGCTGCACCGCGACCTCTCGTCCGATCCCACCACCGACTCCACGACCGCCGACGCGCGCCCCGGCGCGGCGTTCGGCGTCCCGGCCTCCCCGGACCTGCCCGCGATCGAGCGCGAGGTGCTCGCCTACTGGGACGCGGACGACACGTTCCGCGCGTCGGTCGAGCGCAACCCCGCCGGCGAGAACGGCAGCAACGAGTTCGTCTTCTACGACGGCCCGCCCTTCGCCAACGGCCTGCCCCACTACGGGCACCTGCTCACGGGCTACGCGAAGGACGTCGTCCCGCGCTACCAGACGATGCGCGGCAAGCACGTCGAGCGCCGCTTCGGCTGGGACACGCACGGCCTGCCCGCCGAGCTGGAGGCGATGGACCAGCTCGGGATCAAGACCAAGGAGGAGATCCTCGAGCTGGGGATCGAGCGGTTCAACGACGCGTGCCGCGCGTCGGTGCTCAAGTACACGAGCGAGTGGCAGGACTACGTGACCCGCCAGGCGCGCTGGGTCGACTTCGAGCACGACTACAAGACGCTCGACCCGACGTTCATGGAGTCGGTCCTGTGGGCGTTCAAGCAGCTCTACGACAAGGGCCTCGTGTACGAGGGCTTCCGCGTGCTGCCGTACTGCTGGAACGACCAGACGCCGCTGTCCAACCACGAGCTGCGCATGGACGAGGACGTGTACCAGGTCCGCCAGGACCCGGCGGTCACGGTCGGCTTCCGGCTCGAGACGGGCGAGCTCGCGCTCATCTGGACGACGACGCCCTGGACGCTGCCGTCCAACCTCTTCGTCATGGTCGGCCCCGACGTCGAGTACGTCGTCGTCGAGTCGTCCTTCACGGGCGTCAAGGAGCGGTACGTGATCGCGGCCGAGCGCCTCGGGGCGTACGCGCGCGAGCTCGCCGACGAGGGCGTCGAGGACGTGACGACGCAGGTCGTCGAGCGGCTCACGGGCGCCGACCTCGTCGGGCGGTCCTACACGCCGCCGTTCTCCTACTTCGCGGGCCACCCCGGTGCGCACCGCGTGGTCGAGGCGGACTTCGTCACGACCACGGACGGCACCGGGCTCGTGCACAACGCCGGCGCGTTCGGCGAGGAGGACAAGGTCGTCTCCGACCGCGAGGGCGTCGAGCCCGTGCTGCCGGTCGCGTCCGACGGCAAGTTCGTCTTCCCCGTCGTCGACTACGAGAGCCTCCAGGTCTTCGACGCGAACGCGCTCATCATCGACCACCTCAAGGGCCGGACGCGCCACGACGCCGCGGTCGCCGCGGGCGAGCAGACCCCGGACCTCGCGCTCGGCGCGACGAGCCCCGGGACGGTGCTGCTGCGCCGCGAGTCGTACGCGCACTCCTACCCGCACTGCTGGCGCTGCCGGCAGCCGCTCATCTACATGGGCGTGTCGTCGTGGTTCGTCGCGGTGTCGACGTTCAAGGACCGGATGGTCGAGCTCAACGAGCAGATCTCCTGGACGCCCGAGCACATCCAGCACGGCCAGTTCGGCAAGTGGCTCGAAAACGCGCGCGACTGGTCGATCACGCGCAACCGGTTCTGGGGCAGCCCCGTGCCGGTGTGGCGCTCGGACGACCCGCAGTACCCGCGCATCGACGTCTACGGCTCGTTCGCCGAGCTCGAGCGCGACTTCGGCACGCTCCCGCGCAACGAGAAGGGCGAGCCGGACCTGCACCGCCCGTTCGTCGACCGCCTCACGCGGCCGAACCCCGACGACCCGACGGGCCGCTCGACCATGCGCCGCGTCGAGGACGTCATGGACGTCTGGTTCGACTCGGGGTCCATGCCCTACGCGCAGGTGCACTACCCGTTCGAGAACACCGACTGGTTCGAGCACCACAACCCGGGCGACTTCATCGTCGAGTACATCGGCCAGACGCGCGGCTGGTTCTACACGCTGCACGTGCTCGCCACCGCGCTGTTCGACCGCCCCGCGTTCCGCTCGGCCGTCTCGCACGGCATCGTGCTGGGCTCCGACGGCCGCAAGATGAGCAAGTCCCTGCGCAACTACCCGGACGTCAACGAGGTCTTCGACCGCGACGGCTCCGACGCGATGCGCTGGTTCCTCATGAGCTCGCCCATCCTGCGCGGCGGCAACCTCGTCGTCACCGAGGACGGGATCCGCGACGCGGTGCGCCAGGTGCTGCTCCCGCTGTGGAGCACGTACTACTTCTTCACCCTGTACGCGAACACGTCGAAGGCGCAGGCGCGCGCGGGCGAGCCGGGCGGGTCGGCGGGATACGTCGCGCAGAAGGTCGCACCCGAGCGCGTGGCCGGGCTCCCGGCGCTCGACCGGTACCTGCTCGCGCGCACGCACGACCTCGTCGTGCGCGTCACCGAGCAGCTCGACGCGTACGACATCGCGGGCGCGTGCGAGACGGTCCGCGAGCACCTCGACGTCCTGACGAACTGGTACGTGCGCACGCAGCGCGACCGGTTCTGGGCCGAGGACGCGGACGCGTTCGACACGCTGTACACCGCGCTCGAGACGCTCACGCGCGTCATGGCGCCGCTCGCTCCGCTGCTCGCGGAGGAGGTGTGGCGCGGCCTGACGGGCGGGCGCTCGGTGCACCTCACCGACTGGCCGGCGTCCACAGAGGATGTCGGCGAGGACGGCGCGTCCGCCGTGGCCGTGCGCCACGTCCCGGACGCGTCCCTCGTCGCCGACCCCGCGCTCGTCGCCGCGATGGACGAGGTCCGCGCCGTGGCGTCGGCCGCGCTCGGCCTGCGCAAGGCGAACCAGCTCCGCGTGCGCCAGCCGCTCGCGCGCCTCACGGTCGTCGTGGACGACCCCGAGGCCCTCGCCCCGTACACCGACCTGCTCGCGCGCGAGCTCAACGTCAAGGCGGTCGACCTCGAGTCGACCGACTCCGACGCCGCCGAGCGGTTCGGCATCACCCAGCGCCTCGCCGTGAACGCCCGCGCCGCGGGCCCGCGCCTGGGGCGCGGCGTCCAGGCCGTCATCAAGGCCTCGAAGGCCGGGGCGTGGCGCGTGGACGACGCCGGGGACGTCGTCGTGACGACGGACGACGGCGACGTCGCGCTCCTGGCCGCGGAGTACGAGCTGACGACCGTGGTCGCCGACCGCGGCGTCGCCGAGGGAGAGGCGCCGAGCGTCGCCGCCGCGGTGCTCGCGGGCGGCGGGTTCGCCGTCCTCGACCTCGTGCTCGACGACGCGCTGCTCGCCGAGGGCTACGCGCGCGACGTGATCCGCGACGTGCAGGACGCCCGCAAGGCCGCCGGCCTCGACGTGGCCGACCGCATCCGGCTGTCGCTCGACGTTCCGGGCCAGTGGCTCGTCGCGGTCGACGAGCACCGCGACCTCGTCGCGCGCGAGACGCTCGCGGTCGAGGTCGTCGTCGAGACGTCGCCGACCGACGTGCGCTCCGTGCGCGTCGAGAAGGCCGACGGCACCGTCCCGGATGCGGCGGTGATCCTGTGAGCGCCGCCCGCAAGGACCCCGGCGCCGCACGCCGGCAGAGCGCGAAGGACGCCCGTGCGGCGGCGGAGGACGCCGCCGCGCAGGCGGACCTCGAGCGCGTCTACCAGCACATCGTGGCCCGTGCGCCCGAGCACGACTTCGACCCGACGATCGACCGGGTGCGGCGCCTGTTCGAGCTGCTGGGCGACCCGCAGCACGCGTTCCGGACGATCCACCTCACCGGGACCAACGGCAAGACGAGCACCGCGCGCGTCGCCGAGCGGCTCGTGCGCGAGCACGGCCTGCGCACCGGCCTGTTCACGAGCCCGCACCTGACGAGCGTCACCGAGCGGATCGTCGTCGACGGCGAGCCGCTCTCGCCGCGACGGTTCGTCGAGGTCTGGGACGACGTGTACCCGTACGTCCAGGTCGTCGACGCCGAGCTCGCGGAGGCCGGGCAGTCGCAGCTCAGCTTCTTCGAGGTGCTCACGGGCGTGGCGTTCGCCGCGTTCGCCGACACGCCCGTGGACGTCGCGATCGTCGAGGTGGGCATGGGCGGCGAGTGGGACTCGACCAACGTGGTCGACGCCGAGGTCGCCGTCGTGACGCCTGTCGCGCTGGACCACGAGCGCTGGCTCGGCAGCACGCTCGAGGAGATCGCGACGGTCAAGTCGGGCATCGTCAAGGACGGCGCGACCGTCGTCTCCGCGGCCCAGCGCCCGGAGGTCGAGGAGGTGCTGCGGGCCCGCGTCGAGCGCGTCGGCGCGCGCCTGCTGCGCGAGGGCGTCGACCTGGACGTCGCGGCACGGCAGGTCGCGGTCGGGGGCCAGCTCCTCGACCTGCGCACCCCCGCGGCGCTCTACGCCGAGGTGTTCCTCCCGCTGCACGGCGAGCACCAGGCGCACAACGCGCTCCTCGCGCTCGCCGCGGTCGAGGCGTTCCTCGGCGGGCGCGCGCTCGACGGCCAGGTGGTCGAGACCGCGTTCGCGGACGTCACGTCGCCGGGCCGGCTCGAGGTCGTGCGGTCGAGCCCGACCGTCCTCGTCGACGCCGCCCACAACGCCGCGGGGGCGGAGGCGCTCGCGGTCGCGCTGGGGGAGGCGTTCGACCTGCGCCACCTCGTCGGGGTCGTCGCGATCATGGCGGACAAGGACGCGGAGCCGCTGCTCGCGGCGCTCGAGCCGGTGCTGTCCGAGGTGGTCGTGACGCGCAACAGCTCGGAGCGCTCGGCCGACCCGACGGAGCTCGCCGAGCTCGCCGCGGACGTGTTCGGCGAGGACCGCGTGCACAGCACCGAGCGGCTCGACGAGGCGCTCCAGGTGGCCGTCGACCTCGCCGAGCGGGACGACGCGGTGGGCGTCGGGACGGGCTCGGGCGTGCTCGTCACGGGCTCGGTCGTCACGGTCGCCGACGCGCGCATCCTCCTCGGGCGCGGCTGACGCCCCGTCCCGCGCGGCACTGATACTCCGCGCACGAGGCGCGCCACCGGGTGGCGCGCCTCGTCGCGTCGGGGACGCCTCGCGGCCCGCCGCACCCGGGTGTTTGATGGAGGCGACGACGGCGACGGGCACGCCGGGCGGGGGTCGTCAGCGTCCGGACCACCGGGCGCACGGACCGATGGAGGGATGACCGGTGAAGAAGCTGCTCAACGATCCCCAGGACGCGGTGTCGGAGTCCCTGGAGGGCTTCGGCCAGGCGCACGCCGACCTCGTGGAGGTGCACGTCGCGCCGCCCTACGTGTCGCGCGCCGGGGGTGCGGTCCCCGGGAAGGTCGGGCTGGTCTCGGGCGGCGGCTCGGGGCACGAGCCGCTGCACGCGGGCTTCGTCGGGTCGGGCATGCTCGACGCCGCGGTCCCCGGCGCGGTCTTCACCTCGCCGACGCCGGACCAGATCGTCCCGGCGATCCTCGGCGCCGACTCGGGCGCGGGCGTCCTCGCGATCGTGAAGAACTACACGGGCGACGTGCTGAACTTCGAGACCGCGGTCGAGCTCGTCGAGGCGGAGGGCACGCAGGTCACGAGCATCCTCGTCAACGACGACGTCGCGGTCGAGGACTCGCTCTACACCGCGGGCCGCCGCGGCGTCGCGGGCACCGTCGCGGTCGAGAAGATCGCGGGGGCCGCGGCCGAGCGCGGCGACGACCTGGGGGCCGTGACGGAGATCGCGGGCCGCGTCGTCGCGAACGTGCGCTCGATGGGCGTCGCGCTCACCGCGTGCACCGTCCCGCACGTCGGCAAGCCGAGCTTCGACCTCGGCGACGACGAGGTCGAGATCGGGATCGGCATCCACGGCGAGCCGGGGCGGCACCGCATCCCGATGGCCTCGGCGGACGAGATCACGCAACGGCTCGTGGACCCCGTCGCCGACGACCTGGGCCTGTCGGACGGCGAGGACGTGTTGCTGTTCGTTAACGGAATGGGCGGTACGCCGCTGTCCGAGCTGTACGTCGTCTATCGTCAGGCGAGGAGGCTGCTCGAGGGGCGCGGCGTACGGGTGACGCGCTCGCTCGTCGGCAACTACGTCACGTCGCTGGAGATGCAGGGTGCGTCGGTCACCGTGCTGCGCCTGGACGACGAGCTCACCGCCCTGTGGGACGCTCCCGTCCACACGGCTGCGCTGCGCTGGTGAGCGGGTGCCCTTTCGTGCAGTCTCCGAGAGCCGGCGGACCGCCGGCTCGACGGCGAGGAGAGGTGGGGCATGACGCTGGACGTGGCCTGGGCGGACCGGTGGACGCGGCTGAGCGCGGAGCGCATCGCGGCGGCACGGGACGAGCTGACCGAGCTGGACCGCCAGATCGGTGACGGCGACCACGGGGAGAACCTCGACCGGGGGTTCCGCGCGGTGGTCGCCAAGCTCGACGGGGCGGCGGCCGGCGACCAGCCGCCGGGCCAGATCGGCGACGTGCTCAAGCTGGTGGCCACGACGCTCATGTCGTCCGTCGGCGGTGCTTCGGGCCCGCTCTACGGGACGGCGTACCTCCGGGCCGCGAAGGTGACCGGGCTCGCGGAGCTCGACGCGCACGGCGTCGTCGCGCTCCTCGAGGGCGCGCTCGAGGGCATCACCGCGCGCGGCAAGGCCCAGCTCGGCGAGAAGACGATGGTGGACGCGTGGCAGCCCGCCGTGGACGCGGCCGAGGGCGCCGCCGACGGTGGCGCGTCGACCGCCGACGTCCTCGCTGCGGCCGCCACGGCGGCGCGCGCGGGCGCCGAGGCGACGATCCCCCTCGTCGCCACCAAGGGGCGGGCGAGCTACCTCGGTGAGCGCAGCGCGGGTCACCAGGACCCGGGCGCGACCTCGACCGCGATCCTGCTCGAGGCCGCGCGCGACGCGGCGACCGCGTGAGCGGCACGGTCGGGGCGCGGGCGCGCGTCGCGCTGGTCCTCGTCTCGCACTCGCAGCGGCTCGCGGAGGGCGCGGTCGAGCTGTCCGCGCAGATGGCGCCCGGTGTGCTGCTGCTCGCGGCCGGCGGGACCGACGACGGCGGGCTCGGCACCAGCTACGACCGCGTGTCCGCGGCGCTCGAGGAGGCGCTGGGCGTCGCCGACGGCGTGGTCGTGCTCGCCGACCTGGGCTCGGCCGTCATGACGGTCGAGTCGGTCCTGGACATGGAGGACGGGTTCGACGGGAGGGTCCGGCTCGCCGACGCCCCGTTCGTCGAGGGGGCCGTCGCGGCGGCGGTGACCGCCCACGGCGGCGGGGACGTCGCCGAGGTGCTCGCGTCCGCCGAGCACGCGGGCGGGACGTTCGCGGTCGCGGCCGGCGCCCCCGAGAACGGGGGACCGGCCGCCGCGTCGGCGGCCCCCACGGACGGCGCGGCGCGCGCCGTCGTCACGCTGCGCAACCCGCTCGGCCTGCACGCGCGCCCGGCGGCCGTGCTGGCCCGCCTCGTCGCGGGCTACGACGCGAGCGTCGCGATCGACGGCGTCAACGGGGCGAGCGTGCTCGAGCTCATGAAGCTCGGCGCGACCGGCGGCAAGGAGCTCACGGTGACCGGGGAGGGCCCCCAGGCCGCCGACGCCGTGCGTGCGGTGGTCGAGGCCGTGGAGGGTGGTTTCGGCGAGGTCTGAGCCGATGCTCGTGTGACGGCGATCACGCGAGATTGCAGTTGATGCAAAATTGCACGGGATGCAAGAATAGTCTCGTGCCCACGACTCTCCCTGACGTGCCCGCTCGCCCCTCGTTGGCCGAGCGGGCCGCGGCGTGCCTCGCACCGTCTCCCGGCGGGCTGCGGGAGCGCAAGAAGCGCGCCCGGCGCGAGGCGCTCGTCGAGGCCGCGCAGACGCTCGTGCTGGAGCGCGGTCTCGAGGCGGTGACGGTCGAGGACATCTGCGCCGAGGTCGGGGTCTCGCCGCGCACGTTCTTCAACTACTTCCCGTCGAAGGACGACGCCGTGCTCGGCCTCGAGGACCTCGCCGTGCGGCCCGAGATCGTGGCGACCTTCGTCGGGGGCGGTCCCACGGGGGCGCTGCTCGACGACCTCGAGGTCGTCGTGGCCGACGTGCTGGCGCAGCAGATCGTCACGCCCGAGCGCATGGCGCGCACGCTCGAGCTCGTCCAGCGCGAGCCGCACCTCGTCACCCGGCACGTCGCCTGGGTCGAGGGGCACCGCGCCGAGCTCGTCGACATGTTCCTCGCACGCCGCGCCGTGCGGCCCTTCGTCCCCGACCCCGAGCTCCTGGCACTCGTGGTCATGAGCCTGCTGCGCGCGAGCACGCTCGAGTGGCAGCAGCGCGACCGCGAGGGCGAGCCGGTGGACCACCTGCCCGCCGTCGTCGGACAGCTCCGCGCGCTGCTCCAGGACTCGCGCGCCCCCGATCCCGCGGCCCGCTAGCCGTACGCCCTCGACGCCGCACGAGGGCACGGACGCCCCGGCGTCCGCACCGCCACCCGCTCCTCCCCACCACCCGACGACGGGCCGCGCCCGTCGGCGCGCTCCCGCCCGTCCTGACCGAACCGGATCCTCATGGCCTCCACCACCGCAGCACCGCCCGTCGACGGCGGCAAGCCGCTCGTCGTGCTCACCCCGCGCACCGTGTGGGTGATCTTCGGCGCCCTCATGGCGTCGATGTTCCTGTCCTCGCTCGACCAGTCGATCGTCGGCACCGCGATGCCGACGATCGTCGGCGAGCTCCACGGCGTCGAGCACCAGGGGTGGGTCATCACGGCCTACATCCTGGCGATCGCGATCGTCATGCCCCTCTACGGCAAGTTCGGCGACCTGTGGGGCCGGCGCTGGCCGTTCCTCGTCGCCATCGGCCTGTTCACGGTCGCGTCCGCCGGCGCCGGGTTCGCGCAGACCTTCCCGGAGCTCGTCGCCTGGCGCGGCGTGCAGGGCCTCGGCGGCGGCGGTCTCATGATCCTGTCGCAGGCGATCATCGCCGACATCGTCCCCGCGAAGGACCGCGGCAAGTACATGGGGCCCATGGGCGCCCTGTTCGGCATCGCGGCCGTCATCGGGCCGCTCCTCGGCGGCTGGTTCACCGAGGGTCCGGGCTGGCGCTGGGCGTTCTGGATCAACGTCCCGATCGGCGTCGCGGCGTTCGTCGTCGCGTGGGTCGCGCTCAAGCTCCCGTCGCACCGCTCCGGCCGCAAGATCGACGTCGCCGGCATCTTCTTCCTCGTCGTCGCCACCTCCGGCATCGTGCTCGTCACGAGCTGGGAGTCCCTCACCAGCTCGCGCGGCTACGACTGGTCGGACCCGTGGCTCCTGGGCCTCGTGGCCGCGGTGGTCGTGTCGGTCGCGATGTTCGTCGTGGTGGAGAACCGCGCCGAGGAGCCGCTGCTCCCGCTGCACCTGTTCAAGAACCGGACGTTCACGATCGCGACCCTCATCGGCCTCGTGCTCGGCATGGGCATGTTCTCCGCGCTCGCCTTCCTGCCGACGTTCCTCCAGATGTCCACCGGCGCGGGCGTCACCGAGTCCGGGTTCCTCATGCTGCCGATGATGGTCGGCGTCATGATCACGGCCATCGGGTCGGGTATCGCGATCACGAAGACCGGCCGCTACAAGATCTACCCGGTCCTCGGCCTCGCGATCACCGCGGCCGGCATGATGTGGCTCACGCGCATCACGGGCGACATGTCGATGTGGCTCTTCGGCGCGATGATCCTCGTCATGGGCGCCGGCATGGGCCTCGTCATGCAGACGATCGTCCTCGCGGTGCAGAACTCGGTCGACCCGCACGAGATCGGGACGGCGACGAGCGCGAACAACTTCTTCCGCGAGATCGGCGCGGCCGTCGGGACGGCGCTGTTCAGCACGATCTTCACGTCGCGGCTCGCCGACAACCTCGAGGGCGTCTTCGCGGGCCTGCCCGCGGGCTCGGCCCCTGCCGGGGCCGAGGGGTCGTCGCTCACGCCCGAGATGGTGCAGCAGCTGCCCGAGCCGATCCACACCGGCGTCGTCGACGCGTTCACCGACGCGCTCGCCCCCGCCTTCTGGTACCTCGTCCCGCTCGTGCTCGTCGGGTTCGTCCTCGCGCTGTTCCTGCGCGAGGTCAAGCTCTCCGACGTCGCGGGGATGGTCGCGCGCGGCGAGGCCGTCGCGGACCACGGCGACCTCGTCGAGGACGCTCCGGCGCACGGCGCGGACGGCACGGAGGACGGCGTGGCCGTCGTGACCGCTGGCGCCCCCGGAGCGGGCGGCGACCACCCGGAGGACCGGGACCGCGACGCCGCGCCGGTATCCTGACCGGGTGAGCACCTCGCCGTCGCAGCCCGCCGCGCAGCCGTCCCGCTACGGCCGCGCGGCGGGCCCGGTGCGCCCTTCGCCGGGCGACCGCATCAAGCCGAAGAAGCCCGCGAAGGCCCAGTTCGCGTCGACCACGCTGCTGCTCGAGGCCTTCCTCGTGGTGTTCGCCACGCTCGTCGCCTACGGCCTGCGGGACGTGCCCTACTCGCGCGGTCCGCTCGAGCTGCCGAGCGCGACGTCGATCTGGCTCGTGGGCGGCGTCCTCGCCGTCGTGCTCGTCGTCCTGTCCCGCATGGTCGGCACGCCCGGCGGCTACGTCGCCGGGTCGGTGGTCCAGGTGCCGGTCCTGGCGTTCGGCCTCGTCGTGCCGATGATGTTCGTCGTCGGCGGGCTCTTCGTCGTGCTGTGGATCGTCTCGATCCGCCTCGGCGGGCGCATCGACCGCGAGCGCGCGGCGTACGACGCCGAGCACCCCGAGACCGCGCCCAACGCCGACTGAGGCGGGGCGGCCCCCCGGGCCCGTGGTCACGGCGTCCGGCACGCCGGTGCGGCCGGTAGGCTCGGCGACCATGACCGACGTCGCACCCGCACTGACCGAGACCATCGAGCGCACCCTCATCCTCGTCAAGCCCGACGGCGTCCGCCGCGGCCTGTCCGGCGAGGTCCTGCGCCGCGTCGAGGCCAAGGGCTACACCCTGGTCGGCGTGCGCCTGCTCGACGCGACGCCCGAGCTGCTCGCGGCGCACTACGCCGAGCACGAGGGCAAGCCCTTCTACCAGCCGCTCGTCGACTTCATGCTCTCGGGCAAGGTGCTCGCGGTCGTCGCCGAGGGCCAGGGCGTCATCCCCGGCTTCCGCTCCCTCGCGGGCGCGACGAACCCGACCGAGGCCCTGCCCGGCACCATCCGCGGCGACCTCGGCCGCGACTGGGGCCTCAAGGTCCAGCAGAACCTCGTCCACGGCTCCGACTCGCCCGAGTCCGCCGCGCGCGAGATCGCGCTCTGGTTCCCCGAGCTCGGCTGACCCACCGTCACGCGGCACCGCGCCCCGTCCCGGCCGCACCGGCCGGGGCGGGGCGTCTCGCGTCCCGGCACCCGCGCCGACGGCGTCCGGCCGCGCGGGCGCAGATCCGCGGGTTCGTCGGGGGCCGCCACTAGGCTCGGGTCCGTGCACCTCAAGACCCTGACGCTGCGCGGCTTCAAGTCGTTCGCGTCCGCGACGACGCTGAGCTTCGAGCCCGGGGTCACGTGCGTCGTCGGGCCGAACGGCTCGGGCAAGTCCAACGTCGTCGACGCGCTCGCGTGGGTCATGGGGGAGCAGGGCGCCAAGACGCTGCGCGGCGGCAAGATGGAGGACGTCATCTTCGCCGGGACCTCCGGGCGGCCGCCGCTCGGGCGCGCCGAGGTCTCCCTGACGATCGACAACACCGACGGCGCGCTGCCGATCGACTACACCGAGGTGACGATCTCCCGCACGCTGTTCCGCAGCGGCGGCTCCGAGTACGCGATCAACGGCGCCGCGTGCCGCCTCCTCGACATCCAGGACCTCCTCTCGGACTCCGGCCTCGGCCGGGAGATGCACGTGATCGTCGGGCAGGGACAGCTCGACGCCGTCCTGCGCGCGACGCCCGAGGACCGGCGCGGCTTCGTCGAGGAGGCCGCGGGCGTCCTCAAGCACCGCAAGCGCAAGGAGAAGGCGCTCCGCAAGCTCGACGCGATGCAGGCCAACCTCACGCGCCTCGCCGACCTCACGACGGAGATCCGCCGCCAGCTCGGCCCGCTGGGCCGCCAGGCCGAGATCGCCCGCAGGGCCGCGACGATCCAGGCGGACCTGCGCGACGCCAAGGCCCGGCTGCTCGCGGACGACCTCGCGCAGCTCACCGCGACCCTGGAGCAGGAGATCGCGGACGAGGCGGCGCTGCGCACCCAGCAGGCCGAGGTCGAGCGGGCGCTCGCGGCGGCGCGCGACGCGCTCGGTCGGCTCGAGCGCGACGCCGCCGAGGCCGCGCCTGCGCTCGGCGCCGCGACCGACGTCTGGTTCCGGCTGTCGTCCCTGCGCGAGCGCCTGCGGGGCACGCAGACGCTCGCGGAGGAGCGGGTCCGCCTGCTCGGCCGCCCGGAGCCGGCCCAGCGCGGCCAGGACCCCGACGAGCTCGAGGCCCAGGCGGAGCGCGTGCGCGCGACCGAGGCCGAGCTCGAGGCGGAGGTCGCCCGCGCGCGGGAGGCGCTCGCGGCGGCCGTCGCCGACCGCGAGGACGTCGAGCGCTCTGCCGGGGACGCCGAACGCGCGGTCGCGACCCTGCTCCGCGGCGCGGCCGACCGCCGGGAAGGCCTCGCGCGCCTCGCGGGGCAGGTCGCCGCGCAGCGCACCCGGGTCGAGGCCGCGGAGGCGGAGATCGGGCGGCTCCGCGAGTCGCTGGCGGAGGCCGAGCACCGCGGCACCCGGGCACGCACCGACTTCGCGGTGCTCGAGACCCAGGTGGTCGGCGCCGAGGAGGGCGAGGAGGGCCTCGACGCCGAGCACGAGGCCGCGGCCGACGACGTCGAGCGGACGACGTCCGCCGTGCGGGCGCTGGAGGACGAGGCCACCGCCGCGGACCAGGAGCGTGCCACGTGGAGCGCGCGGATCGAGGCGCTGGAGCTCAGCCTGGACCGCAAGGACGGCGCCGGCGCGCTGCTCGCGGCCGACGGCGTCGGGGTCGTGGGGTCGCTCGCCGCGCTGCTCGGCGTCGAGGCCGGGTACGAGGACGCCGTGGCCGCGGCGCTCGGCCCCGCCGCGGACGCCGTCGCCGTCGAGTCGGTCGACGCGGCCGTCGACGCGCTGCGCTACCTGCGGACCGAGGACGCCGGCCGGGCGGGCCTCGTCGTCGCCGTCGACGGGGCGGACGGGAGCGAGCGCGACGCGGTCGAGCTGCCCGACGGGGCGCGCTGGGCCGTCGACCTCGTGACGGCGGGCGGGGGCGTCGGGTGCGCCGTGCGCGCCCTGCTCACGGACGTCGCCGTCGTCGACGACCTCGCGCACGCGCGCGCCCTGGTGGCGCGCCACCCCGGCGTCGCGGTCGTGACGCGCGGGGGCGACCTGCTGTCGACGACGCGCGCGTGGGGCGGTTCGGCGTCGGCGCCGAGCGTGCTGCACCTGCAGTCCGCGCTCGACGAGGCGCGCACCGCCCACGACGACGCCGCGGCCCGCGGGGAGCGCGCGCGGTTCGCCCTGGTGGGGGCGCGCGACGCGGCGCAGGAGGCGCGCGCCCGCTACGACGACACGCTCGACCGGCTCAACGAGTCGGACGCCCAGCTCGCCGCCGTCGCGGAGCAGCTCGGCCACCTCGGCGCGACGGCGCGCTCGGCCGCCGCGGAGGCGGAGCGCGTGCGTGCCTCGCTCGAGCGCGCGTCGCAGGGGCTCGACGACGCGCGCGAGGCGCTCGCGAGCCTCGTCGAGCGGCTCGACGTCGCCGAGGCGGCGCCGGAGCAGTCGGAGGAGGCCGTCGCCGACGCGACGACGGAGCGCGACCGCCTCCTCGCGCTCGCCTCGACGGCCCGGACCACGGAGACCGAGGCGCGTCTCGCCCTGCGCACGAGCGAGGAGCGTGCGCGTGCGGTGGCCGGCCGGGCGCAGTCGCTCGCGCGGGCCGCCGCGGCGGAGCGCGAGGCGCGGGAACGGGCCGCGCGGCGCGAGGCCGCGCGGGTGCGGCAGGCCGAGCGCGCGTCGGCGGTGCGTGACGGCGCGGCGCGCGCCCTGAGCGCGGTCGACCGGTCGCTCTCCCGCGCGGGCGCGGAGCGCGAGGCCGCCGAGGCGGCGCGCGCCGAGCGCGACGCCGCCGTGACCGCGGCCCGCCGCGAGGTCGACGACCTCGCCTCCCGGCTGCGCGAGCTGACCGACGTCGCGCACCGGGACGAGGTGGCGCGCGCCCAGCAGCAGCTGCGGATCGAGCAGCTCCAGGCACGCAGCGTCGACGAGCTCGGCCTCGACCCGGCCGTCCTCGTCGAGGAGCTCGGCCCGCACCGGGACGTCCCGGTCGCGTCGGACGACGACGAGCCGCGCACGGTGCCCTACGACCGCGCGGCCCAGGAGAAGCGGCTCCGCGCCGCCGAGCGCGACCTCGGTCGGCTCGGCAAGGTCAACCCGCTCGCGCTCGAGGAGTTCGCGGCGCTCGAGGAGCGGCACAAGTTCCTCGCGGACCAGCTCGCCGACCTCAAGAAGTCCCGCGCCGACCTCCTGGAGATCGTCAAGGAGATCGACGAGCGGGTCGAGCGGGTGTTCGCGGACGCCTACCGCGACACCGCCGAGCAGTTCGAGCGGGTCTTCGCTCGGATGTTCCCCGGCGGCGAGGGGCGGCTCGTGCTCACGGACCCGGACGACATGCTCACGACCGGGATCGAGGTCGAGGCGCGGCCGGCGGGCAAGAAGGTCAAGCGGCTCTCGCTGCTGTCCGGCGGCGAGCGCTCCCTCACCGCGGTCGCGCTCCTCGTCGCGATCTTCAAGGCGCGGCCGTCGCCGTTCTACGTCATGGACGAGGTCGAGGCCGCTCTGGACGACGTCAACCTCGGTCGTCTCCTCGAGATCTTCCGGGAGCTCCAGGAGGACTCGCAGCTCATCGTCATCACGCACCAGAAGCGCACGATGGAGATCGCCGACGCGCTCTACGGCGTGACGATGCGCGGCGACGGCGTGACGACGGTCATCAGCCAGCGGATGGACGAGGCGCGCGAGGAGGTCCCGGTGTGAGGGGACTCACGCCGGCAGGGGGCACGACCGCGACCTGGGTGAATGCTGGAGAAACGTTGGAATTCCGGGCCTTGTGAAGATGTGGTGCCGATCGGACGGCACGGCGTGGCGCGGGTCGCGCCGCGTGCGCCGACCCGGATACTGGACCTCATGGTCTGGATGTTCGTGTGGCTGGGACTCACGCTCGGCGTCGCCGCCGTCGTGTTCCTGTTCGCGAGCGTCGTCGCGCGCTCGGAGGCCCAGGCCACGGGTGCGCAGGGGGACCGGTCCGGCGAGCAGGGGATGCGCGCGTTCTGGCGCGACTTCCGCTCGGGGCTGCGTCGGCGCCGCCGCCGCGGGAACCTCGACGCGCACCACGTCGGGACCGTGCGCATGCCCCGGCCGGTCGACACGAGCATCGACGACTTCTTCACCGCGACCGAGGTGACGTCGCGCGCGTACGTCGACGCGGAGGAGCTGACCGACGTCCTGCACCGCGCGCGCGAGCGCGTGCGGCCGCTGCACACGGGGGAGCGACCCCCGCAGGCGTGACGCACACTGCGACGCGCGCGCGACCAGCGTGCGACCACCGCGTGGCCTCCGCCCGCGTCTGAGAGACTTCCGGGGTGAACGACCTCCTCCCGCTCTGGATCGTCCTCGGCGTCCTGCTCCTCGTCGGCCTCGTCACGTTCGGGACCGTGTCGGTCCGCCGGCGTCGCCGCGACGTCGTCGAGCCCCCGCCCTCCGCACCGGCCGCGCCGCCGGAGACCCGCGAGGCCGTGACGGCGCCGCCCGGCGCCGACGTCCAGGCCCCGCCCGTCGAGGAGGCGGCCCCCGCCCCGACGGTCGAGCGCCCCGAGCCCGTCGGCGGCCGCCTCGTCCGGCTCCGTGAGCGGCTCGCGCGGTCCGGCTCGCCGCTCGGTGCGCGGCTCCTCTCCGTGCTCTCGCGCGACCACCTCACCGAGGACGACTGGGACGAGCTCGAGGAGACGCTCCTGCTGGCCGACGTGGGCGCCGGTCCTGCCGGTGAGCTCATCGACGCGCTGCGCACCAAGGTCCGCGTCCTCGGCGTCCGGGACGCCGCGAGCGTCCGCGACCTGCTCCGCACGGAGCTCGTCGCGCTCGTGGACCCCTCGCTCGACCGGTCGCTCGCGACGTCCCCCCACGCCGGGGAGGACGGGAGCCCGGTGCCGGCCGTCGTGCTCGTCGTCGGCGTGAACGGGACGGGCAAGACGACGACGGTGGGCAAGCTCGCGCGCGTGCTGGTCGCGGAGGACCGCAGCGTCGTGCTCGGCGCGGCCGACACGTTCCGCGCCGCGGCGGCGGACCAGCTCGAGACCTGGGGCTCGCGCGTGGGCGTCCCGACCGTGCGGTCCGACCGCGACGGCGCGGACCCCGCCGCCGTCGCGTTCGACGCCGTGCGCCGCGGTCGCAGCGAGGGCGCCGACGTCGTGCTCGTCGACACGGCCGGACGGCTCCAGAACAAGCAGGGCCTCATGGACGAGCTGGGCAAGATCCGGCGCGTGATCACCAAGGAGGCGCCGCTGTCGGAGGTGCTCCTCGTGCTCGACGCCACCACCGGGCAGAACGGCCTCAACCAGGCGCGCGTGTTCGGCGAGGTCGCCGGCGTGACGGGCATCGTCCTGACGAAGCTCGACGGGACGGCACGCGGAGGAATCGTCGTCGCGGTGCAGCGTGAGCTGGGCGTCCCCGTGAAGCTCGTCGGGCTGGGGGAGGGGCCGGACGACCTCGCGCCGTTCGACCCGGAGCAGTTCGTCGACGGGCTCCTCGGCGACTGAGGGGCTTCTCGCCCCGGGTCACGATCGTGTCACGCTGTGATCACGAGGGTGTCGCGATCCGGACGCCGCGCCGCCCCCGCACGGGGGTGAAACGGAACGTTTACGTCCGAGCGGCGCTTGTCACACCCGCGTAACACGGTGACACCGCGGGGGAAACCCGCCCGCACCACCGTAGTCCCCGACCGGCCGCCCGGCTGGCGAGGGGAGATGATCCGATGGAGTGGGACACCGGGGCAACCGCGTGGATGCTGACCTCAGCATCCCTCGTGCTCCTGATGACGCCCGGACTGGCGTTCTTCTACGGCGGCATGGTCCGCGCCAAGTCCGTGCTGAACATGATGATGATGTCGTTCGGCGCGATGGCCGTCGTGGGCGTCGTCTACGTGCTGTGGGGCTGGTCGATGTCCTACGGCGAGGCCGGGACGGGCGGCCTCGTCGCCAGCCCGTTCGCGCAGTTCGGACTCTCGGGGGCGATCACGGACGCCGACGGCAGCGCCGTGGCGAGCACGCTCGGCAACTACCCGAACGTGGTGGACGTCGCGTTCCAGGTGACGTTCGCGATCATCACGGTCGCGCTCATCTCGGGGGCGCTGGCCGACCGCGTGAAGTTCGGCACCTGGCTCACCTTCACGGCGATCTGGGTCACCGTGACGTACTTCCCGCTCGCCCACATGGTGTGGGGCGGCGGCTTCCTCTCGGGCAACGAGAACGGGCTCGCGGCGAGAATCTTCGGCGTCACCGACGGCGCCGCCACGGTCGCGCCGATCGACTTCGCGGGCGGCACCGTCGTCCACATCAACGCCGGTGTCGCGGCCCTCGTGCTCGCGATCCTCATCGGCAAGCGCAAGGGCTTCGGCAAGGAGCCGATGCGCCCGCACAACCTGCCGTTCGTCATGCTCGGCGCGGCCCTCCTGTGGTTCGGCTGGTTCGGGTTCAACGCGGGCTCGGCCTTCGGGGCGAACGAGACCGCGGGCCTCGCCTGGGTCAACACGACGAGCGCCACCGCGGCGGGCATCATCGGCTGGCTCCTCACGGAGAAGATCCGCGACGGCCACGCGACGTCGCTCGGTGCGGCCTCCGGCGTCGTGGCGGGCCTCGTCGCGATCACCCCGGCCGCCGGGGCCCTCAACCCCGTCACGTCGATCGTCCTGGGCCTCGTCGCCGGCGCGCTCTCCGCCCTCGCGGTGGGCCTCAAGTACCGGTTCGGCTACGACGACTCCCTCGACGTCGTCGGCGTCCACCTGGTCTCCGGCCTCTGGGGTACCGTCGCGATCGGCTTCCTCGCCACCGACACGGGCCTGTTCTTCGGCGGCGGCGCGCAGCAGCTCGTCGTGCAGGTCCTCATCGCCCTCGTCGCGATCATCTTCTCGGCGGCCACCACGCTCGTCATCGGCCTGGTCCTCAAGGCCACGATGGGCTGGCGGGTCAGCGAGGACGCCGAGGTCGGGGGCATCGACCTCGCGGTCCACGGCGAGACGGCGTACGAGTCCATCCAGCAGGGCAGCGTCATCAAGGAGGTGCGGGCATGAAGCTCGTCACGGGAATCATCCAGCCGCACCGGCTCGACGACGTGAAGTCGGGGCTCGAGGCCGCGGGCGTGCGGGGCATGACGGTCAGCGAGGCCAGCGGCTACGGGCGCCAGAAGGGCCACACCGAGGTCTACCGCGGTGCGGAGTACACGGTCGACCTGGTGCCCAAGGTCCGCGTCGAGGTCCTCGTCGACGACGCCGACGCGGCCGTGGTCACCGAGGTGATCGTCAAGGCGGCGCAGACGGGCAAGATCGGCGACGGCAAGGTCTGGACGGTCCCGGTGGACGACGTCGCCCGCGTGCGCACGGGCGAGCACGGCCCCGGCGCCCTGTGAGGCGACGGACCATCGGATGACGGACCACGCCGACACCCCGACCACGGGCGGGGTCGCGGGGGGATCGGCGGGACGCCTCGGGCAGCAGCCGGGCGAGCAGAGCGCGGAGGTCCCGCACCCCGACGGGGTGCGGGACCTCCGCGCGCGGATGCTCGACGTCGCGCGGTCCATGAGCGGGCCCGGACGCAGCGGCGTCGCCCGCCGGGCCGCCGTCGTCGACCTCGTGACGTCGTCCCTGCAGGGCCTGTGGCGCGAGGCGACCGACGGCGTCGCGCCGGACGGCATCGCGCTCGCCGCGGTGGGCAGCCTGGGCCGGGGCGACATGGGGCCCGCGAGCGACCTCGACCTCGTCCTCGTCCACGACGGCCGCAGCCACGCGGCCGACGACGTGGCGCGCGTCGCCGAGCGCCTGTGGTACCCGCTCTGGGACGCCGGCGTCGACCTCGACCACGCGGTGCGCTCGCTCTCGCAGTGCCGCCAGGTGGCGTCCAAGGACGTCCCCGCGGCCGTCGGCTGGCTCGACGTGCGCGCGGTGGCCGGCGACGCCGTCGTCGTGCACCGCGCGTCCTCCGCGGTCCTCACCGACTGGCGCTCCGCGTCGCGCCGCCGCCTGCCCGACCTGCTCTCCTCGACGCGCGAGCGCGCGGAGCGGTCCGGGGAGCTGGCGTACCTCATCGAGCCCGACCTCAAGGAGTCGCGCGGCGGCATCCGAGACGCCGTCGTGCTCTCGGCGCTCGCGGCGACGTGGCTCACGGACCGTCCGCACGGGTCGGTCGACCGCGCGAACGCGCACCTCCTGGACGTGCGGGACACCCTGCAGGTCGTCACGGGCCGGCACACGAGCAGGCTCCTGCTGGCCGACCTCGACGAGGTCGCCGCGCTCTCCGGCTTCGACGACCCCGACGAGCTGCTCGCGAGCCTCGCGGCAGCGGGCCGCGAGGTCTCCTACGCGCTCGACACCACGGTCCGGCGCGCCCGCCAGGCGCTCCAGCGGCCGTCGGTCACGCGGCGTCCGGTGCTCGTCCGGGGGCGTCGGACGGCGCCCCGGCTGCGGTCCGTCGGCGACGGGCTCGTCGAGCACGACGGCGAGCTGGTGCTTGCCGTGGACGCGCACCCCGAGACAGACCCGATGCTCTCGTTGCGGGCCGCCGCCACCGCCGCGCGGACCGGCCTGACGCTCTCGCCCGTCTCGGTCGCGAGCCTCGCGCGGTGCCCGCCCCTGCCCGAGCCGTGGCCGCGGGCCGCGCGGGCGGCGTTCCTCTCTCTCCTCGGGTCGGGGCACGCCCAGGTCGCGGTGTGGGAGGCGCTCGACCTCGCCGGCGTCGTGACCACGTGGATCCCGGAGTGGGCAGGAGTGCGGAACCGTCCGCAGCGCGCCGCCGTGCACCGGCACACCGTCGACCGGCACCTCGTGGAGGTCGTGGCGCGGGCGGCCCGGGGCCGCAAGGACGTCGAGCGCCCGGACCTGCTCCTGCTGTCCGCCGTGCTGCACGACGTCGGCAAGCGCGCGGGGGCCGTCGACCACTCGGTCGAGGGCGCGCGCCTGGTGCCCGCGATCCTCGGCCGCATGGGCTTCGAGCCCGAGGTCGTGGCCGACGTGGAGCGTCTCGTGCGGCACCACCTGACGCTGTCCCGGCTCGCGGTGAGCGAGGACCCGGACGACCCGGCGACGGTCGCCGAGCTCGCGGACGCCGTCGACCACCGGCCCGACCTCCTCCGGGTGCTGCGCGCGCTCACCGAGGCGGACGCGTCGTCCCTCGGCCCGAGCGCGTGGACCGCCTGGCGTGCACGCCTCGTCGACGACCTCGTCGGGGAGACGCTGCGGGTGCTGGGGGCTGCGCCGAGGGACGTGCCGGGAGAACCGGACGCCGCCGGGTAGGCTGGTCCCTCGCGGACGGCCCGTCCTCTGCCAGCCCTGAACCGGACCAGGACCCGGACCCGGGCGACGGCAGGCGGGAGCGCCGACGCGGACGAGACTTCCGACGACTGGTGAGGATGACGCGGTGTTCAACACGCTGTCGGACCGACTGACTTCGACCTTCAAGAACCTGCGTTCGAAGGGCCGGCTGTCCGAGGCGGACATCGACGCGACGATCCGGGAGATCCGGCGCGCGCTGCTCGACGCCGACGTGGCGGTGCCCGTCGTGCGCGAGTTCAGCGCGACCGTGCGCGAGCGGGCGCTCTCGTCCGAGGTGTCGGGCGCGCTCAACCCGGCGCAGCAGGTCGTCAAGATCGTCAACGAGGAGCTCGTCGGCATCCTCGGCGGCGAGAGCCGCGGGCTGCGGTTCTCCAAGACGCCGCCGACGGTCATCATGCTCGCGGGCCTCCAGGGCGCGGGCAAGACGACGCTGGCCGGAAAGCTGGCCCTGCACCTGCGCGAGCAGGGGCACACGCCGCTCCTCGTCGCCGCGGACCTCCAGCGGCCGAACGCCGTCACCCAGCTCAGCGTCGTCGCCGAGCGCGCCGGGGTCCCGGTGTTCGCCCCGCACCCGGGCAACCAGAGCGGGGTCGAGGTCGACGACGTCATCGGCGACCCCGTCGCCGTCGCGCGCGAGGGCGTCGAGACCGCCCGCCAGCGCCAGCACGACGTCGTCATCGTCGACACCGCGGGCCGCCTCGGCCTGGACGCCGTCCTCATGCAGCAGGCGTCGGACATCCGCGACGCCGTGCAGCCCGACGAGGTCCTGTTCGTCATCGACGCGATGATCGGCCAGGACGCCGTCGCGACCGCGAAGGCGTTCGAGGAGGGCGTCGACTTCACGGGCGTCGTGCTCACCAAGCTCGACGGCGACGCGCGCGGCGGTGCCGCGCTGTCCGTGCGCGGCGTCACCGGGCGCCCGATCCTCTTCGCCTCGACCGGTGAGAAGCTCACCGACTTCGAGGCGTTCCACCCGGACCGCATGGCGTCGCGCATCCTCGACATGGGCGACGTCCTGACGCTCATCGAGCAGGCCGAGAAGGCGTTCGACGCCGAGCAGGCCGCCAAGATGGCGGAGAAGGTCGCCACGGGGCAGGACTTCACGCTCGCGGACTTCCTGGTGCAGATGCAGCAGATGAAGAACATGGGCTCGATGAAGAAGATGCTCGGGATGCTCCCGGGCATGGGCCAGATGCGCGAGGCGCTCGAGAACTTCGACGAGCGCGAGGTCGACCGCATCGAGGCGATCATCCGCTCGATGACCCCCGCGGAGCGCGACAACCCGAAGATCATCAACGGCTCGCGCCGCGCGCGCATCGCGCGCGGGTCCGGCGTGACCACGAGCGACGTCAACCAGCTCCTCGAGCGGTTCGCCGGGGCGCAGAAGATGATGCGGCAGATGAGCCGGGGCGGCGGCATGCCGGGCATGCCCGGCATGGGCAACCTGCCGGGCATGGGCGGCAAGAAGGCTCGCGGGCGCCAGGCGCCGCAGCGCAAGGTCAAGGGCAAGTCGGGCAACCCGGCGAAGCGCGCCGCGCAGGAGCGCGCGGCCGCCGCCCGCGCGGCGGGGGAGACCACCGGGCCGTCCGCGCCCGCCGGGTCGGCGTTCGGCGTCGGCAGCCCCGCCGAGCCGGCGCGCACGACGCCCGACGACCTCCAGCTCCCGCCGGGGTTCGAGAAGCTGCTCGGCCGCTGACCCGGCCGCCGCCCTCCGGGCGCGCCGGGTCGTGTCCCGGGTGCGTCCCGCAGCCGCTCGGTCGCCAGGTGGCGCTAGGTTATGTCCGTGGCACCCTCCGGTGCCGCCCCGTGCCCGCGAACCGGGCCGCCCGTCCTGACCGTCCTCACCCAGGAGCCGCATGTCCGCGCTGGAAGGCCCCACGCTGCACGTCCGCGGCCACGTCATCGTCGGCGACGACCGCGAGGTGGGCGACCTGTGGGTCAAGGACGGGCGGATCAGCCTCACACGACCGTCCGCCCAGGGCACCAACATGGTGGAGCTCGAGGGCTGGGCCCTGCCCGGCCTCGTCGACGTGCACTGCCACGTCGGCCTGGGCGCGCAGGGCGCGGTCGACGCGGCGACGGCCCAGGACCAGGCCCTCACGGACCGCGACAGCGGCGTCCTCCTGGTGCGCGACGCCGGCTCGCCGCTCGACACGCGGTGGGTGCACGGCCGGCGCGACCTGCCGCGGCTCGTGCGGGCCGGCCGCCACCTCGCGCGCCCCAAGCGCTATCTGCGGAGCTACGGGCTCGAGCTCGACGACGTCGCGCAGCTCCCCGACGCCGTCCGCCGCGAGGCGCGCCAGGGCGACGGCTGGGTGAAGATCGTGGGCGACTGGATCGACCGCGACCTCGGGGCCGACGGTGACCTGCGACCCCTGTGGCCCGACGACGTCCTCGCCGAGGCCGTCGCCGCCGCGCACGCCGAGGCCGCGCGCGTCACCGTGCACGCCTTCTCCGAGGAGGTGATCCCGTCCCTGCTCGCCGCGGGCGTCGACGGGATCGAGCACGGCACGGGGATCGATCCGGACCTCATGTACGAGATCTCCGAGCGCGGGATCGCGGTCACGCCGACCCTGCTGCAGGTCGGGCAGTTCGAGGCGATCGCCCGGCAGGCCGACGGGAAGTACCCGGTCTTCGCGGCGCGCATGCGCCGGCTCCACGAGCGCCGGTACGAGCAGGCCCGGGCGCTGTACGAGGCGGGCATCCAGATCCTCGTCGGGACCGACGCGGGCGGGACGATCGGGCACGGCCGCCTCGCGGACGAGTGCGCCGAGCTCGTGGCCGCCGGCATCCCCGACGCGGCGGTCGTCGCGGCGGCGAGCTGGCAGGGCCGGGAGTACCTCGGTTACACGTCGCTCGTCGAGGGCGCGTCGGCGGACTTCGTCGTGTACCCGCAGGACCCGCGCGAGGACGTCGGCGTCCTGCGCGCCCCGACGGCGATCGTGCTGCGTGGGGAGATCGTCGCCCCGCACGCCGGCTGAGCCGTCGCGCAGGTTGGTCCGGGCCGGTCCGGTCTGGCACAATGTCCCGGTACTCGGCGTGCCCCGGCCCCTCTCTCCGGCGCGTGCCGTGTCCTGAACCCCTTCCTCGTCCTGTCCCCACGGGACGGGTCCGGGTTCGCCCGAACCAGAACCAGGAGAGACCACCACTGTGGCCGTCAAGATTCGTCTGAAGCGTCTCGGCAAGATCCGTGCGCCGTACTACCGTGTCGTCGTCGCGGACTCGCGCACCAAGCGTGACGGTCGCGTGATCGAGGAGATCGGCAAGTACCACCCGACCGAGGAGCCCTCGTTCATCGAGATCACCTCGGACCGCGCCCAGTACTGGCTCGGCGTCGGCGCGCAGCCGACCGAGCAGGTGCTCGCGCTCCTCAAGATCACGGGCGACTGGCAGAAGTTCAAGGGCCTGCCCGGCACCGAGGGCACGCTCAAGGTCAAGGGCGAGAAGGTCGACCCGGCCGCCGCGATCGAGGCCGCCGCCGCGGACGCGGAGAAGGTCAAGGCCAAGGCTGCCGAGAAGAAGACCGAGGCTCCGGCCGAGGAGCCCGCCGACGCGGCCGACGAGGCCGCTGCCGACGAGCAGGCCTGATGATCGCCGAGGCGCTCGAGCACCTCGTGCGCGGCATCGTGGACAACCCGGACGACGTCCGGGTGAACGCGAAGACGCTGCGTCGCGGTGACCTGCTCGAGGTCCGGGTGCACCCGGACGACCTCGGCCGCGTGATCGGCCGCGGCGGGCGCACCGCCCGTGCCCTGCGCACGGTGATCGGCGCGCTCGCGACCGACGGGCCGGTCCGCGTCGACGTCGTGGACGTCGACCGCCGCTGAGGCCCGCACCATCGTGCCCCGCGAGGGGCCACGGGCAAGGCCCGGCCCGCCGACCGGCGGGCCGGGCCTTCCTGCATCCACCGCCCGACCCCGTGCCGACCCGGCACCATCCCGACCAGGACCACCGGAGGAGTGACGACCATGGAGCTGACCGTCGCGCGCGTCGGCAAGGCGCACGGACTGCGTGGCGAGGTCGCGCTCGACCTGCGCACCGACGAGCCCGAGGAGCGCCTCGCGGTGGGCGAGCGCCTGGAGACGCGTCCCGCGACGGCGGGCCCGCTGACCGTCGGGACCGTGCGGGTGCACCAGGGGCGGTGGCTCGTCGGCTTCGAGGGCGTCCGTGACCGCACCGCCGCGGAGGCGCTGCGCGGCGTCGAGCTCGTGGTCGAGGTCGAGGCGTCCGACGAGGAGGACGCGTGGTACCCGCACGAGCTGGTCGGGCTCCGCGCGGAGGACCCGGACGGCCGGGCCCTCGGTCGCATCGACGGCCTCGAGCACCTGCCCGCGCACGACGTCCTCGTGCTGCGCGAGACGGGCGGGGCCCGCACGCTCGTCCCGTTCGTCCGGCAGATCGTCCCGCTCGTCGACGTGGCCGGCGGCCGGGTCGTGCTCGACCCGCCGGGTGGCCTCCTCGCGTCGGACGCCGAGCGCCTGGAGGTCGCGGCGCCGGGCGCGGGCGACCCTGCGGACGACGGCGCGACGGGTTCGCAGGACGCCGCGGCCGACGGCGAGGCCTGACGTGCGGATCGACGTCGTCACGATCTTCCCCGACTACCTCGCCGCGCTCGACCTGTCGCTCGTCGGCAAGGCGCGTGCCGCCGGGATCCTCGACCTGCGCGTCCACGACCTGCGGGACTGGACGACCGACCGGCACCGCACCGTCGACGACACGCCGTTCGGCGGCGGGGCGGGCATGGTCATGCGCCCCGACGTGTGGGGCCGCGCGATCGACGACGTGGCGGGCCTCACGACGGGGACGGCCGACGGCGGCGGCGCGGGCGCGGTGCACCTGGTCGTGCCGACGCCGTCGGGCGAGACCTTCACGCAGCGCACGGCGGAGGCGCTCGCGACCGAGGAGCACCTCGTCGTCGCCTGCGGGCGCTACGAGGGGATCGACGCGCGCGTCGCCGAGCACTACCGGTCCGCTGGGATGCGGGTCAGCGAGCTGTCGATCGGCGACTACGTCCTCAACGGGGGAGAGGTCGCCGCGCTCGTGATGGTCGAGGCGGTCGGCAGGCTGCTGCCGGGCGTCGTGGGCAACCCCGAGTCGCTCGTGGAGGAGTCGCACGGCGCCGCGGGCCTGCTCGAGTACCCCGTGTACACGAAGCCGCCGGCGTGGGACGACCTCGAGGTGCCCGACGTGCTGCTGTCGGGCCACCACGCGCGGATCCACCGCTGGCGCCGCGACCAGGCCCTGCGCCGGACCGCCGCGCGACGGCCGGACATGGTGCGGGCGCTCGCCGTCGACGCGCTCGACCGGCACGACCTGGAGGTCCTCGCGGAGGCGGGGTGGACCGTCGTCGACGGTCGCCTCGACCGCGCCGCGCACGGCGCTCCCTGACGTCCGGTCGGCCGGGCGGCGGGTCCAGGACCGGCCGGGCTGCCGGCAGACCCTCCGGGTGTGGCAGAATGGTCGATCGGTGTGTGCCGCCCCGGAACCTCTGCCACAGGGGAGCCCGCGCCCGGATCCTCGGGCGGACTGGCACGACGGGTCGACGACCGCGAGGTGGTCGACCGTCCGCGCGCAGCACGGCACACCCCACCGACAGACGACGACGGCCCGGCGCGCCCGGGCCACGAGCACGCGTCCGACCTGTGGCGGACGAGGAGAAGCACATGCACACGCTGGACAGCGTCGACGCAGCATCGCTGCGCAGCGACGTCCCGGAGTTCCGCCCCGGTGACACGCTCAAGGTCAACGTCAAGGTCGTCGAGGGCACCCGCTCCCGCGTCCAGGCGTTCCAGGGCGTCGTCATCGCCCGTCAGGGCAGCGGGATCCGTGAGACGTTCACGGTCCGCAAGATCAGCTTCGGCGTGGGTGTCGAGCGCACGTTCCCCGTGCACTCGCCGTCCATCGACTCGGTCGAGGTCGTGACGCGCGGCGACGTGCGCCGCGCCAAGCTGTACTACCTGCGCGCGCTGCGCGGCAAGAAGGCGAAGATCAAGGAGAAGCGCGACACCGCGCCCGCTCGCTGATCGGCTGTCGGCAGACCGTCGACGGACCGTCGACTGACACTGCCGCTCCGCTCGTACGACGGCGGCCGTCCCCTCGGGACGGCCGCCGTCGTCGTCCCCGGACCCAGGGTCCGGGAGCCGGTCCGTTTCTCGGAAGTCGGCCGGAGGTGGCATTGTGAACGCGTGACCGACAGCGCCCCGCCCCGCGGCCCGCAGCCCGACGCCGGTACCGAGCGCGCGGCGCTCGGTCCTCGCGACGACGAGGAGACCCCGCAGCACGGGGAGCATCTCGCGGAGCCCGGTGCGCACCGGTCGGGCCGGGGGTCCGGTGAGCGCCCGGCGCGGAAGTCGTCGCTGCTGCGCGAGACGGCGATCATCGTGGTCAGCGCGCTGGTGCTGTCGCTGCTCATCAAGACGTTCCTGGTGCAGGCGTTCTTCATCCCGAGCGCGTCCATGGAGGACACGCTGGTCGAGGGCGACCGGGTGATGGTGTCCCGGCTCGTGCCGGGCGCGTTCGACGTGCACCGGGGCGACATCGTGGTGTTCAAGGACCCGGGCGGGTGGCTGCCGCCGCCGGTGCCGCAGGCCGAGAGCCCGGTGTCGGAGGCGGTGCGCGCGGCGCTGACCTTCATCGGTCTGCTGCCGCAGGACACCGGCGAGCACCTGATCAAGCGGGTGATCGGCACGCCGGGCGACCACGTGGTGTGCTGCGACGCAGAGGGGCGGGTGAGCGTCAACGGCGTGTCGGTCGACGAGACCTACATCAAGCCCGGCTCGATCCCCAGCCAGGACCCGTTCGACCGGACCGTGCCCGAGGACATGCTGTTCGTCATGGGCGACAACCGGCAGAACTCGGCGGACTCGCGCTACAACACGGGCAAGCCCGGTGGCGGGTTCGTGCCGATGGGCAACGTCGTCGGGACGGCGTTCGTCAAGGTCTGGCCGCTGTCCCACCTCGGTCTGCTGCGCAACCCCGGCGACGTGTTCGCCGACGTGCCCGAGGTGGAGCCGTGACGCTCGACGCCGTCGCGCCTCCCGCCGTTCCCGCGTCCGCCGAGGCGCCCGTCGCGCCGGCGGCACCGGCGCGCGTGCGCCGCGCGCCCGCGCGTCGTCGTCCGGACCTGCGTCAGGAGCGCGCGATGCTGCGCGACGGCGCCCGGCTCGTCGCCGGCATGGACGAGGTCGGCCGCGGCGCGCTCGCGGGCCCGGTCTCGGTGGGCGTCGTCGTCGTCGACCTCGCCACGAAGCCGTGCCCGCCCGGCCTCACCGACTCCAAGCTCCTCACCGCGGCCGCGCGCGAGGCCCTCGTGCCGCTCGCGCGCTCGTGGTCGGTCGCGTGGGCCGTGGGGCACGCCGGCCCTGCCGAGATCGACGCGCACGGCATCGTCGGCGCGCTGCGCCTCGCGGGCCGCCGCGCGCTCGCCCAGGTGCGCCGCACGGTCGGCGACGTCGACGCGGTCCTCCTGGACGGCAAGCACGACTGGCTCAGCCGCCCGTCGGCGGTCGACCTCTTCGAGGCGTTCGACCTCGACCCGCACGACGACGAGCGGATCGTCGACCCGCGCGTGCGCACGCTGGTCAAGGCCGACCTCCAGTGCGCGTCGGTCGCCGCGGCGAGCGTGCTCGCGAAGACCGAGCGCGACGGCCTCATGACCAGCCTCGCGCGGCAGTACCCCGCCTTCGGGTGGGACCAGAACAAGGGCTACGGCGCGGCGGCGCACGTCGAGGCCCTGCGCGAGCACGGCCCGACGCCGCAGCACCGCCGGTCCTGGCGGCTGCCGGAGCGGGGCGACGAGGCCCTCGACGCCCCCGCGTACGGCGAGCCCGTGGACGTCCTCGAGCTCGACCCCGACGCCGGCCTGCCCACGAGCTGAGGCGGGCGCGGAGCGCTCGATGGTCCATGATGGAGGCGTGAGCGCCGAAGACCTCGAGAACTACGAGACCGAGATGGAGCTCGCGCTGTACCGCGAGTACCGCGACGTGGTGGGCCTGTTCTCGTACGTGGTGGAGACCGAACGCCGCTTCTACCTGGCGAACCAGGTGGACCTCCAGGTGCGGTCCGCCGCGGGCGAGGTGTACTTCGAGCTGCGGCTCGCCGACGCGTGGGTGTGGGACGTGTACCGGTCGGCGCGGTTCGTGAAGTCGGTCCGCGTGGTGACCTTCAAGGACGTCAACGTCGAGGAGCTCGCGAAGGCGGAGCTCCAGCTCTGACAGCTCTGACCGCGGTCCTGGCCGTCCACAAGGCCGCTTCCTCGTAGTCCCGTCCACAGGCGGTCGCGGGTCGCTGGCGCCGCTCCTCCCCGTCGCCCACGGTGGGCGGCGGAGGTGAGCCCATGGGAGCGAAGGACGCCGTCGGGCGGTACGGGGAGAGGGTGGCCGCGGCCCACCTGGTCGAGGCGGGCTGGACCCTGCTCGACCGCAACTGGCGCGGGACGCGCGGCGAGCTCGACGTCGTCGCGCTGGACGGGGACGTGCTGGTCGCCGTCGAGGTGAAGACGCGTCGCGGCACCGGGTTCGGGCACCCTGCCCAGGCCGTGACGCCCGCGAAGCTCGGTCGCCTGCGCCGGCTCACGGGGGAGTGGCTCGCGACCCACGACGTGCGCGCACGGTCCGTCCGGATCGACGTCGTGGCCGTGCTCGTGGCGCGCGCGGGCGCCGCGCAGGTGGAGCACCTCGTCGGGGTGAGCGCCTGATGGGCCTCGGGACGACCCGCGCCGTCGCGCTCGTCGGGCTGTCCGGCCACGTCGTCGAGGTGCAGGCGCACCTCGCGGCCTCGGTGCCCGGCTTCGTGCTCGTCGGGCTCCCGGACGCGGCGCTCAGCGAGTCGCGCGACCGCGTGCGTGCTGCCGTCACCTCGTCCGGTATCCCGTGGCCTCAGCGCAAGGTCACGATCAACCTCTCGCCCGCGGCGCTGCCCAAGTCCGGCACGGGCTTCGACCTCGCGATCGCGGTAGCGCTGCTCGCCGGCGCGCAGGTCGTCCCGGCGCGCGCCGTGGAGGACGTGGTGCACCTCGGGGAGCTCGGCCTCGACGGCCGCCTCCAGCCCGTGCGCGGCGTCCTGCCCGCGGTGGCCGCGGCCGTCGCCGCCGGGTTCCTCGACGTCGTCGTGCCGGCGGCCGACGCCGAGGAGGCCCGGCTCGTGCCCGGCGCGCGCGTCGTGGGGGTGACGACCCTCGCCGACGTCGCCCGGCTCCACGGGGCGTCGCTCGACGACCCGGGCGGTGCCGCGTCCCCGGTCGTGGTGCCCCGCCCGGCCGCCGTGCGACCGCAGCCGGGCGACCTCGCGGACGTCGTGGGGCAGCACGAGGCGCGGCACGCGCTCGAGGTCGCCGCCGCGGGCGGGCACCACCTGCTGCTGGTCGGCGCGCCGGGCGCGGGCAAGACGATGCTCGCGTCACGGCTGCCCGGGATCCTGCCCGACCTCACCGAGGGCGAGGCCGTCGAGGTGACGGCCGTCCACTCGGTGGCCGGGGTGTTCGACCCGGGGTCCGGGCTCGTCCGCCGCCCGCCGTACGAGGACCCGCACCACACGGCCACCCCGGCGGCGATCGTCGGGGGCGGCAGCGGCCTGCCCCGGCCCGGCGCCGCGTCGCGCGCCCATCGCGGGGTCCTCTTCCTCGACGAGGCGCCCGAGTTCGGGGCGCGCGTGCTGCAGACCCTGCGGCAGCCGCTCGAGCACGGCGAGCTCGTGATCCATCGTGCCGGCGGGACGGCGCGCTACCCCGCGCGCTTCCAGCTCGTCCTCGCGGCGAACCCGTGCCCGTGCGGCAAGGGCGTCGGGAAGGGACTCGAGTGCACCTGCTCGCCCGTCGCGCAGCGCCGCTACTTCGGCCGGCTGTCCGGTCCGCTGCTCGACCGCGTCGACGTCCAGGTCGAGGTCCGACCCGTCACCCGGGTCGAGCGTGCTGACGCCGGGCGGCCGGAGTCGAGCGCGGCGGTCGCGCGGCGGGTCGCCGCCGCCCGGGAGACGGCGTCCGCGCGCCTGGCGGGGACGCCGTGGCGGACGAACGCCGAGGTGCCCGGCACCTGGCTGCGCGACCGGCTGGGTCCCGATCCCAGCCTGCTGACGGACGTCGACACCGCGCTCGACCGCGGCACGCTGAGCCTGCGTGGCGCGGACCGTGTGCTGCGCCTCGCCTGGACGGTCGCCGACCTCGCCGGGCACGCCGCACCTACGCGCGCCGACGTCGGGGCCGGGCTCGCGCTCCGGACGCGGGGCTACCGTGGCTGAGCGGCGGGCGGCCCCGACGGCTCCCGTGCGGCCGGTCTTCGACGTCAACGACGACCGGCTCGCGCGGGCGGCGTGGTCGCGCCTGGCGGAGCCCGGGGACGAGGTCGCGGTCGCGCTCGTCGAGCAGCTCGGGGCCTCGGCCGCGCTGGCCTGGCTCGTCGAGGCGGTGAACGACCCGGCGCAGGCTCGCCGCGAGCTCGTCGGGCTCGCGGAGGTCGCAGGCGACGGTGGGGCGGGGCTGGGGCCGCTGCTCGGAGGGGCCGGACCCGGCGCCTCGGCAGCCGGCGACGACCGGCCCGCGCCCGGTCGCGACCCGCGGAGCGGGCCCGTCGCGCGGCTCCTGCGCGCCGTCGCGCGCTGGGCCCCGCGGCTGGAGGGTCTCGACCCGCGCCGCGAGCTCCGCGTGCTCGACCGGCTCGACGGCTCGTTCGTCGTCCCGGGCGACCCGGGATGGCCAACGGCCCTCGACGACCTGGGTCCGGGTCGCCCGCTCGCGCTGTGGGTCCGCGGGTCGGACCGCCTGGCGGCGCTGGCCGCGCGCTCCGTCGCCGTGGTCGGGGCACGCGCCTGCACGGACTACGGGCGCCACGTGACGGGGGAGATCGCGTCGGGCCTCACGACGCGCGGGTTCACGGTCGTCTCGGGCGGCGCCTACGGGATCGACGCCGCGGCCCACCGCGCGGCGCTCGTGTCGGGCGGTCCGACCGTCGCGTTCCTCGCCGGCGGGGTGGACCGGCTGTACCCCGTCGGCAACACGGAGCTCCTCCGGGCCGTCGTCGGGACCGGAGGTGCCGTGGTGTCGGAGGTGCCACCAGGCTCCGTGCCCAGCCGGGTCCGCTTCCTGCTGCGCAACCGGCTCATCGCGGCGTTCGCGGGTGCGACCGTGGTCGTGGAGGCGGCCTGGCGCTCGGGGTCCCTGAGCACGGCGGTCCGCGCGGCCGAGCTCTCGCGGCCCGTCGGCGCCGTCCCCGGACCCGTGACCTCGATGGCGTCGACCGGCTGCCACCGTCTCCTGCGCGACGGGGCCGCCGTGTGCGTCACCGACGCCGACGAGGTGGCGGAGCTGGCCGGAGCGCTGGCACGGGACGCGGCGCCCGCGGCGCCGGCCGCGGGGACCCGCAGGACACCCCGCGACGCCGTGTACGACGGGCTCGACGCCGTGGAGACCCGGACGTGGGACGCGCTGCCGTTGCGGTCGGGCGCCCCGACGGACGCCGTCGCGCGGTCGGCGGGGCTCGCCGTCCCGGAGGCTGTCGGTGCCCTCGGTCGGCTCGAGGTCCGCGGTCTGGCAGAGCGGACGCCGGGCGGATGGCGGCGCGTGCGCGCGGGGTGAGGAGCCGGCCGGGCGGCGTCACGGTGCCGGGCGGAGGTGCCGGGCGGAGACGACGAGGGCCAGCCGAGGAGGGAGCCCGGCGGAACGCGCGCAGAGCCGCCGCGTCGCACGGAGCATGGGTGGCGACGAGTCGGCGCGGAGGAGGGGGCGTGCGGGCCTCCGGGCAGAGCCGCGGAGCGCCTCCCGCGGACGTGCGGTGCCGCGCGCGAGACTGGGGGAGTGACCCGCACGACCCGTCCCGACGACGCCGACACGCCCGACGAGCGCCGGCCCGACGCCCTGCCGCCCGCGCTCGACGCGGCGCTCGCGGACTTCGGGACGCATCTCGAGGTCGCTCAGGGCTCGTCCGCGCACACGGTGCGCGCGTACACGGGCGACGTCGAGTCGCTCCTGGGCCACGCCGTGCGGAACGGGGCGTCGTCGCCGGAGGACGTCGACCTCGCGGCCCTGCGCGCGTGGCTGACCGAGCAGTCCGAGCGCGGGCTCGCCCGGGCGACGCTCGCGCGCCGGGGTGCGGCCGCGCGGGCGTTCTTCGACTGGGCGCGGCGGACCGGGCGCGTGGTAGCGGACCCGGCGGCCCGGCTCGCGAGCCCGCGCGTCCCGCGCACCCTGCCGACCGTGCTCACGGCCGACGCGGCCGGCAGGTTGCTCGATGCCGCGCGGGAGGCGGCGGCCGCGGGCGACCCGGCCCGGTTGCGCGAGTGGGCCGCCGCCGAGCTGCTGTACGGGGCCGGGATCCGCGTGGGCGAGCTCGCGGGTATCGACGTGGACGACGTGGACCTGTCGCAGCGGGTCGTCCGGGTGCTCGGCAAGGGGGACAAGGAGCGCGTCGTGCCGTTCGGCGTCCCGGCGGCACGGGCCGTGACGCGCTGGCTGGACTCGGGGCGGCCGGGGCTCGTGACGGAGCGGTCGGGCGCGGCGCTCCTCGTCGGGGACCGGGGCGGTCGGTGGGGGCAGCGGCAGGTGCGCGACGCCGTGCACCGGCTCGCGCTCGCGGCGGGGGTCGACGACGTCGCCCCGCACGACCTGCGGCACAGCGCCGCGACGCACCTCCTCGCGGGCGGCTCGGACCTGCGCAGCGTCCAGGAGATCCTCGGGCACTCCTCGCTCGCGACGACGCAGCGCTACACCCACGTGACGGCCGAGCGGCTGCGCAGCTCGTTCGAGCAGGCCTTCCCACGCGCCTGAGCACGCCGGGGCATCGTCGTCCGGTCACGGCTCCCCGAGCGGGAGGAGCACGATCGGCGGCCGCTCGCCGAGCAGCGCGAGCGGGTCGACGTAGCGCTCGCCCCGTCGCACGCCCCAGTGCACGCAGGCGGCCGCGCAGTGGCTCGCGACGGTCTCGCCGCCGGGGGAGCCCTGCACGGTCCCGACGACGTCACCCGCGGCGACGCGCGTCCCCCGCGGTGCCACGGCGGTGACCGGCTCGAGCGACGTGCGCAGCCCGTCGTCGTGCGTGACGACCACCACGTCGCGGCCCGCGACGGGGCCGGCGAACGTGACGACCCCGGGTGCGGGGGCGAGGACGGTCTCGCCGGCGGCGGCGGCGAGGTCGACGCCCCGGTGGCCGGGCAGCCAGTCGTGCAGCGGCGGGTCGAACGGTGCGAGCACGCCGAGCGCGTCGGGCGCGCGGTCGAGCGGCGGCACCCAGCCGGGGGAGGCGCCGGCGGGGGCGTCCAGGGGCCCGCCCGGGGCGGCGGGCGCCGGTGGGCCCAGGACGAGCAGGAGCGCGGTCAGCACGAGGGCCACCGCACGTCGTCGGACGGTCGCAGGGGTACGGTCGAGAGCCATCGCGCCAGGGTGCCCGACGCAGGTCGCGGCCGGGCGGCGGGAGTCGGCGGCCTGTGGACGGCGGGTCGCGACGACGCACGGGACCGGCGGCTGTGGTCGGCCCTGCCGTCGGGTAGACTTGCCGCTGCGACCGGCGCGTTCGCCGTGCCCGGCCCGAGGTGATCACCTCGGCCGAGGACGGAGCCGGTCGACTTCGCGCGTCACGTCCTCGCCCATCCTCCCGGCTCCGCCGGACCGGGCGGGGCCGCGTCCGGCGTCGGTCCTGCCCGCACCTGCTCGAACGGTGCGTCGCAGGCGTCGGCACGGGTGACGCCAGGGGTGCGACCACCAGGGTCGTCACCGACAACCGCACCGCGGTCCGTCCCACGGGAGGGGCCGCCAGAAGCGTGCGCGCACCGGGTGGATCCCGGGCCGCACGGCGAAAGGACGTGTCATGGCCGTCGTGACCATGCGCCAGCTCCTCGAGAGCGGTGTCCACTTCGGGCACCAGACCCGCCGTTGGAACCCGAAGATGAAGCGCTTCATCTTCACGGAGCGCAACGGCATCTACATCGTCGACCTCCAGCAGTCGCTGTCGTACATCGACCGCGCATACGAGTTCGTCAAGGAGACCGTCGCGCACGGCGGTTCCATCCTCTTCGTCGGCACCAAGAAGCAGGCCCAGGAGCCCGTGGCCGAGCAGGCCGCGCGCGTCGGCATGCCCTACGTGAACCACCGCTGGCTCGGTGGCATGCTCACCAACTTCACCACGGTGCACAAGCGTCTCCAGCGCCTCAAGGAGCTCGAGGAGATCGACTTCGACGACGTCGCCGGCTCGTCGCTCACCAAGAAGGAGCTCCTCGTCCTGCGTCGCGAGAAGGACAAGCTCGCCCGCACGCTCGGCGGCATCCGCGACATGGCGAAGGTCCCCTCCGCCGTGTGGATCGTCGACACGAACAAGGAGCACCTCGCGGTCGACGAGGCGCGCAAGCTCCACATCCCGATCGTCGCGATCCTGGACACCAACTGCGACCCCGACGTCGTGGACTACAAGATCCCGGGCAACGACGACGCGATCCGCTCCGTGACGCTGCTCACGCGCGTCATCGCGGACGCCGTCGCCGAGGGTCTGCTCCAGCGCCACTCGGGCCGTTCGGGCGCCGAGGCCGAGGCGGGCGCCGAGGCCGAGCCGCTGGCCGAGTGGGAGCGCGAGCTCCTCGCCGGTGCCGAGAAGCAGCTCGAGGCTGACGAGACCGCCGCCGAGGCGAACGTCGAGGCCGCCGCGGCCGAGGAGGTCGCCGAGGCTGCTGCCGAGGTCGCCGCCGAGGAGCCGGGCGACGCCGCCGCCGAGGTCGTGGCCGAGGCTGCTGCCGAGGTCGCCGCCGTCGCCGACGCGGAGGCCGTGGTCGCCGACGCCGAGGCCGACGAGACCAAGTGACGTCCCGGGGTGCGCGGCGGGCGACCGCCGCGCACCCCGTGCCGTCCCACCGGCGCACCGGGCACCGCCACGGTGCCCCCAGCACGTACCCGTGACGAAGAACCCGTGACGAACCACGAGTGAGGAACCACCATGGCGAACTACACCGCCGCTGACATCAAGGCGCTGCGCGAGCGCACCGGCGCCGGCATGCTCGACGTCAAGAAGGCTCTCGACGAGGCGGACGGCGACGCGGAGAAGGCGCTCGAGATCATCCGCGTCAAGGGTCTGAAGGGCGTCGCCAAGCGCGAGGGCCGCTCGACCTCCGAGGGCCTCATCGCCGTCGACATCCGCGACACCGAGGGTGGCCAGGTCGCGACGCTCATCGAGCTCAACTCCGAGACGGACTTCGTCGCCAAGAACGACACGTTCATCTCGCTCGCGGACCGCGTCCTCAAGGCTGCGGCCGAGGCCGGCGCGCGCGACGCGGACGCGGCGCTCGCCGCGGACGCGGACGGCGAGACCGTCCAGCAGGTCATCGACAACCAGGCCGCGACGCTCGGCGAGAAGATCGTCCTGCGCCGCGTGACCCGCGTCGCGGGCGAGCGCGTCACGGCGTACCTGCACCGCACCGCGCGCGACCTGCCGCCGTCGATCGGCGTCGTCGTCGCCACGGACGCCGCGGGCGAGGCCGTCGCGAAGGACGTCGCGCAGCACGTCGCCGCGATGTCCCCGACGTACCTGTCGCGCGACGAGGTCCCGGCCGAGACGGTCGAGAACGAGCGCCGCATCGCCGAGGAGACCTCGCGCAACGAGGGCAAGCCCGAGGCCGCGCTCCCGAAGATCGTCGAGGGTCGTCTGAACGGCTACTTCAAGGACGTCGTCCTCGTCGACCAGCCGCTCGCGAAGGACCCGAAGAAGACGGTCGGCCAGGTCGTCTCCGAGGTCGGTGGCACCATCACCGAGTTCGTGCGGTACCGCGTCGGCGCCTGACGCCCCCGTCGGCCCGGTCCCGTCGCCCGCGAGGCGACGGGACCGGGCCGACCGCGCACCCGGCTCCGGGCGCGCGACGACCGGCGTCGTGCCGCACCATCGGGTGGGACGACGGCGGAGCACGACCACCCCGCCCCACCGGGCCAGGACGAAGGACAGGTGTCGACAGTGACCGCAGGCGAGCAGACCACGCCCCGCGAGGGGTCCCAGCACCGGCGGGTGCTCCTCAAGCTGTCGGGCGAGACGTTCGGCGGCGGGCAGATCGGTCTGGCGCCCGACGTCGTCCAGCGCGTCGCCCAGGAGATCGCGGACGCGGTCGCCCAGGGCGTGCAGGTCGCCATCGTCGTCGGCGGCGGGAACTTCTTCCGCGGCGCCGAGCTCTCCCAGCGCGGGCTCGACCGCGCGCGCGCCGACTACATGGGCATGCTCGGCACCGTCATGAACTGCCTCGCCCTCCAGGACTTCCTCGAGCAGGCGGGGGTGAAGACGCGCGTGCAGACCGCCATCACGATGGGCCAGGTCGCCGAGCCGTACATCCCGCTGCGGGCGATCCGCCACCTCGAGAAGGGCCGCGTCGTCATCTTCGGCGCAGGCGCGGGCATGCCCTACTTCTCCACCGACACGGTCTCCGTGCAGCGCGCCCTCGAGACGCACTGCCAGGAGGTCCTCATGGGCAAGAACGGCGTGGACGGCGTCTACACCGCCGACCCGCGCAAGGACCCGTCGGCGACCAAGCTCGACCACCTCACGTACACCGACGCGCTCGTCAACGACCTCGGGGTCATGGACGCGACGGCGCTGAGCCTGTGCCGGGACAACGACGTGCGGATGCGCGTGTTCGGCATGAGCGAGCCGGGGAACGTCACGCGTGCCCTGGTCGGCGAGAATATTGGCACACTGGTCACGACCGACTGACATCGGTGCGCCGACGCCGGCGACCCCGGACACGACGGCACGGACCGACCCACGACGAACGACGAAGGAGCACTGGTGATCGACGAGACCCTCCTCGAGGCCGAGGAGAAGATGGACAAGGCCGTCGAGGTGGCCAAGGAGGACTTCGCCGCGATCCGCACGGGCCGTGCGAACGCCGCGATGTTCAACAAGATCACGGTCGACTACTACGGTGCGCCGACGCCGCTGCAGCAGCTCGCGTCGTTCACGGTGACCGAGGCGCGCACGATCCTCGTCTCCCCGTTCGACAAGAGCTCGATCACGGCGGTCGAGAAGTCGCTGCGCGACTCCGACCTCGGCGTGAACCCGTCCAACGACGGCAACGTCATCCGGGTCGTGCTGCCCGCCCTCACGGAGGAGCGCCGTCGTGACTTCGTGAAGCTCGCCAAGGCGAAGGCGGAGGACTCGCGCGTCGCGATCCGCAACGTGCGCCGTCGCGCCAAGGAGGAGCTGGACCGCATCGCGCGCGACGGCGAGGCCGGCGAGGACGAGGTCGGGCGCGCGGAGAAGGAGCTCGAGGCCCTCACCAAGGCGCACGTGGACCAGGTCGACGCGCTGCTCGCGGGCAAGGAGAGCGAGCTGCTCGAGGTCTGAGCACCTCGTCCGGCGAGCTCCTCCACGCACCGATGACCGACACCTCCTCGACGGCCGCCGGCGACAGCACCTCCGCGGCGCGCGCTCCCAAGGCGGGCCGCAACCTGCCCGTGGCGATCGCGGTGGGCCTCGGCCTGCTCGCGATCGTCGCGGCGAGCCTCGCCTTCCGGCCCGAGTTCTTCGTGCTGCTCGCGACCGTGGCGGTCGGCGCCGCGCTGTGGGAGCTCGCCCAGGCGTTCAAGCGCCGCGAGCTGCACCTCCCGCTCCTCCCGCTCCTCGTGGGCACGGTCGGCATCCTCGTCTCCTCGTACTACTCGGGGCCCGAGGCGCTGCTCGTCTCGTTCATGCTCACGGTCGCGGGCGCGGTCGTGTGGCGGGTCATCGACGGGTCGGGGACGGCGGCGGTGCGCGACGCCGCGGCGGCGACGTTCGCGGCGGCCTACCTTCCGTTCATGGCGGGCTTCGTCATGCTCATGCTGGCCGCCCCCGACGGGCGCGTCCGGGTCCTGATCTTCATCCTGCTCGCCGTCGCGAACGACGTCGGCGGGTACGTCGCGGGCGTCCTGTTCGGGCGTCATCCGCTGGCCCCGTCCGTGAGCCCCAAGAAGTCCTGGGAGGGGCTCGCCGGGTCGTTCGTCCTGGCCACCGCCGTCGGGGTCGTCGGCGCGGTGGTGGGCCTCGGCGCGAGCCCGCTGCTCGGCGTCGCGCTGGGCGTCCTGGCGCCGCTCACGGCGACGATCGGCGACCTCGCCGAGTCGATGATCAAGCGCGACCTAGAATTGAAGGACATGGGGTCGCTCCTGCCCGGTCACGGAGGCATCCTGGACCGGCTCGACTCCATGCTCCTCACCGCCCCGTTCGTGTACGTGCTCCTCGCGCTGGCCGTCTGACAGCCGTCCGACGTCCCGCTCGCACCGCGGTGCGAACCGTCCGCACGACCCCCCACGCTTGGACCTCCTCATGACCGTCCGTTCCGTCCGCCCCTCCGCGGAGTCGAAGCCGCTCCCGCTCGTCATGACCGCGCCCCGGCGCGGCAAGCCGCCGCGCCACTTCGCGGACCTCGCGCCCGAGGAGGTGCGCGACGTCGTCGTCGAGCTGGGGGAGAAGCCGTTCCGCGCCAAGCAGCTCGCGACGCACTACTACGCGCACCTCACGCGCGACCCCGAGGCGATGACGGACCTGCCGAAGGCGACGCGCGACGTGCTCACGGACGCGCTCTTCCCGCCGCTGCTCACCGCGGCGCGGCGGATGGAGGCCGACGGCGGGACGACCGTCAAGACGCTGTGGCACCTCTTCGACGGCGCCAAGGTCGAGTCGGTGCTCATGCGGTACCCGCAGCGCTCGACGCTGTGCGTGTCGAGCCAGGCGGGCTGCGGCATGGCGTGCCCGTTCTGCGCGACGGGGCAGCTCGGCCTCACGCGCAACCTGTCCGTCGCGGAGATCGTCGAGCAGGTCCGCTCCGCCGCCCGGTCGCTCGCCGACGGGGAGATCCCCGGCGGCCCGACCCGGCTCAACAACCTCGTGTTCATGGGCATGGGGGAGCCGCTCGCCAACTACAAGGCGGTCATGGGCACGGTCCGACGCCTCGTGGCGCCGGCCCCGGACGGGCTCGGCATGTCGGCGCGCAACATCACGGTGTCGACGGTCGGCCTCGTCCCGGCGATGCGCAAGCTCGCCGACGAGGGGATCCCGGTGACGCTCGCGCTGTCGCTGCACGCGCCCGACGACGACCTGCGCAGCGAGCTCGTGCCGATCAACACGCGGTGGAGCGTCGACGAGACGCTCGACGCGGCGCGGCACTACTTCGAGGTCACCGGCCGGCGCGTGAGCATCGAGTACGCGCTCATCAAGGACATGAACGACCACGCGTGGCGCGCCGACCTGCTCGGCGAGAAGCTCAACGCGCGGGGCCGCGGCTGGGTGCACGTCAACCCGATCCCGCTCAACCCGACGCCCGGCTCGATCTGGACGGCCAGCGACCCTGCCGTCGAGGCGGAGTTCGTGGCACGATTGCGCGGGCACGGGATCCCGACGACGATCCGTGACACCCGCGGCAGCGACATCGACGGTGCCTGCGGGCAGCTCGCTGCAGAGGAGGACGAGTGAGTTCGCTGTTCACCACGGTCGGCAAGACCCGGAACGGGTACGACCCCGAGGAGGTCGACGACTTCTTCGAGCACGCCCGCGACGTGTACGAGGGCCGGGCGCAGGAGCGGCTGACCAGCACCGAGATCCAGGCCTCGGTCTTCGACCTGGTCCGTGGTGGGTACGACACGCACGAGGTCGACGCCGCGCTGGACCGCCTCGAGGGCGCGTTCATCGCGCGCCAGCGCGCGGAGTACGTCGCCGCCCACGGCCAGCAGGCCTGGATGAACGCGCTCGCGGAGCGCGCCCGGTCGCTGTACGGCCGTCTGGGCCGCCCGGACGGCGAGAAGTTCGCGCTCGCGGAGCGTGGCAAGCCCGCCTACGACGTCGACGACGTGGACGACCTGTGCGACCGGCTCGTCGCCTACTTCGACCGTCAGGTCCCGATCACCGCGGCGGAGATCCGTTCCGCGACGTTCGGCCGTGCGCGCGGTCGCGACGGGTACGCGGAGGGCCCGGTCGACGCGTTCTTCGCCCGCGCCATCGAGGTCCTGCTCGGCGTCGAGTGACGACGCCCGGCGCTTCCCGACGCGCGTGACCCTCGACCCGCGGACCTCCGCGAGCCCGCTGGTGCGCCGCGCCGCGGCGTGGCTGGCGGCCGTCAACGCCCGGCACCCATGGAACCACAACGAGCACTTCCACGGCTGGGTCGTGCGCCGTGTGCCGCGCGGCGCCCGCGTCGTGCTCGACGCTGGCTGCGGTGCCGGCGTGCTGCTCGGCAGGCTGCGCCGGCGGGTCGCCGAGGTCCACGGCATCGACGCCGACGGCGGCATGGTCGCCCAGGCGCTCGTGCGCCACGCCGCGGATCCCGCGGTGACCGTGCGGCGGCTCGGGTTCGACGACGTCGGCTCGCCCGACGACGTCCGCTCGCCCGACGGGTCCGGTCCACCGAGCCACCCGGCCGGCCCGGCCGCCGGGCCGGAGGGCTACGACGCGGTGACGATGGTCGCCGTGCTGCACCATCTCGACCTCGACGAGGCGCTCCGGCACGCCCGCAGCCTGCTCGCCCCGGGCGGGCGCCTGCTCGTCGTCGGCCTCGCGCGCGTGGCGTCGGCGCGCGACCTCGCCGTCGACGTCCCGTCCGCGCTCCTCAACCCCCTCGTGGGCCTCGTCAAGCACCCGCGGCGGGCCCGGCCCGGCGATCCCGGGACGGACGCCCCGGGCATGCCGGTCCGGGACCCGCGGCACACCGTCGACGAGGTCGCGCGCACGGCCCGGGCGCACCTGCCCGGGGCGCGCGTGCGCCGTCGGCTCTTCTTCCGGTACACGCTCGAGTGGACGGCCCCGCGCTGACGCGTCCGGGACACGCCGTGCGCACGCACCGCCCGCGGCCTGGGAGGATGGGAACCATGCCCGACGGACCCGCCCCCGCCCTCCGCACCGTGACGATCCTCGGCTCGACCGGGTCGATCGGCACCCAGGCGATCGACGTCGTCCAGGCTCACCCCGACCGGTTCCGCGTCGACGCGCTCTCGGCGGGCGGCGGGGACGTGGAGCTGCTCGCGCGCCAGGCCGCGGCGCTGGGCGTGCGCGCGGTCGGCGTCGCCGACGCGTCGCGCGCGACGGCCCTGGGCGAGGCGCTGGCGCGGGCCTTCGCCGGCCGGGGCGACGTCCCCGAGGTGCTCGCCGGACCCGACGCCGCGGACGCGCTGGCAGGCCGGGGGAGCGACGTCGTCCTCAACGGCGTCACGGGCTCCGTGGGTCTCGGCCCGACGCTCGCCGCACTGCGCGCCGGGTCCACGCTCGCGCTCGCGAACAAGGAGTCGCTCGTCGCCGGAGGCGCCCTGGTGCGCGCGGCGCAGCAGCACCCCGACCAGATCGTCCCCGTCGACTCCGAGCACTCGGCCATCGCGCAGTGCCTCCGCTCCGGGACGCGGGCCGAGGTGCGCCGCCTGATCCTCACCGCCTCGGGCGGGCCCTTCCGCGGGTGGGACGCGGACGCGGTCAAGGCGGCGACGGTCGAGCAGGCGCTCGCGCACCCCACCTGGGCCATGGGCCCGGTCGTCACGGTGAACTCCGCGAGCCTCATGAACAAGGGCCTCGAGCTCATCGAGGCGCACCTGCTGTTCGACGTCCCGGCCGACGACATCACCGTCGTCGTGCACCCGCAGTCCGTGGTGCACTCGATGGTCGAGTTCGTCGACGGCTCGACGATCGCGCAGGCGTCGCCCCCGGACATGCGCCTGCCCATCGCGCTCGGGCTGTCGTGGCCCGACCGGCTCGACCCGGTGACCCCGCCGTGCGACTGGACGGCCGCGACGTCGTGGACGTTCGAGCCGCTCGACGACGCCGCGTTCCCCGCGGTGAGCCTCGCGCGCGCCGCCGTCGCGGCGAGCGCGACCCACCCGGCGGTCTACAACGCCGCCAACGAGGAGGCCGTCGCCGCGTTCCTCAGCGGACGCGCAGGTTTCGGTGACATCGTGACGACGGTCGAGCGTGTGCTCGCGGCGCACGACGGAACCTCCGCGGACGCCGTGACGTTGGACGACGTGGCGGAGGCCGAGACCTGGGCGCGCGCCCGCGCGCGCGAGATCCTGGACCGCCGGTGACGAGCAACCGTCCGGTCGCGTCGAGCGCCCGGGCCGAGAAGGAGCAGAGAGACAGATGGCGACGCTGATCGGCATCCTCGTGATCGTGGTCGGGATCGTCGTCTCGATCGCGCTGCACGAGGTCGGGCACATGGTGCCCGCGAAGAGGTTCGGCGTCCGCGTGAGCCAGTACATGGTCGGGTTCGGCCCGACCCTGTGGTCGCGTACCAAGGGCGAGACCGAGTACGGGTTCAAGGCGATCCCGCTCGGCGGCTACGTCCGCCTCGTCGGCATGTACCCGCCCGCGCCCGCCGGTGCGCGGCCGCGCGGGAACGGCTTCTTCTCGCAGGTCGTCGCCGACGCCCGCGACGCGAGCACCGAGGAGATCCGGCCCGGCGAGGAGCACCGGGCCTTCTACAACCTCTCCGCGCCCAAGAAGGTCGTCGTCATGCTCGGCGGCCCCTTCATGAACCTCCTCATCGCGTTCGTGCTCATGGCGATCGTGTGCGTCGGCATCGGCCTGCCCGCCGTCACGACGACGGTCGGGTCCGTGTCCGCGTGCGTCCCGTCGGTCGTCGCGACCGAGCAGGAGGAGTGCGCGGCCACGGCCGACCCGTCGCCGGCGGCCGTCGCCGGACTGGAGCCGGGCGACACCGTGGTGTCGTTCGACGGCGCGGAGGTCACCTCCTGGGACCAGCTCTCCGGGATGATCCGCGGCTCCGCCGGCCAGGCGACGCCCGTCGTCGTCGAGCGCGACGGCGAGCAGGTCGACCTCACCATCACGCCGGTCGACGTGGAGCGCCAGGTCGTCGCCGAGGACGGGACGCCCGTCGTGGACGAGTCCGGCGACCCGGTGACCGAGCCCGCCGGCTTCGTCGGCTTCACCCCGACGGTGGAGCGGCAGCCCACGGGGATCGGCGTCGCGGCCGAGGCCACGTGGCAGCAGGTGAGCGGCACGGCGGGGATCATCGTCACCCTGCCCGTGAAGGTCTACGAGGCTGCCCAGGCTGCGTTCACCGACGCGCCGCGCGGCCAGGACTCGGTGATGAGCGTCGTCGGCGTCGGCCGTGTCGCCGTGGACGTGGCAGGTGCCGAGAGCCCCGTCCTCGACCGCGTCGTGACGATGCTCATGCTGCTCGCCGCGCTCAACGTGGCCCTGTTCGTCTTCAACCTCATCCCGCTGCTGCCGCTCGACGGCGGGCACGTCGTCAACGCCCTCTACGAGGGGGCCAAGCGCACGGTCGCGCGCGTCCGCGGCCTCCCGCGCCCCGGCCCTGCTGACCTCGCCCGCATGATGCCCGTCGCGTACGTCATGTTCGTCGTCCTCGTCGGCGTCGGCGCCCTCCTCATCCTCGCCGACATCATCGACCCGGTCCGCCTCACGTGACGCCGTCCCCGTCGGAGTCGTCGGGTTCGCTGCCCGCGGCGTCGCGCGTGGGCACCCGCGCGTCGTCCTGAGGTCGGCGCGCGGTGCTGAGGCGCGAGAAGTGGCCCCTGCGGGCGGCGTGCCAGGGACCACTTCCCGCATCTCGTGACCACGGACGCGAGAGCGCGGACCCGACCCCGGCGGCGTGGAGGGGCCGCGAAGATGTGCGGGACCGAGCGGGAAGGTGACGTCCCGGACAGGTCCGACGTGCGGCGTCGGACGGCGGGCGGGGGATACTAGGGGCGTGAGCGTACCCATCAGTCTCGGAATGCCTGCCGCCCCGCCGCCTGTCCTCGCGCCGCGACGCAAGAGCCGCAAGATCAAGGTCGGCAAGGTGGACGTCGGCGGCGACGCGCCGATCAGCGTCCAGTCGATGACGACGACGCCGACGACGGACATCAACGCGACGCTCCAGCAGATCGCGGAGCTCACGGCGTCGGGCTGCGACATCGTGCGCGTGGCGGTGCCGAGCGCGGACGACGCGCTCGCGCTGCCGGCGATCGCGAAGAAGTCGCAGATCCCCGTCATCGCGGACATCCACTTCCAGCCCAAGTACGTGTTCGCCGCGATCGACGCGGGCTGCGCCGCCGTCCGCGTGAACCCGGGCAACATCCGCAAGTTCGACGACCAGGTCAAGGAGATCGCGAAGGCGGCCTCCGACGCGGGCGTGTCCCTGCGCATCGGCGTGAACGCCGGTTCCCTCGACCCGCGCCTGCTGGCGAAGTACGGCAAGGCGACGCCCGAGGCGCTGGTCGAGTCGGCCGTGTGGGAGGCGTCGCTGTTCGAGGAGCACGGGTTCCACGACTTCAAGATCTCGGTGAAGCACAACGACCCCGTCGTCATGGTGCGGGCGTACGAGCTGCTCGCGGAGGCGGGGGACTGGCCGCTGCACCTCGGCGTGACCGAGGCCGGACCGGCGTTCCAGGGCACGATCAAGTCGGCCACGGCGTTCGGCGCGCTGCTGAGCAAGGGCATCGGCGACACGATCCGCGTCTCGCTGTCCGCGCCCCCGGTCGAGGAGGTCAAGGTCGGCAACCAGATCCTCCAGGCGCTGAACCTGCGGCCGCGCAAGCTCGAGATCGTCTCGTGCCCGTCGTGCGGTCGCGCCCAGGTGGACGTGTACACGCTCGCGGAGAAGGTCACGGCCGGGCTCGAGGGCATGGAGGTGCCGCTGCGCGTCGCGGTGATGGGCTGCGTCGTCAACGGTCCGGGCGAGGCGCGCGAGGCGGACCTCGGGGTCGCGTCGGGCAACGGCAAGGGCCAGATCTTCGTCAAGGGCGAGGTCGTCAAGACGGTGCCGGAGTCGCTCATCGTCGAGACGCTCATCGAGGAGGCGCTGCGCATCGCGGAGACCATGACGCCGGAGAACGACGCGCAGGCCGGCCCGCCGGTCGTCACGGTCGGCTGACGGTCCGGTGGCCCGCTGGCGTCCGTCCGTCCCGGCCCTGAGGCCGCGGTCGCGCGGCGAGGCCGGTGACGGCGAGCGCGCCCGGGCGCGCGTCCTCGTCGACGCGGACGTCCCGGAGGCGCTGGCGGTCTGCGCGGGCGACCCGGTCGCGTCGACGCTCGCGGCGGCGCGGCTCGCGGTCGCGCAGCACGCGGGCCTGCACGCAGCGGGCGGTCAGGCGTGGGGGTTCCCGGCCGTCGGGCCGCTCGAGGCGGTCTGCTGGGCCGGTGCCAACCTCGTGCCGGTCGTCCCGGCGTCGCTCGAGCCCGACCGGGCCCGCGCGGCGGTCGCGGCGTTCGCGGTGCTCGCGCGGCACGCGGGTCGGCGATCGTCGTCGGTCGTGGGCGAGCGCGACGCCGTCCTCGCGCTGTGGGAGCTGCTCGCGCCGCACTGGCCGTCGCCGCGCGAGATCCGGGCGAACCAGCCGTCGCTCGCGATCGACCGCGAGCCCGACGTCGAGCCGGACCCGGGCGTGCGCCGGTCCGTCCCGGCGGAGGTGCCCGTCGTCCTGCCCGCGTGCGTGCGCATGTTCACCGAGGAGGTGGGCTACTCGCCCGTCGAGGGCGGCGGCCGCGCGTACGAGGAGCGGGTGCGGTCGCTCGTGCTCGCGGGCCGGTCGTTCGTCCGGCTCGCGGCGAGCGACGGCGCGCCGCACGTCGTCTTCAAGGCCGAGCTCGGCGCGGTCACGCCGCTCGTGGCGCAGGTGCAGGGCGTGTGGGTCGACCCGCGGTACCGCGGGCGGGGCCTCGCGGCGCCGGGGATGGCCGCCGTCGTGCGCCTGGCACGCCAGGGCACCCCGGCCGAGGCCGCCCGCCGCGTCGCGCCGCCCGTCGTGTCGCTGTACGTCAACGACTACAACACGCGCGCCCTCGCGACGTACCGCCGCGTCGGGTTCGAGCAGGTCGGCACCTACGCCACCGTGCTCTTCTGACCTCGCGGCGCTCCTGACGCCCGTCGGCGACCGCCCGGGCGGTGCTACTTGAGCAGGCGCGACATCCGGCGGTCGGCGAGCACCTGGCCGCCCGTCTGGCACGTGGCGCAGTACTGCAGGCTGCGGTCGGCGAAGCTCACCTCCCGCACCGTGTCCCCGCACACGGGGCACGGCAACCCGGTGCGCCCGTGCACACGCATCCCGGCGCGCTTGGCGTCCTTGAGCTCGGCTGCCGGCTTGCCCGACGACGCCGCGACGGCCTCGGTGAGCACCTCCCCGACGGCGGCGTGCACCCGGGCGACCTCGTCCGGCGTGAACGAGCGCGTGAGCTTGAACGGGCTCGTGCGGGCGGCGTGCAGGATGTCGTCGGAGTAGGCGTTGCCGATCCCCGCGATCGACGACTGGTCGCGCAGCAGCCCCTTGACCTGCTGGTTGCGCGCGGCCATGAGCACTCCGAGCGCCTCGGGCGTGAAGCCCGGGTCGAGCGGCTCGATCCCGAGCGTCTCGATCGCCCGTATCTCTTCGGGGTGCCGCACGACGTGCACCGCGAGCCGCTTGCGCGTCCCGGCCTCCGTGAGGTCGAACCCCGAGCCGTCGTCGAACCGCACGCGCAGCGCGAGCACCGCGGCCTTCCCGCCGCCGCTGCCGCCGAGCCGGGGCCGCACGGGCGTCGTCGGCGCCTTCTCCGACCACCGCAGCCACCCCGCGCGGGCGAGGTGGAAGACGAGGTGGACCTCGTCGTCGGGCCCCGGGGCGGGCGGGCCGCCCCCGGCCGGCGCGAGGACGAGGTCGAGCCACTTGCCGTGGCGTCGGGCGCCGGTCACGACGCGCCCGACGAGCGCGCCGACGGGCGGGTCGAACGTCTTGAGCGCGGCGATCTGCGCGACGTCGGCGGCGACGACGGTGCGGCTGGTCGCGCGGTCGTCGAGGAACCTGACCAGGGCCTCGACCTCGGGCAGCTCGGGCATGGGGACATCCTCCCCGCCGGTAGGGTGGGGCGCATGTCTTCCGTCACGTCCGGCGCGTCCGCCGCGGCCTCCACCCGCGTCCGGGGCGCCGACCTCCTGCGCCTGTCCACCCTGTTCGTCCGGACGCTGCGCGAGGACCCGGCCGACGCCGAGGTCGCGAGCCACAAGCTCCTCGTGCGAGCGGGCTACATCCGCCGTGCCGCCCCCGGCATCTACACCTGGCTCCCGCTCGGCCTGCGCGTGCTGCGCAAGGTCGAGGACGTGGTCCGCGAGGAGATGGCCGCGGCGGGCGCGCAGGAGGTGCACTTCCCGGCGCTGCTGCCCAAGGAGCCGTACGAGGCGACGGGCCGCTGGACGGAGTACGGGCCCAACATCTTCCGGCTCAAGGACCGCAAGGAGGGCGACTACCTCCTCGCGCCGACGCACGAGGAGATGTTCACGCTCCTCGTCAAGGACCTGTACTCGTCGTACAAGGACCTGCCGCTCACGATCTACCAGATCCAGACCAAGTACCGCGACGAGGCGCGTCCCCGCGCGGGCCTCATCCGCGGCCGCGAGTTCGTCATGAAGGACGCCTACTCGTTCGACACGACGGACGAGGGCCTCGAGCGCTCCTACGAGGCGCAGCGCGCGGCGTACCGGCGCATCTTCGACCGGCTCGGGCTCGAGTACGTGATCGTGGCCGCGACGTCGGGCGCCATGGGTGGCTCGCGCTCCGAGGAGTTCCTCACGCCGACGCCGATCGGCGAGGACACGTTCGTGCGCTCGCCCGGCGGGTACGCGGCCAACGTCGAGGCGGTCGTGACGCCCGTCCCGGAGGCCGTGGACTACGCCGACGCGCCCGCCGCGCACGTCGAGGACACCCCCGACACCCCGACGATCGACTCGCTCGTCGCCCTCTCCAACGACCGCTTCCCGCGCTCCGACCGCGCATGGACGGCCGCGGACACGCTGAAGAACGTCGTGCTCGCCCTCACGCATCCCGACGGCCGCCGCGAGGTCGTCGTCGTCGGGCTGCCCGGCGACCGCGAGGTCGACCTCAAGCGCGTCGGCGCGGCGTTCGAGCCGGCCGAGGTCGAGCCGGCGACGGACGCGGACTTCGCCGCGCACCCCGAGCTCGTCAAGGGCTACATCGGCCCGCAGGCGCTCGGCCCGAACGTCCGCCGGGACGCCCCCGCGGACGTCGCCGAGGGCGAGGTGCCCGAGCGGCACTCCGTGCGCTACCTGCTCGACCCGCGGGTCGTCGCGGGCACGCGCTGGATCACCGGCGCGAACGAGCCGGGGCGGCACGTGTTCGACCTCGTCGCCGAGCGGGACTTCGCCGCCGACGGCACGGTCGAGGCCGCCGAGGTCCGCGCGGGCGACCTCGCGCCCGACGGCTCCGGCCCGCTCGAGCTGGCCCGCGGCATCGAGATCGGTCACATCTTCGCGCTCGGCCGCAAGTACGCCCAGGCGCTCGGGCTCACCGTGCTCGACGAGAACGGCAAGCAGGTCGTCGTGACCATGGGGTCGTACGGCATCGGCGTGACGCGCGTGCTCGCCGCGCTCGCGGAGGCCAACCACGACGACGCCGGTCTCGCGTGGCCCGCGCACGTCGCCCCCGCGCACGTGCACGTCGTCGCGACGGGCAAGGACGCGAGCGTGTTCGACGAGGCCGAGCGCCTCGCGACCGAGCTCGCCGCCCGGGGCGTGGAGGTGGTCTACGACGACCGTCCCAAGGTCTCGCCGGGCGTGAAGTTCAAGGACGCCGAGCTCCTCGGCGTGCCGCTGCTGCTCGTCGTGGGCCGCGGTCTGGCCGACGGCGTCGTCGAGGTCCGTCCCCGCGCGGGCGAGGCCGTGCAGGTCCCCGTCGCGGACGCCGTCGAGCACGTCGCGGCGCAGGTGGCCGAGCTCCTGGGCTGACCCGTCGCAGCGTCGGGGGCGCCCCCGGTCCGGTTCACGGACCGGGGGCGTCTTCGTCGTCCCCGGGGGAGCAGGGAGGAGCGGCGTCCCGCACGGGTCGCGTGCCGGTCCCGGACGGGGCCGGGCGGCGCCCGCCCGACGGCGGGGCGCGGGCAGGCTCAGCCGGCGGACTGCTCGGGGAGCCCGGGGAAGGCGACGGGCGGCTCGCCCCACGCGACCGCGCCCGTCCACGAGTCGACGAGGAGGGCCACCGCCTCGGCCCGGGACGTGGGCGCGGCCGTGGCGACGAGGCTCGCGTACGACTGCGCGAGGCCGGACTCGACCTGGCGCGCCAGGGCGGCGAGGTCCGCGTCGTCCGGCAGCACGTAGGCGACGCGCCGGGGGTCCTGCGCGGTGCCGTCCGTCCCGGCGGCGAGCGCCCACGCCTGGCCGCGCGCCCGGTGCTCGGCGGCGCGTGCGACCGCCGCCGTGCGGGCGTCGCCGTCGGACTGCGCCGCGCGCACCTCGTACGCGTACCCCGCGGCGTCCTCGGACTCGACGAGCGTCGCGAGGTCCGCGGCGCCGATCCCGGCGGGGGCCTCCGCGACCGGAGGCGCCGCCGACACGAGCCCGTCGGCCGCGGCCGACCCGGTGAGCGCGGCGAGGCGCCGCGCCGAGACGTGCTCCGAGGTGGCGACGGACGCGAGGAGCCGCGCGAGCCCGGCGTCCGTCGACGCGTCGGCCGCGGCGCCCGTGCGCTGCGCGGCCTCGACGAGGGCGACGACGACGTCGTCGGTCGTGGCGGTGGCGGGGTCGTCCGTCGTACCGCGGTCCGTGGCGGTCGGCGCGTCCTCGGCCGGTGCGTCGTCCGCGCCGTCTGCGTCGTCCGTCGCGGTGGACGACGTGGGGCCGTCGCCGGGAAGGTCGAGGTCGCCCAGGCCCGAGTCGTACACGCCGCCGAGGGCGTCCGCGTGCTGCTCGGCGAACGCCGCGACCTCCGCGAGCGCGGCGAGCGTGGCCGGGTCGGTCACGCTCGGCGTGACGTCCGCCACGAGCCCGGCGACCGCGAGGGCGTCGTCCACCGCGTCCGCGCGCAGCACCTCGACGGCGTCGGGCGAGGGCTCGGTGGGGGGCGGGGTCTCCAGCCGCACGCCGCACCCGGCCGCCAGGACGGCCGTCGCCAGCACCGTCACGGCCGCGAGCAGCCGGCCGCCGGGCCGGGACGTCCGGCGCGGGCGGGGACGGGTCGCGGCGGGCACCGCGGTCGCGTGGGGACTCATCGGGGGCGATGATGTCACGTCCGGGGCTCGCGAGTCGTTAGGCTGGTCCCCGGTCGAACGTCCCGACGGCCAGGCCGTCGGGAGATTCCCGAGACAACAACACACCGGTCGTCTTCCGTACCCGGCGTGGGACACGGACAGGAGCTGAGTCATGGCAGGGCAGGCGGGCGGTCAGCCCGGCAAGGCACCCGGAGGCGACGCGGCGACGCACGCGCTCCGCGAGAGCGTGCGCGCGGCGATCGAGCCCGCGGTCCAGGACGCGGGGCTCCACCTCGAGGACGTCACGGTGTCGCGTGCCGGAGCCCGGTCCGTGGTGCGCGTCGTGCTCGACCTCCCGGACGACGTCGAGGGGAACCTCGACCTCGACACGGTGGCGGAGGCGACGCGCCCGATCTCGACGGCGCTGGACGCGGTGGACCCGCTCCACGGCGCGTACACGCTCGAGGTCTCGACGCCCGGCACCGACCGTCCGCTCACCGAGCCCCGCCACTTCCGGCGCGCCCGCGGCCGCCTCGTGCGCCTCGTGCTCGCCGACGGCGGCACGGTCGAGGGGCGCCTGCGGTCCGGGTCCGAGGTCGGCCCCGGGCTGCTCCTGGACGTGCCGGGCAAGCGCGGTGTCGTGACGGAGCGCGTCGTGCCCCTGGCGGACGTGGTCCGCGGGCAGGTGCAGGTGGAGCTCAAGCGCGCGCTCGAGGCCGACCTGCCCGAGCTCGACGAGACCGACGGCTCGACCGACGAGACGACCGCCCACGACGAGGAGGCCTGACGATGGACGTGGACATGAGCGCGCTGCGCCTGCTGGAGCGCGAGAGGGACATCAGCCTCGACGTCCTGGTCGCCGCGATCGAGCAGGCCCTGCTCTCGGCGTACCACCGCACCCCGGACGCGTACACGCGCGCCCGGGTCGAGCTCGACCGCAAGACCGGGCACGTCACGGTGTGGGCGCGCGAGGAGCTGCCGGCTCCGGAGACCGATGACGAGGACGCCCCGCGTGGCCCGGTCGAGCACGGTCCCGAGTTCGACCACACGCCCGCCGACTTCGGCCGGATCGCGACGTCGACCGCGCGGCAGGTCATCGTCCAGCGCCTGCGCGACGCGGAGGACGACCAGATCCTCGGCACGTTCCGCGGCAAGGAGGGCGAGGTCCTCGCGGGCGTCATCCAGCAGGGGCGCGACCCGCGCGTCGTGCTCGTGGACGTCGGCGGCACGGAGGCCGTCCTCCCGCCGCACGAGCAGGTGCCGACGGAGGAGTACGTGCACGGCGAGCGCCTGCGCGCCTACGTGCTCGAGGTCGCCCGGGGAATGAAGGGCGCGCAGATCACGTTGAGCCGGACGCACCCGAACCTCGTGCGCAAGCTGTTCGAGCTCGAGGTCCCGGAGGTCGCCGACGGCTCGGTGGAGATCACGGCCATCGCGCGCGAGGCCGGGCACCGGACCAAGGTCGCGGTGCGGTCCAGGGTCCCGGGTCTCGGGGCCAAGGGCGCGTGCATCGGGCCGATGGGCTCGCGCGTGCGCGCCGTCATGGCGGAGCTGCACGGCGAGAAGATCGACATCGTCGACCACAGCGACGACCCGGCGCAGTTCGTCGCGAACGCGCTGTCGCCGGCTCGTGTGTCGTCCGTCACGGTCGTCGACGAGGCGGCCCGGGCCGCGCGCGTCGTCGTCCCGGACTTCCAGCTCTCGCTCGCGATCGGCAAGGAGGGGCAGAACGCCCGCCTGGCCGCGAAGCTCACGGGGTGGCGCATCGACATCCGCTCGGACGAGGGCGGCGCCCCGTCGGAGGGTTCCGACCGCGACGCTCCCGCAGGTCCCCGCACCGGAGACCGGTAGTCGCCGGGAGTGGGACGGTCACGGATGACGGGACGGCGCGGTAGACTGTCCTCGACCGGGCCGCGCGCCCGCACCTCGACCATGCCCCAGGACACCCCGACCCGCCCCGTACCCACGGGCAAGGGTCCTGTCCGCACGTGCGTCGGATGCCGGGAGCGCGACCTGCGGTCAGCTCTCCTCCGTCTGGTCCTCGACCGGTCCGGCGCGAGCACCGACGAGCCCCGGCTCGTGGTGGACGCGGGACGGTCGCTGCCGGGTCGTGGTGCGTGGCTCCACGCGTCGACCCGGTGCCTCGAGACGGCGGAACGCCGGCGGGCCGTCCCGCGGGCCCTGCACGTCGCCGGGCCCCTCGACCTCGCCGCGGTCCGCACCGCGATCGAGGCCCGGTCGGGAGAGCACGGCTGAGCCACTGCGTCACGGCCCCACCCGGGGCCGCACTGCACGACACGTCGACAAGGAAGCGGGTTAGAAGCCGATGGGCACCCGATGAGTACCCAGCGATGAGCACCCAGCACTAACGACGGTCCTCCCTGTCCGGGGCGGACCGAGACAGGAGAGTTGTGGCAAAGGTCCGCGTCTACGAGCTCGCGAAGGAGCTCGGGGTGGAGAGCAAGACCATCATGACCAAGCTGACGGAGCTCGGTGAGTTCGTCCGCTCGGCATCCTCGACCATCGAGCCACCGGTGGTCCGCAAGCTGCGCGACGCCTTCCCCGCCGGGGGCGGCGGCGCGAGCAAGCCCGCGGCGGCTCCCGCCCCCGCGCGCCCGGCCGCGCCCAAGCCGGCCCCGAAGCCCGAGGTGAAGGCCGAGCCGGTCGCGCCGAAGGCGGAGGCGCCCGCGCCCCAGCCGGCGGCACCCGCCCCGGCGAAGGCCGAGCCCGCGAAGGCGGCTCCGGCACCCGCCGCGCCGGCTCCGAAGGCCCCGGCGCCCCAGGCCCCCGCGGCCGAGCGCCCCGCGCCCGCCCAGAAGCCCACCGCCACGCCCAAGCCGGGCGGCGGCACGAACGCGCCCGCGCCCCGTCCCGGCGGCACGAGCGCGCGCCCTGGCGCCCCGCGCCCGGGCAACAACCCGTTCGCCTCCAGCCAGGGCATGCCCCGGCAGGGTGGCGGGCCCCGTCCCGGTGCCCCGCGCCCGGGCAACAACCCGTTCGCGTCGAGCCAGGGCATGCCCCGGCCCGGCTCGCGTCCCGAGCGCACCGAGGGTGCGGCGGCGGCGTCCGGCGAGCGTCCGGGCGGCCCCCGTCCGGGTGGTCCCCGTCCCGCACCGCGTCCCGGCGGCCCGCGCCCGAACCCGGGCATGATGCCCGGTCGCACCTCGATCGGTCGCCCCGGTGAGCGTCCTGCTCCCGGCGGTCGTCCTGGCGGGGGCGGCGGCGGTCGTGGCGGCGGTGGCGGCTTCGCCGGTCGCCCCGGTGGCGGCGGTGCTCCCGGTGGTGGCGGCGGCTTCGCCGGTCGCCCCGGTGGCGGCGGTCGTGGTGGCGCGGGTCGTGGCTCCACGCAGGGCGCCTTCGGGCGCGCCGGTGGCCGTCCGGTCCGTGGGCGCAAGTCGAAGCGGGCGAAGCGCCAGGAGTTCGAGCAGATGCAGGCGCCGTCGCTCGGCGGCGTGCAGGTTCCCCGCGGCAACGGCAAGACCGTCGTCCGCCTGCGTCACGGCTCGTCCCTGAACGACTTCGCCGACAAGATCGACGCGAACCCCGCGAGCCTCGTCACGGTCCTCTTCCACCTCGGTGAGATGGCGACCGCGACCCAGTCGCTCGACGAGGACACGTTCGGCACGCTCGCGGCCGAGCTCGGCTACGTCATCGAGATGGTCTCGGCCGAGGAGGAGGACCGCGAGCTGCTCGGGTCCTTCGACATCGACCTGGACGCGGAGCTCGAGGCCGAGGGCGACGACGAGCTCATGGCTCGTCCGCCGGTCGTCACCGTCATGGGTCACGTCGACCACGGAAAGACCAAGCTCCTCGACGCGATCCGCCAGACGGACGTCGTCGCGGGCGAGGCCGGCGGTATCACCCAGCACATCGGTGCCTACCAGGTGCGCCACGAGCACGAGGGCACCGACCGCGCCATCACCTTCATCGACACCCCGGGTCACGAGGCGTTCACCGCCATGCGTGCCCGCGGTGCCCAGGTGACGGACATCGCGATCCTGGTCGTGGCCGCGGACGACGGCGTGATGCCGCAGACCATCGAGGCGCTGAACCACGCCCAGGCGGCGAACGTGCCGATCGTCGTCGCGGTGAACAAGGTGGACAAGGAGTCGGCCAACCCGGCCAAGATCCGCCAGCAGCTCACCGAGTACAACCTGGTGGCCGAGGAGTACGGCGGCGACACCATGTTCGTCGACGTGTCGGCCAAGCAGAACATGGGCATCGACGACCTCCTCGAGGCCGTCCTGCTCACGGCCGACGCCTCGCTCGACCTGCGTGCGAACCCCGACAAGGACGCCCGCGGCGTCGCCATCGAGGCGAACCTGGACAAGGGCCGCGGCGCCGTCGCGACCGTCCTCGTCCAGTCCGGCACGCTGCGCGTCGGCGACGCGATCGTCGCCGGCACGGCCCACGGCCGCGTCCGCGCGATGTTCGACGAGCACGGCAACGCCGTGACCGAGGCGGGCCCCGCCCGTCCGGTCCTCGTGCTGGGTCTCGCGTCCGTGCCGAGCGCGGGCGACACGTTCCTCGTGGCGCCCGACGAGCGCACGGCCCGCCAGATCGCCGAGAAGCGCGAGGCCGCCGAGCGTGCCGCCCTCCTGGCCAAGCGCCGCAAGCGCATCAGCCTCGAGGACTTCACGCAGGCTCTCCAGCAGGGCAAGGTCGAGACCCTCAACCTCGTCCTCAAGGGCGACGTGTCCGGTGCCGTCGAGGCCCTCGAGGACGCGCTGCTCAAGATCGACGTGGGCGACGAGGTCGAGCTGCGCGTCATCCACCGCGGCGTCGGTGCGATCACGCAGAACGACGTCAACCTCGCGACGGTCGACAACGCGATCATCATCGGCTTCAACGTGAAGTACGGCGAGCGCGTCGAGGACCTGGCCGAGCGCGAGGGCGTCGACGTCCGCTTCTACTCGATCATCTACCAGGCGATCGAGGACGTGGAGGCCGCGCTCAAGGGCATGCTCAAGCCGGAGTACGAGGAGGCCCAGCTGGGCACGGCGGAGATCCGCGAGATCTTCCGCTCCTCGAAGTTCGGCAACATCGCCGGTTCGATCGTCCGCTCGGGCGAGATCCGCCGCAACGCCAAGGCGCGCGTCCTGCGCGACGGCAAGATCGTGGGGGACAACCTCACGGTCGAGTCGCTCAAGCGGTTCAAGGACGACGCCACCGAGGTCCGCGAGGGCTTCGAGTGCGGTATCGGGCTGGGCTCGTTCAACGACCTCCAGGTCGGCGACACGATCGAGACGTTCGAGATGCGGGAGAAGCCGCGTTCCTGACGCTCGTCACGCCCGGGGGCGGTCACGGTCCGTGGCCGCCCCCGGGCGTTCGTCTCCCGTCCCGCCCGGCCGACGGGGACCGTTCGGCGTACGGTCGTCGGGACCGTAGCCGGAACGCTCGGCACGAAAGGAAGAAGCCATGGTCGACCACCCTCGGGCGAGGAAGCTCGCCGACCGCATCAAGGAGATCGTCGCGCAGATGCTCGACTCGCGGATCAAGGACCCGCGCCTCGGGTTCGTCACCGTGACGGACGTGCGCGTCACCGGTGACCTGCAGAACGCGTCCGTGTTCTACACCGTGTACGGCACCGACGAGGAGCGCGCCGGGACGGCAGCCGCGCTGGAGAGCGCCAAGGGCCTGATCCGGTCCGAGGTCGGCAAGCAGACGGGGATCCGCCTGACGCCGGCGATCGAGTTCCACCTCGACTCCGTCCCGGAGACGGCGGCGCACCTCGACGCCGCGCTCGTCGAGGCGCGCCGTCGCGACGCCGAGCTCGCGGCCCTGCGCGAGGGCAAGACCTTCGCCGGGGACGCGGACCCGTACCGGACGAGCGACGAGGAGGCGGAGTCGGCCGAGGGCTGACCTCCGACCGCGCACCGCACCGAGGGCCGGTGGCGACACGCAGCGCGTGCCGCCACCGGCCCTCGGCCGTCCCCCGACCGGACGGGCGCTGTGCCTGCGTCCCGGCCTCCGGTCAGCGGCCCGTGCCGCGCGGGAGGAGGAGCGCGCCCGCGGTGGCGACGGCGAGCACGGCGGCACCGACGGCGAGGGCCGGCACCAGGCCGGTCGCGAAGGCGGCCGGTGTCAGCGCGCCGCCCGCGGCGAGGAAGACGGCGGTCAGCACCGCGACCCCGAGCGCGACGCCGACCTCCCGCAGCGTCGCGTTGACGCTGCTCGCCGTCGCGTGGTCCGCCTCCCCGACCCCGGCGAGCACCGCCGTCGCGAGGGGCGCGAAGGTGAGCCCCATGCCCACGCCGGCGAGCACGAACGCCGGGACGAGCGCGCCGTACGCGGCGGGGTCGGCGTCCACGAGGAGGGCCATCCCGCCGAGCGCGACGGTCTGCAGCGAGAGGCCCGTGACGACGAGGGGGCGCACGCCGACCCGGGACGCGAGCGCGCCCGCGAGCGGGGCCACGACCATGGGTGCGGCCGTCCACGGCAGGGTCCGGACGCCCGCCTCGAGGGGTGAGTAGCCCAGGCCGACCTGCAGGAACTGCGTGAGCAGGAACACCGCGCCGAACATCCCGACGGCGAACGCGAGGCTGGCGACGTTGGCCGCGCTGAAGCTCCGCGAGCGGAACAGGCGCAGCGGGACGAGCGGGTGCGCGCTGCGCGCCTCCTGGAGGACGAAGAGCACGAGCAGGGCCGCCGCGGCGGCGAGGGTCGCGATCGTCGCCGTCGAGTCCCAGCCGCGCCGCTCGGCGTCGACGATGCCCCACACGACGAGCAGGACGCCGCCGCCGGCGAGGAGCAGCCCCGGGGCGTCGAACGGCTGGCGGCGCCCGAGCGACTCGCGCAGCGCAGCGAGGACGAGCGGCACGGCGACGACCGCGACCGGCACGTTGAGCCAGAAGATCGCCTGCCAGCTCAGGCCCTCCACGACGGCGCCGCCGACGAGCGGGCCGAGCGCGACCCCGAGGCCGGAGACGCCGCCCCAGACCCCGATCGCGAGCGCGCGCCGCGCGGGCGGGACCGCGCCGACGAGCAGCGTGAGCGACAGGGGGAAGATCGCGGCGGCGCCGGCACCCTGGACGGCGCGGGCCGCGACGAGCGCGCCGGGCGTGTCCGCGAGCGCGGCGGCGGCCGACGCGAGCGTGAAGAGCGCGATCCCGCCGACGAACACCCGGCGGCGGCCGAGGCGGTCGCCGAGCGCGGCCGCGGGCAGCATGAGGGTCGCGAACGCGAGCGTGTAGGCGTTGACGAACCACTGGAGCTGCTCGACGGTCGGTCGCAGCGCCTCCGAGATCACGGGGAGCGCGCCGGTGACGACGAGGTTGTCGAGCGTGGCCATGAACATGGGCAGCGACGCGGCGACGAGCGCGAGCGCGACGGGGCGCGCTCGCTGCGTCGTGGGACTCGGGTCGGGCACCTGCGGGGCGGGCGGGCGGCGCTCCGGCGCGTCCGCGACGGTCGTGCCGGTGCCGGACGGGCCGTCGGGCCAGGGCGTCGGTCGAGGGGAGTGACATGGTCGGCCTCCGAGGCGGAAGTAAGCATTGATTGATTACTACCTGGGTGACGCTAGTAATCGACTGATAACCTGTCAACCATGAGTTCCGACGCGCCGGCCCGGCGCATGACGCGCGACGAGCGCCGCGAGCAGATCCTCGACGCCGCGACCGCGGTGTTCGCGGAGGGCGGCTACGCGGGCACGAGCACCGACCAGGTCGCCCGCGCGGCGCACGTGTCCCAGCCCTACGTGGTGCGGCTCTTCGGGACCAAGGAGGAGCTGTTCCGCGAGGTGTTCGACCGCGTCGCGAGCGAGATCGTCGCTCAGTTCGAGGCCGTCCCGCCCGGCCCGGACGCGAAGGCCGCGATGGGCGAGGCGTACCTGCGGCTCATCGCCGACCCGGACCAGCTCCGCGTCCTCATGCACGGGTTCATGCTCGGCTCCGACCCGGTGCTCGGCGCCCGGGCGCGCGAGGTCCTGGCGCGCGGGTTCGACCTCTACCGCACGCGCTCCGGGGCGAGCGACGAGGAGGCGCGGGACTTCGTGGCGCACGGGATGCTGCTCAACACCCTGTTCGCCGTCCAGGCGCCGTCCCGCGCGGACGACGACCCGGTGCTCGCGGCGCTCGTCCGGTGCACCGTCCACCCGTCGGACGCGCCGGGCCGTGCCGGGTCGAGGGCGCCCCGATGACCGCCGCACGCGCCGCGCGCCCGCGCGACCGCGCGCCGCGGCGGCCGACGGCGCCCGACGGTCTGGTCGTCGTCGACAAGCCGGGCGGCTGGACGAGCCACGACGTCGTCGGTCGCGGGCGCCGGCTCGCCGGCACGCGCAAGGTCGGGCACGCGGGCACGCTCGACCCCATGGCGACGGGCGTGCTCGTGCTCGGGGTCGGTCGGGCGACCAAGCTGCTCACGTACGTCGTGGGCGCGGACAAGGACTACGACGCGACGATCCGGCTGGGCGCCGCCACGACGACCGACGACGCCGAGGGCGAGGTCGTCGCGCGCGCCGACGCGTCGGGGGTCGGGCGCGCGGACCTCGACCGCGGGATCGCCGACCTCACGGGCGAGATCCTGCAGGTGCCGAGCACGGTGAGCGCGATCAAGGTCGACGGGCAGCGGGCCTACGCCCGGGCTCGCGCGGGCGAGGACGTCGCGCTCGCGGCACGGCCCGTCGTCGTCTCGCGCTTCGAGGTCCTCGACGTGCGCCCGGTGGGGCCGGGGGAGACGCCCGACAACGCGCCCCCCGCCCTGGACGTGGACGTCGCCGTGACCGTGTCGTCCGGCACGTACGTCCGGGCGCTCGCCCGCGACCTCGGTGCCGCGCTCGGCGTGGGCGGGCACCTCACGGCCCTGCGGCGCACGCGCGTCGGCGGGTACGGGCTCGCCGTCGCCTCGACGCTCGAGGAGCTCGAGGCCCAGGCCGACCGCGACGGGGTCCTCGCGACGCTGCCGCTCGCCGAGGCCGCGCGCGCGACGTTCCCCGTGCGCGACCTCTCGACGTCGGAGGCCACGGCGCTGTCGTACGGGCAGTGGATCCCGGCGACCGGGACGCCGGGCACGACGGCGGCGATCTCCCCGGCCGGGGAGCTCGTCGCGCTGGTCGAGGACACGCGCCGCGGCGGCGCGGACCTCGCGAGGCCCGTGCTCGTCCTCGCGCCCGCCTGACGTCCTTCGGTTCGGCGTCGGGGCCGGGGCGTGGCAGTCTTGTCCAGCGGCGCCGACGACTCCCTGCCGGCGCGCACGACCCACCCCCTCACCGGAGGAGTTCTCGCGTGCACCTGTGGACGGACCTGAGCCAGGTTCCCCCGGGTTTCGGCCCGTCGGTCGTGACGATCGGCAACTTCGACGGCGTCCACCGCGGCCACGCCCAGGTGCTCGGGCGGATCGTCGACCTCGCCCGCTCGCGCGCCGCGCGCGCCGTCGCCGTGACGTTCCACCCGCACCCGGCGGTCGTGCACCGCCCCGAGAGCGCGCCCGAGCTCATCACGGGCATCGCCGACCGGGTCGAGCTGCTCGCGGCGACGGGCCTGGACGCCGTCCTCCTCGTGGAGTACACGCTCGAGTTCGCGCGCCAGACCCCGGAGGAGTTCGTGCGCACGTACCTCGTCGACGGGCTCCGGGTCGGGACCGTCGTCGTGGGGCACGACGTGCGCTTCGGCCGCGACAACGCGGGGACGATCGAGACCATGGTCGAGCTCGGGTCGCGGTTCGGCTTCGAGGTCGTGGCGATCGACGACGTCGGGCAGCACCAGGGCGTGCCCGTCACGGACGAGGCCACGCCGGGCGACTCCCAGGTGCGCTGGTCCTCCACGGGGGTGCGGGCGCTGCTCGCGGCGGGCGACGTGCGCGAGGCGGCCCGCATCCTCGGCCGGTCGCACCGCGTGCGGGGCACGGTCGTGCACGGCGACGCCCGGGGCCGCGAGCTCGGCTTCCCGACGGCGAACCTCGGCGCGATCAGCGGCATGGTCCCGGCCGACGGCGTGTACGCGGGCTGGCTGGAGCGGCCGCAGCTCGCGGGCGCCGACCCCGAGCACGCCGACGTCCGCCTCCCGGCCGCGATCTCGATCGGCACCAACCCGACGTTCGACGGCGTCGAGCGCCGGGTCGAGGCGTACGTCCTGGACCGCGCGGACCTCGACCTGTACGACGAGGACGTCGTCCTCGAGCTGGTCGAGCGGCTGCGTCCCACGCTGCGGTTCGACGGCATCGAGCCGCTCGTCGCGCAGATGCACGACGACGTCGCCCGTGCCCGCGCGATCCTCGCCGGCGCGGACGGGGAGCCGGTCGCGACGATCCCGGGGTCCTGACGGTGGCGGCACCCGGCCCCGTGCTCGAGGCGCGCGCGCTGCGCGTCGGGTACGCCGACGTGGCCGTGTGCGCGCCCGTCGACCTCACGGTGCACCCCGGCGAGCTGGTCGTCGTCATCGGCGCGAACGGGAGCGGGAAGTCGACGCTCCTGCGCACGGTGCTCGGCCTGCAGCCCCCGCTCGGTGGCGCGGTGCGGGCCTTCGGGCGTGCGGTCGACGAGCGCGAGCGGGACTTCCGCGCGCGCGTCGCGGGCGTGCTCGACGACGACGCGTTCTTCCCCGCGCTCACGGTGCGCGAGCACCTCGTCCTCGTCGCGCGCGGCCACGGCGTGGTCGGCGCGGGAGCGGTCGTGGACGCGCTCCTGGACCGGTTCGGGATCGCCGAGCAGGCGGCGTCGCTGCCGACGGCGCTCTCGTCGGGCCAGCGACGCCGCTTCCTGCTCGCGTCGGGCCTCGTCCGGCCCCGCGAGCTGCTGGTCCTCGACGAGCCGGAGCAGCGCCTCGACCCCGGGATGCGCGAGCGGCTCGCGGGGCTGCTCGTGGACGACGCGCGCAGCGGCGTCGCGGTCGTCCTCGCGACGCACGACCCCGAGCTCGTCGCGCGGACGGGCGCGCGCGGCCTCCTGGTCGGCGACGACGCGTGCGTCGCGCTCGACCCGGCGGACACCCACGACGCGCTCCTGGCGGTGCGCTGACGGTGACCGGCGCGCGCCCCGGCGGACCCCCCGGAGAGACCCGCGGCACGGGCCGCGACGGCGCCGACGGCGCGGTGGACATGCTTCGCTCCGACCCGGACGAGCTGCTCACCGGACGCGAGCTGCGTCGTCTGACCGCGCGTGCCGCGGCGGCGCGCGCCGACGCGGGCCCGGGGGAGATCGTCGTCGACGTGGCCTACGCCGTCGTGTCCGTCGCGCTCGCGACCGGCTGGGTGATCGGGCTCGCCTCGATGCTGCGCTCGGCGCTCGACCCCGGCTCGGCGGCGGGAACCGTGGTCCTCGGACCGGGCGCCGTCCAGGCGCTCGGGACCGCCGCGCTGCTCGCGCTCCTCACGGGCACGGCCGTGCGCCTCGGTCCGGTGGGGGCGGGCAGCGGGGGAGTGCGCTGGTGGGTGCCCACCCCGGCGGACCGGCGCGGGCTGGTGTCGCCGTCGTTCGTCCGCGCGGTGCTCCTGGGCGGTGTGCTGGGCGCGGTCGGGACGGTCGTCGTGTCGGTCGCCGCCGGCCTCGACGTCGCCCCCGCGCTCCGGGCGGCGCTGACGGGCGGCGCGCTCGGGCTCCTGCTCGTGTCGGTGGCGGGCCTCGCCCAGCCGTTCCCGCGGGCGGCCGGCGCCCTCGCCCGCACGAGCGACGTCGCCGTCGCGGCCGTGCCGGTCGCGGGCCTCGTGCTCGTCGTCGCGGGCCGCCCCGGGCTGCCGGCGCTCGCCGCCCCGCCCCTCGTGGCGCTCGGCCTCCTCACCGTCGGGGCCGTGCTCGTGCTGCGCTGGTGGCGCGGGCTGGAGTCGCTCGGGGCGACCGTCCTGCGCGCGCAGAGCTCGGTCGCCGACCAGGTGGGCGGAGCCGTGCTCTCGTTCGACACGCGCGACCTCGGCCGCGCCCTGCGTCGTGCCGGGGCGGCCCGCGTGCGCGTCCGGCGCCCGCGCCGGTTCGCCGCCGTGCGGGGCGCGTTCGGCGCGGTCGTGGCGGCCGACCTCGTGCTCCTCGGGCGCAGCCCGTCCGCCCTCGCGCAGCTCGTCGGTCTGGGCGCGCTGACGGTCGTCGCCCAGCAGGTCCCCGGCCTCGGCTCGGGGTTCGGCCTCTTCGCGGTGCTGGTCGTCGCGGGCCTCGGGGCCGCGGTGCTCGGCGCCGAGGGGGCGCGCACCGCGGAGATGGCGCCCGTCGTCGACTCCCTCGTGCCGCTCGCCGCACGGTGGACCCGGCTCGCGCGCACCGTCGTCCCCACGCTCACGGCCGCCGCGTGCCTGCTCGCGGGATCGGCACCGCTCGTCGTCGCGACGGGCGACGCGCGCTGGGCCGCGCTCGGCGCGCTCGCGGCGGTCGTGCAGGGCGCCGCCGCCGTGCGGAGCGCCTACCGCGAGCCGCCGAACTGGGGCGGCCCCCTGCTCGCGACGCCCGCGGGCGGGGTGCCCACGGGCGCGGCCGCGGTGCTGCGCAAGGGGCCGGACGTCGCCGTCCTCGGCGCCGTCCCCCTCGGGGTGGCGCTCCTCGTGGGCACCGCGGGCTGGGCCGCCGTCGTCGCGCAGGCGCTGGTGGCGGCGCTGGCGCTCGCGGTCGCGACCCACGTGCGCGCGGCGCGCTGACCCCACCTCCGCCGAGCGAGCGACCTGCGGCGAGACCGCGACGTCCAGCACACCAGGGGCAGCGTGCCCTGCGGCGGATCGCTGTCTCGGCGTCGGTGGGCTCAGACGGGTGTCGGCGCCTCGACGACCCGGCCGTCCGCCAGGTGCACGCGGGCGTCGACCGGGTCGAGGGTCGCCTCGTCGTGCGTGACGAGCAGCGTCGCGGCGTCGAGCTCGCGCGCGAGGCGCACGACGAGCTCCACGACCTGCACGCCGCGCTCGTGGTCGAGCGCCGAGGTGGGCTCGTCGACGAGGAGCACCTGCGGGTCGTTCATGAGCGCCCGGGCGATCGCCACCCGCTGGCGCTGACCGCCCGAGAGGTGCTCCGGGCGGCGGTCCGCCCGGTCGGCGACGCCCACCGCATCGAGCAGGGCGAGCGCGTGCGCGCGGCGCGACGCCGCGGGCCGGCCCCGCAGGTGGCTCATGAGCTCGAGCTGCTCCAGCACGGTGAGGGACGCCACGAGCTGCGGCTGCTGGAACACGATCCCGATGCGCTCGCGGCGCAGGGCCGCCGCGCGGTCCGCGGCGCGCCGAGCCCGACGCCGGGACCCGCGGCCGGCCGCTGGCGCACCCCGCTGGTCCTCGGGTCCGTCGAGCGGGGCGCTGACGACGTCGTCGCCGACCCGCACCACGCCGGACGTGGGCGGCGTGAGGGTCGCGGCCACGGCGAGCAGGCTGGACTTGCCGGCGCCGGAGGGGCCGAGCAGCGCCGTGGTCGTGCCGGACGGCACGGTGAGGCTGACGTCGTCCACGGCGACGAGGACGCCGTCGCCGTCGGGGTAGGCGAGGCGGATGCGGTCGAGCGTGAGGTCCATGGGAGCTCCTCGGGTTCGGGGTGGGCGTCGGGGCCGGGTCGGAGGGGTGACGGAGGCGTCGGGACGGCGACCGGGGCAGGTCAGCGCGCCGCGAGCGCGGCGTGCGGGTCCACGCGCGCGACGCGCGTCACCGCGAGCACCGCCCCGAGCCCGCCGAGCACGACGAGCACGACGGCGGGGACGAGCGTCGTCGAGAGGTCGACGACGACGGGCATGACGCGCGCCGCGAGCAGGCCCGCCCCGGCCGCGAGCGCCGTGCCGAGCCCGACGCCGACGCCGAGCACCACGCCCGCCTGGCCGATCGCGTCGCGCAGGAGGTAGCGCGTCGAGGCGCCGAGCGCGCGCAGCACGGCGACGTCTCCGGCGCGCTGGATGGTCCAGACGGTGAAGAACGCGCCGACGACGAGCGCGGAGATGGCGAGGAGGAACACCTGCATGAGGGTCAGCGAGAGGTTCTCGGCGGTGAACGAGGAGATGGCCGAGCGCGCCTCGCGCGGCGTCGCGGTGACGGTCCCGAGCTCCGCGTCGGCCGCGGCGAGCGCGTCCGCCGACGGTGGCTCCTCGCCGAACCGGAGCGCGACGACGGTCGCGGCCGGGCCCTCCTGTGCGTCGCCCGCAGCGCCGCCGCGCGCGCCGACCGCCTGCCAGTCGTCGAGGGAGACCCACACGACGGGCGTGTGGGAGAAGTCGGCCTCGACGTCCTCGACCGCGGCGACCCGCAGGTCGAGCGGGCCCGCGCTGACCCGGTCGCCGACGTCGGCGCCGAGCGCGTCGGACGCCCCGCGGGAGAGCACGACGGAGCCCGGCGCGACGTCCGTGCCGTCGCCGGAGGTCCCCGGCACCAGGCCGGAGCCCGGCCGGACGCCGAAGGCGGTGACGGCGGCGGTCGTCTCGCCGGAGGCCCGCACCGTCGCGACGCCGAGGGGCTCCGCGGCGCGCACGCCGGGGACGGCGGCCCACGCGTCCCGCTGGTCGGCGGTGACCTCCGACTCGGTGAAGGTCGGCGAGGCGCCCTCGGCCGGGGGCGCGAACGCGAGGCGGTCGGCGGGCAGGTCCGTCACGGCCGACGTGCTCGCGCGGCCGAGGCCGGCCGTGAGCGCGGCGAGGAACGCGACGAGGAAGGTGATGAGCGCGACGACCGCGATCATGAGCGCGAAGCGCCCGCGGGCGTGGCGCAGGTCGCGCAGGGCGAGGAACACGGGGACGACCTCCGGGGTCCGTGGGGTGAGGGACGGGGTGCGGGCGGCGCAGGCCGCGCTCTCCCGTCGACGGTCCCTCCACGGTCCCGCGGCGCGGGCCGTGGCGGATCGTCGCCGCGGTCGGTCCTGCGTCGCCGCGGGGTGGAGCCGGGCATCGACCGTTCGGACGATGCCGGGCCGGGGCCGGGTGGCTAGGGTGTCGCCGTGATCCCGGCCGTGCCCTCGACCCCCGCCGCGCCCGACAGGCCCGTCGGGCCCGGCGGACGCGTCGTGCCGGCGGCCACCCGCTGGCTGCGCCGCGGCCTGGACGTCCTCTTCGTCGGCCTGCTCGCGCTCGCCCTCGCCGGGGCGCTCGCCTCCGGCACGGTGCGCGGCCTCGTCGCCGTCGCGGCGGGCGCCGCGCTGCTCGCGCTCTACGTCCTGGGCCGGCGCCGCCTGCCGCTCCCGGACGACGTGGGAGCGCCGCGCGGCGCGTGGTGGCCCGCCGGGGCGTGGGTGACCGGGCTCGTGGTCCTGTGGGTCGCCCTGTGCCTGACCTCGGTCACGGCCGTCTGGGTCGCGTTCCCGCTCATGTTCGTCGCGATGCACGTGCTCGGCCCGCGCCGCGGCCCGGTCGCGGTCGGGGCGGTCGTGCTCCTCGTGGTCGGGGTCATGTGGGCCGGCACCGCGAACCTCGCGGTGCCGTTCGTGCTGGGCCCGGCGATCGGCGGCGCCGTGGCGGTCGTCGTCGTGCTCGCGCTGGAGGCGGTCGTGCGCGAGTCGCAGGAGCGTCAGCGCACCCTCGACGAGCTCGTCCGGACGCGCGACGAGCTCGCCACCGCCGAGCGCGAGCGCGCCGTCGCAGGGGAGCGCGAACGCCTCGCGCGCGAGATCCACGACACGCTCGCCCAGGGGTTCTCCTCGGCCGAGCTGCTCCTGCGCGCGGCGCAGACCGCGCTCGACGCCGGGGACGTCAGCACCGCGCGCGGGTACGTCGAGCAGACGCGGGAGGTCGCGCGGCACAACCTCGCCGAGGCGCGGCGCGTCGTGCGTGCGCTCGCGCCCGCCGACCTCGCGTCGTCGAACCTCGTCGACGCGCTGCGCCGGACCGCGGCGCGGACCGCGGCCCGGACCGCGGCTCGTCCGACGGCCGACCCGGTCGGGGGCGCGTCCGGTGCCGGGCCGGACGTCGTCGTGCAGGTGAGCGGCGACCCCGTGGCGCTGCCGACGGACGTCGAGGCCGCCCTGCTGCGCGTCGCCCAGTCCGCGCTCGCCAACGTCGAGCGGCACGCGGCCGCGACGCGCGTCGCCGTGACGCTGAGCTTCCTGGCGGGCGCGGCGGCGGGGGAGGAGGCGGTCGCCCTCGACGTGGTCGACGACGGGCGCGGCTTCGACCCGGAGGCCCTCCCCGCGCCCTCCGACGACGTGCCGGGCGGGACGTCGGGCGGGTTCGGCCTCGTCGCGATGCGCGCGCGGCTCGCCGAGCTCGGAGGCACGCTGTCCGTGGAGTCCGCGCCCGGTGCGGGCACCGCCGTGGCGGCCTGGGTGCCGCTCGGGGCCGCCGAGGACGCGGAGGAGGGGCGATGACCGGACCGGGCGTCGTCGACGTCGTGCTCGCGGACGACCACCCGGTCGTCCGCACGGGCCTGCGCGCCGTCCTCGAGGCGGAGCCGGACGTGCGCGTCGTCGCCGAGGTCGGCTCGGCCGAGGAGCTCCTCGCGCGGCTGCGCGGCGGGCTGCGGGCCGACGTCGTGCTGCTCGACCTGCAGTTCGGGCCCGGCCGGCTCGGAGGGGTCGACGCGGTCCGCGAGATCGTCGCGACCGACGGGCCCGCCGTGCTCGTCGTGACGACCTACGACGCGGACGCCGACATCCTCGCGGCCGTCGAGGCGGGCGCCCGCGGCTACCTGCTCAAGGACGCGCCGACGCACGAGCTCGTCGCCGCCGTGCGCGCCGCCGCGGCGGGCGAGGTCGCGCTCGGCCCGGCGGTGCAGCGGCGGCTGCTCGGCCGCCTGCGCAGCCCCGGCACGGCGCTCACCGCGCGCGAGCTCGAGGTGCTCTCGCTCGTCGCCGAGGGGCGCACCAACGACGAGATCGCGCGCGAGCTGTTCCTGTCCCGTGCGACCGTGAAGACCCACCTCGTCCACGTCTACGACAAGCTCGGCGCGCCGTCGCGCACCGCCGCCGTCGCCGAGGCCCGACGGCGCGGCCTCCTGCGCGGGTAGCGCGCCGCCCCGTGGTGCGCCGGCTCGCGCGGAGCACGACCGGGACGAGGCGGCGCGTCCACCTGGTAAGATCGATGCGCCGTCTGACCGGCCGCGGATCCAGAGAGCCCCGGGAGAACCGTCCCGGCGCACCGCGCAACGAACCCGAAGGAGAACCGTGCCGCTCGACACTGCCACGAAGCAGCGCATCATGACCGAGTACGCGACGAGCGAGGGCGACACCGGTTCGCCCGAGGTTCAGGTCGCGCTCCTCACGCAGCGCATCAAGGACCTCACCGAGCACCTCAAGGAGCACAAGCACGACCACCACAGCCGTCGTGGTCTGCTCCTCCTCGTCGGCCAGCGCCGTCGCCTCCTCGGCTACCTGCAGAAGGTCGACATCAACCGCTACCGCAGCCTCATCGAGCGCCTCGGTCTGCGTCGCTGACACGACACCGCCAGCCCGGTCCCTGCGGGGACCGGGCTGGTCTGGTGTGATGTACCCGTCACACCCCGGCTGAGCACCACCCAGCCGCACACCACCCACCGCGCCGCCGGCCTCTCGTTCGGTCCTCGGTAGTGGCTCACGGACCCCCGCGGTCTCGTCTCCGGACGTGATCGTGCGGGAACCGCCGTGGACCTCGATCGAAGACCGCCGAGCGTCGAGTGCGACCGGAGCCCCCGCGCCACGCGCGCCGGGGCGCGGACCGGAACCCTCGACAGGGGCTACCCGGGCGGCGCTTCGAGAAAGGGAGGGCACCCGTGGAGGGTCCCGAGATCCAGTTCGCCGAGGCCACGATCGACAACGGTCGCTTCGGCACCCGCACCGTCCGGTTCGAGACCGGGCGCCTCGCCCGTCAGGCCGCCGGCTCCGTCGCCGCGTACCTCGACGACGAGACCATGCTCCTGTCGGCCACGACGGCCGGCAAGCACCCCAAGGACCAGTTCGACTTCTTCCCGCTGACGGTGGACGTCGAGGAGCGCATGTACGCCGCGGGCCGCATCCCCGGCTCGTTCTTCCGCCGCGAGGGCCGCCCCTCGACGGACGCGATCCTCGCGTGCCGCCTCATCGACCGCCCGCTGCGCCCGCTGTTCGTCAAGGGCCTGCGCAACGAGGTCCAGGTCGTCATCACGGTCCTCGCGCTCCACCCGGACGACGCGTACGACACGCTCGCGATCAACGCCGCCTCGGCGTCGACGCAGATCTCCGGCCTGCCGTTCTCCGGCCCGGTCGGCGCGGTCCGCATCGCGCTCGTCGACGGCCAGTGGGTCGCGTTCCCCAAGTACTCCGACAAGGAGCGCGCGGTCTTCGACATGGTCGTGGCCGGGCGCGTCGTGGGTGACGACGTCGCGATCGCGATGATCGAGGCCGAGGCCACCGACGGTGCCTGGGGCCTCGTCAAGGACGAGGGCGTCGGCGCGCCGACCGAGGAGGTCGTCGCCGAGGGCATCGAGGCGGCCAAGCCGTTCATCAAGGCCCTGTGCGACGCGCAGTCGGCGCTCGCGGCCCAGGCGGCGAAGCCGGTCAAGGAGTACCCGGTCTTCCTGGACTACCAGGACGACGCGTTCGCCGCGGTCGAGGCCGAGGTCTCGACCGACCTGCGCGCCGCGCTCGCCATCGCGGACAAGCAGGACCGCGAGAACCGTCTCGACGAGATCAAGAACGAGATGGTCGGCAAGCTCCAGGCCGGGTTCGACGGCCGCGAGAAGGAGCTCTCCGCCGCGTACCGCTCGCTGCAGAAGAAGCTCGTGCGCCAGCGCGTCCTCACCGAGGGCGTGCGCATCGACGGCCGTGGGCTCGCGGACATCCGTACCCTGTCGGCCGAGGTCGAGGTGCTCCCGCGCGTGCACGGCTCCGCGCTCTTCGAGCGTGGCGAGACCCAGATCATGGGCGTCACCACGCTGAACATGCTCCGCATGGAGCAGCAGATCGACTCGCTCGGTCCGGAGACGCGCAAGCGCTACATGCACAACTACAACTTCCCGCCCTACTCGACCGGCGAGACCGGCCGCGTGGGCAGCCCGAAGCGCCGCGAGATCGGCCACGGCGCGCTCGCCGAGCGCGCGCTCGTGCCGGTGCTCCCGAGCCGCGAGGAGTTCCCGTACGCGATCCGTCAGGTGTCCGAGGCCCTCGGCTCCAACGGCTCGACGTCCATGGGCTCCGTGTGCGCCTCGACGCTCTCGCTCCTCAACGCGGGCGTGCCGCTGCGCGCCCCCGTCGCGGGCATCGCGATGGGCCTCATCTCCGACACGGTGGACGGTGAGACCCGCTACGCGGCGCTCACCGACATCCTCGGTGCCGAGGACGCGTTCGGCGACATGGACTTCAAGGTCGCCGGCACGCGCGAGTTCGTCACGGCCATCCAGCTCGACACCAAGCTCGACGGCATCCCCGCCTCGGTGCTCGCCGGTGCGCTGACGCAGGCGCGCGACGCGCGCCTGACGATCCTCGACGTCCTCGCCGAGGCCATCGACGTGCCGGACGAGATGTCCCCGAACGCCCCGCGCGTCATCTCCGTGAAGGTGCCGGTCGACAAGATCGGCGAGGTCATCGGGCCCAAGGGCAAGATGATCAACCAGATCCAGGAGGAGACGGGCGCGGACATCTCCATCGAGGACGACGGCACCGTGTACATCGGCGCCACCGACGGCCCGTCGGCCGAGGCCGCCCGCGCGGCGATCAACGCGATCGCCAACCCGCACGTCCCGGAGATCGGCGAGCGCTTCGTCGGCACGGTCGTCAAGACGACGTCGTTCGGCGCGTTCATCTCGCTCTCCCCGGGCAAGGACGGTCTGCTGCACATCAGCCAGATCCGCAAGCTCGTGGGCGGCAAGCGCGTCGAGAACGTCGAGGACGTGCTCTCCATCGGTCAGAAGGTCCAGGTCGAGATCGGCGAGATCGACCCGCGCGGCAAGCTCTCGCTGCACGCCGTGGTCGAGGAGGAGGCTCCGGCCGACGCTCCCGCGACCGAGGGCGCGGACGCCTGACGTGCCCTGGGACCTCCCGCTCGTCCCGGCGGGTGACGCCGGGGCCGAGCTGACCGCCGGGCAGGACGGAGCGACCATCCGTCGCTCCGTCCTGCCCGGCGGGGTCCGCGTGCTCACCGAGTCGATGCCGGGCCTGCGCTCGGCGACGATGGGCGCGTGGGTGGGCGTCGGCTCGCGCGACGAGACCGACGGCCACTTCGGCTCGACGCACTTCCTCGAGCACCTGCTGTTCAAGGGCACCGCCCGCCGCTCGGCCATGGACATCGCCGAGGCGTTCGACGCCGTCGGCGGCGAGGCCAACGCCGCGACCGGCAAGGAGCACACGTGCTACTACGCGCGCGTGCTCGACGCCGACCTGCCCATGGCGGTCGACGTCATCGCCGACATGGTGACGTCCGCGCGGCTGGACCCCGACGAGCTCGAGACCGAGCGCGGCGTGATCCTCGAAGAGCTCGCGATGAACGACGACGACCCCTCGGACGTCGTGCACGAGGAGTTCGCGGCCGCCGTCCTCGGCGGGCACGCGCTCGGGCGGCCCATCGGCGGCACCCCGGACACGATCAACGCGGTCCCGCGCGAGGCGGTCTGGGAGCACTACCGGTGGCACTACCGCCCCGAGACGCTCGTCGTCGCGGCGGCCGGCGGCGTCGACCACGACACGCTCGTCGCACAGGTGGGCCAGGCGCTGCACGACGGCGGCTGGTCGCTCGACGCGGACACCGCGCCGCGCGCCCGTCGCGACCCCGCCGACCCCGCCCTCGCGGACGTCGGGACCACGGGGGTCGAGCTGTCGGTCCACCGGGCCGTCGAGCAGGCGAACGTCGTCATCGGCGGCACCGGCCTGTCGGCGACGGACGACCGTCGCTTCACGCTCTCCGTGCTCAGCGCGGTGCTGGGCGGCGGCATGAGCTCGCGCCTGTTCCAGGAGATCCGGGAGAAGCGCGGCCTCGCGTACTCGACGTACTCCTTCGCGTCGGGCCACGGCGGCATCGGTACGTTCGGCCTCTACGCCGGGTGCGCGCCGTCCAAGGTCGACGAGGTGACCGAGCTCCTGCACGCCGAGCTCGACCGCCTCGCCGGCGACGGCATCACCGGCGCCGAGCTCGACCGCAGCATCGGCCAGCTCTCCGGCGGCATGGTCCTCGGGCTCGAGGACTCCGGCTCGCGCATGAGCCGGCTCGGCAAGGCCGAGCTCGTCTACGGCGAGCTCCTGAGCGTCGAGGAGTCGCTCGACGCGATCCGCTCGGTCACGGCCGACGACGTGCAGAAGCTGGCGGGCGAGCTCGCCTCGCGGCCCCGGTCCGTCGTGCGCGTCGGGCCGTTCGGCGGCTGAGCCCTCGCCTGCCACGGCGTCTCGCGGCGGCCGTCCTCCTCCCGGAGGGCGGCCGCCGTCGCGCTGCGGGCCGGGTGCCGTGGGCGCGCCCACCACCGGTGCCGCGGACGGCGCGCCGGTCGGCCCGCGCACCGGCGATAGGGTGACGGGCGTGAGCGAGCAGAACATCCCCGCGCCCGATACCGCCCCGACCGACCCCGGCCAGGGGCCGGGCCGCCCGTTGCGGGTCGCCGTCCTGGGCGCTGCCGGGCGCATGGGCGCGACCGTCTGCACGGCCGTCGAGGGTGCGGCGGACCTCGAGCTCGTCGCGCGTCTGGACGCCGGCGACGAGGTCACGTCCGCGACGCTCAACGGCGCCGACGTCGCCGTCGACTTCACGGTCCCGTCCGCGACGGAGGCGAACGTCCACGCGCTGATCGACGCGGGCGTGCATGCGGTCGTCGGGACCACGGGCTGGACGGACGAGAGCCGGGGTCGGGTCACCGAGCACCTCGAGCGCCGCGCCGCGGGCGGCGGCCCCGCCCTCGGCGTCCTCATCGCCCCCAACTTCGGCCTCTCGGCCGTCCTCGCGATGACGTTCGCCGCGAAGGCGGCCCGTTACTTCGAGTCGGCCGAGGTGATCGAGCTTCACCACCCGGACAAGGTCGACGCGCCGTCCGGCACCGCCCGGCACACCGCTGCGGCGATCGCCGCGGCACGTGCCGACGCGGGCCTCGCCCCGAGCCCCGACGCGACCGAGTCCGGGTGGGAGGCGCGGGGCGCCGACGTCGAGGGGGTGCGCGTGCACGCGGTGCGTCTGCGCGGCCTCGTCGCCCACGAGGAGATCCTGTTCGGCAACGCGGGCGAGCAGCTCGTCATCCGGCAGGACTCGTTCGACCGCGTCTCCTTCATGCCGGGCGTGCTGCTCGCCGTGCGCGAGGTCGTCGCGCGCCCGGGCCTGACGGTCGGTCTCGAGAACGTGCTGGACCTGGCGTGAGCGCCCCCGACGGCACCGACGGCACCGAGGGCCCCGCCGACCCCGGCGAGGACCGCGGTACGGGCACCGGTCCCGGTCGGCAGGGCAGGGCTGCCCGGCCCTGGAAGGCGATCGTCGGCGCGGTGCTCGTGACGATCCTGCTCGCGCTGTACGTGTGGCAGGTGGCGGGGCGTGCCGCCGCGCTGGTCGGCACGGGCGAGCCGGTCGCGATGGTGATCGGTGCGGGCGTGCTCGTGCTGCCCCTGCTCGTGGTGGGCCTGGTCGGCCGCGAGTTCCTGCTCGCGGGCACGGTGCAGCGCATGGCGGACGACCTGGCGGCGCGCGGCCGGCTCCCCGTCGACGACCTGCCGCGCTCGCCCGGGGGGCGGATCGACCGGGACGCGGCCGACGCTGCGTTCGCGCCCTACCGCGACGCGGTCGACGCCGACCCCCAGAGCTGGGAGGCGTGGTACCACCTGGCGTTCGCGTACGACGCCGCGCGTGACCGCCGTCGGGCGCGCGAGGCCCTGCGCAAGGCCGCGGCTCTCTACCGCGCCCGTCGCTGACCGAGGCGGTCCACCCGACGTGGGCGGACCATGTCGGCAGGTCAGAGGCTCGTCCAGCAGTAGAGGCGGTGGCCCGCGTCGTCCGCCTGGACGCACAGGGTCGCGAGCCGGTGCAGGGCACCGGCCAGGTCGGCGGGGTCGGAGCCTTCCAGCTCCTCGGTGGCGGCCCAGCGCACGGCGACGGCGTCGAGGTCGGTCGAGGTCGCCGCGGCGAGCGCCGTCACGAGCTCCGCGGTGACCGCGACGACCCACGGACCCTCGTCGCCCGCGCTCGCGACGAGCTCCCCGTGCCGGGGGTCGCTCTTCGCCTCGGCGTACGGGCGGTCCGTGAGGAGGCCCGCGAGCGTGCCCAGCACGACGAACGGGTCGATCCCCTTGAGCTCGACCGTGGGGAACACCGGCTGGTTCGTCAGCGGGTCGGGGCTGCTCGGGCCCGTCCGTGCCGCGCGACCGGCCTGCGCGTCGTCGGGTGCGGAGAAGTAGTCGGTGAGGATGCCCATGGCGGTCGATCCTCGCAGGTCACCCGCGCGAACGGGTCACGACGGTGTCACGGCTGCGTGACGAACGGTGGCACGAGCCCTCAGATCTCGGCGGCCCACCGGCGTTCCACGACGTCGCGCACCCCGGTGGCGAGCGTCCGGGTCCGCCCGTCGGGCCCGAGCCCGGCGCCCGCGAGGAACGTCTCGCGCGCCGTGTCGCCGTCGAGCACCCAGGTGACGACCTCCTCCGCGCCGTCGCGTCGCAGCCGGTCGACCGCCGCCGCGAGCAGACGCGACCCGTGGCCGCCGCGCTGGTGGCGCGGCTCGACCTCGAGCGCGAGGACCTGCCCGGGGGCCACGGCGGCGAACCCGACGACGTCGGCGCCCGCGCACGCGACGAGCACGCCGAAGCCCGGGCCGGGGGGCGAGGAGATGCCGGCGGCCCACTGCTCGCGCATCCGCACGGTGTCGAGCGCGTCGAGCACGTCGGCCCCGAGGACCTCGGCGTGGGACGAGCGCCAGGCACCGACCTGGATCGCGGTCACCGCGACGTCGTCGCCGGGCACGGCGGGGCGGACGGAGACGTCGGCGGTCTCGCGGAAGAGGCTCACGGGTTCACCCTACGAGACCTCGGGCGTCGGCCGTGACGGAGGCGTCCTCAGCCCCAGCCCAGGGCGCGCAGGCCCGCGGCCGTGGCTGCGGCGAGCACGACGACGACGATGAACGGCGCGCGCAGCGCGAGCGCGACCGCCGCGACCGCGAGCGCGGGCAGGCGCGCGTCGACGACCAGGGCCTGCCCGTCGCCGACCGTCTGCACCGTGACGAGCGCCGCGAGGAGCGCGGCGGTCACGAGCGCGGCGGTGCGGGCGACGCGCTCGTCCGCGAGCCAGTGCTCGGGCACGAGGTGCCCGGCCAGCTTGAGCGCGAAGCACACGGCGGACGCGACCAGCACCACGACCCACACGGTCGCTGACGTCATGACGGCTCCTTCCCGGGGCGCCCGTCGGCGGGCGGCGCCGACGGCCCGCTCGACGCGTCGCGCCGGCGCCGCGCGTCCACCTGCCCGATGACGATCGCGACGGCGGCGGCCGCCAGCACCGGGACGCCGCCCGGCGCGACCGGGATGAGCGCGGCCGCGACGACGACGGCCGCCGCCGCGGTGAGCTGCATCGCCCGCGCCGCGAGGCGGGGCCACAGGAGGGCGAGGAACGCCGCGGCGGCGGCCGCGTCCAGGCCCCACGCGCGCGGGTCGCCGAGCGCGTCGCCCGCGAGCGCCCCGACGAGCGTCATGGCGTTCCAGAGCACGAAGATGCCGACCCCGGTCCACCAGAACCCGGCCCGGACCGCGCGGCGCGAGCGCTGCGCCGTCGCGACGGCGGTCGACTCGTCGATCGTGAGCTGCGCCGCGACCACCTTGTGCCACGAGCGCAGCGCGAGCAGGGGGCCCAGCTGCGCCCCGTACAGCGCGTTGCGGACCCCGAGGAAGCCCGCGGTGGCGATCGCGGCGCCCGGCGCGCCGCCCGCGCCGACGACGCCGATGAGCGCGAACTGCGACCCGCCCGAGAACATGAGCAGGCTCAGCGCCATGGTCTGCGCGACGTCGAGGCCGGCGACCACGGACAGCGCCCCGAACGAGATGCCGTACAGGCCCGTCGCGACGGAGACCGAGACGGCCTGGCGGACCGCGGCGCGGACCTCGTCCTCGACGGCGTGCTCGACGGCGTCGGTCACCTCGGCGTCGAGCGACGCGGGCGCGTCGGGCTCGGCGTCGGGGCGCGTGACGTCGTCGGGCCGGCTCATGCGTGCGGGTCGGCCGGGCCCTCGCCCGCCGCGGCGGCGTTCGCCGCGCGCTGGTGCGCCGTGAGGGACATGCGGTCGATCGCCGCGAGCGCGAGCGCGGACACGACGAACGCGAGGTGGATGATCGTCTGCCACAGCATGGTCTCGGCCGTGATGCGGTTGCTCGACGACTCGATGAACGTGCGCAGCAGATGGATCGAGGAGATGCCGATGATCGACATCGCGAGCTTGGTCTTGAGCACGTTCGCGTTGACGTGGCTCAGCCACTCCGGCTGGTCGGGGTGGTCGTCGAGCCGGATGCGCGAGACGAACGTCTCGTAGCCGCCGACGATGACCATGATGAGCAGGTTGGAGATCATGACGACGTCGACGAGGCCGAGGACGGCCAGCATGATCTCCTCGGCGCCGTAGGTGTGCGTCTCGAGCTGGTGCGTGTCCGCGTTCATGGCCGACACCTCGCCGGTGAACCCGCCGACGATGAGGTGCCACAGCTCCTTGAGGAACTGCCAGACGTAGACGACCTGGGCCACGATGAGGCCGAAGTAGAGCGGTGCCTGGAGCCAGCGGGACGCGAAGATCATGTACCCGACGGTCGTGACGCGGGCGTTCGGGGAGGGGGCGGTCGGGCTGGTGGTCAGCGCGGGCGACGAGGGCACGGGCGGAGGCTCTCCGGGAGTCGGCGGCAGGGGAGCGTCAGGCTACAACGCGCGGTGCCGGCACGTCGTCGGGCACCACGGCGCCGGGCACGCCCGCCGCCGCGCGGGCGTCGTGGACGTCCCGCCTCAGAGCGCGACGTACACGGTCTCGAGGTACTCCTCGAGGCCCGCCTCGCCGCCCTCGCGGCCGAGGCCGGACTGCTTCAGCCCGCCGAACGGCGCGCTCGCGTCCGACACCATCCCGCGGTTGATACCGATCATCCCGGCCTCGACCTCCTCGGACACCCGCACGGCGCGGTCGAGCGAGGCGGTGTACGCGTAGGCGGCGAGGCCGTACTCGGTCGCGTTCGCGAGCGCGAGGCCCTCGTCGTCGTCGCCGAACGCGACGACCGGCGCCACCGGCCCGAAGATCTCCTCGGTGACGACGCGCGCGTCCGGGTCGACGCCGGACAGCACGGTCGGCACGTAGAAGTACCCCGTGGACCGCGGCCGGTCGGCGCCCGTGAGGACCTGCGCGCCGCCGTCGGACGCGGCGTCGACGAGCTCGGCGACCTTGTCCACCGCCTTCGCCTCGATGAGCGGGCCGACCTGCGTCCCGTCCTGCGCGCCCGGCCCGACCCGCAGGTCCTCGAACGCGGTGGCGAGCCGCTGCGCGAACTCGCGCGCGACGGCGTCGTGCACGAGGAAGCGGTTGGCCGCGACGCACGACTGGCCCGCGTTGCGCAGCTTCGCGACGAGCGCGCCCTCGACCGCGGTGTCGAGGTCCGCGTCGGCGAACACGAGGAACGGCGCGTTGCCGCCGAGCTCCATCGAGGTGCGCAGCACCTGGGGCGCGGCCTTCTCCAGGAGCGTGCGCCCGACGGCCGTCGAGCCCGTGAACGACAGCTTGCGCAGGCGCTCGTCGGCGAGGAGCGGCTCGGTGACGTCCGCGGCGCGCGACGACGGGACGACGTTGACGACGCCGGTCGGCAGCCCGCGGTCCGCGAGCTCGGACCGGATGACCTCGGCCACGAGCGCCGTCGTCAACGGCGTGAGCCGGGCGGGCTTGATGACGACGGTGCAGCCCGCGGCGAGCGCCGGCCCGATCTTGCGCGTCGCCATCGCGATGGGGAAGTTCCACGGCGTGACGAGCAGGGCCGGGCCCACGGGCCGGCGGAAGACGAGCTGCCGGTTGCCGCCCGCGGGTGCGGTGCGGGCGAGCCCGTCGGCGCGCACCGCCTGCTCCGCGTACCAGCGCAGGAAGTCGGCGCCGTAGAGCACCTCGGCGCGCGCCTCGGCGAGCGGCTTGCCGCACTCGGCCGTGATGAGCGCGGCGACGTCGTCGGCGCGCGCGACGACCCGGTCGTAGACGGCGCGCAGGACCTCGCCGCGCACGCGCGGGGGCGTCGCCCGCCACGCGGGACCGGCGCGGTGCGCGGCGTCGAGCGCGCGGAGCGCGTCGGCGGGGCTCGCGTCGGCGACGTCGAAGAGGGACTCCTCCGTGGCCGGGTCCTCGACCTCGAACGTCCGGCCGCCCTCGGCGGGGCCCCAGTGGCCGTCGACGAGCAGCCCCGTGGGCACGTGCGCGACGAGCGCGGGGGAGAGGTTCGACGTCGAGGCGGGGCGGGACATGCTCCGAGTATCGCCCTCGGGGTCGCGGGGACGCACCCGGGCGGCGGTCGCGCGGGGCGGTCCCACGCCTGGACGGGCGCGGTGCGGGGACCCGCCGCACGGTAGTTTGTGCACATGGTCCTTCCCGCCACCCCCGCGCGCCCGTTCGGTGCCGTCCTCACGGCCATGGTCACCCCGATGACGCCCGACGGCGCCGTCGACCTCGCGGCGGCGGCCCGGCTCGCGAAGCGCCTGGTGGACGACGGGAACGACGGCCTGGTGCTGAGCGGCACGACGGGCGAGTCGCCCACGACCCACGCGCCGGAGAAGCAGGACCTCGTGCGCGTCGTCGTCGACGCGGTCGGCGACCGCGCGGCGGTCGTCGCCGGGGCCGGGTCCAACGACACCGACCACGCCCTGCGCATGGCGGAGCAGGCGGCCGAGGCCGGCGCCGACGGGCTCCTCGTCGTCTCGCCCTACTACTCGCGCCCCAGCCAGGAGGGCGTGTACCGGCACGTGACGGCGATCGCCGACGCGACCGACCTGCCCGTCATGCTCTACGACGTCCCCGGACGCACGGGCGTGCGGATCGCCCCCGCGACGTACGCGCGGCTCGCGGCGCACGAGCGGGTCGTCGCGAGCAAGGACGCGACGGGCGACGTGTACGCCGCCGCCAAGCTCGCCGCCGCGACCGGGCTCGCGTTCTACAGCGGCGACGACGGCCTGCTGCTGCCGTTCCTCGCGCACGGCGCCGCCGGCATCGTGTCCGTGTCCGGGCACGCGGTCGCCGGGCCGTTCGCCGAGGTCGTGCGCCGCTTCGACGCGGGCGACCACGCGGGCGCGCTCGACGTCTTCCTCACCACGACGCCCGTCATCGACGCGCTCAACGGCGCGGGCTTCCAGGCCGTCATGGCCAAGGCAGCCGTCGAGCTGCGCGGCCTCACCGACAACCGGTTCCTGCGCCTGCCGAACGTCGCGGCGACCGAGGACGACGTCGCGCTGGTCCGCGACGCCCTCGTCGCCGCGGGCGTGCTCGTCGGCGCGAGCACCGCGGCGGCCACCGCCGCACCCACGAACTAGCGAGGGCAGGAGCCCTCGAAACCCCCGGCTCAGCCACGACAGGAGGCCCCGTGAGCCATCCCCACCCTGAACTCTCCCTGCCTCCCGAGCTCCCCACCGGAGGGCTGCGCATCGTCGCCCTCGGCGGGCTCGGGGAGGTCGGCCGCAACATGGCCGTCCTCGAGTACGACGGGCGCCTGCTCGTCATCGACTGCGGCGTCCTCTTCCCCGAGGACAACCAGCCCGGCGTCGACCTCATCCTCCCGGACTTCGACTACATCGCGGACCGGCTGGAGGACATCGAGGCGATCGTCCTCACGCACGGCCACGAGGACCACATCGGCGCCGTCCCGTACCTGCTGCGCCTGCGCCGCGACATCCCGCTCGTCGGGTCGCAGCTCACGCTGGCGTTCGTCGAGGCGAAGCTCAAGGAGCACCGCATCTCGCCCGTGACCCTCGCGGTCAAGGAGGGCCAGGTCGAGCAGCTCGGCGTGTTCCGATGCGAGTTCGTCGCCGTGAACCACTCGATCCCCGACGCGCTCGCGGTCGCCGTGACGACCGGCGCCGGGACCGTGCTGCACACGGGCGACTTCAAGATGGACCAGCTCCCGCTCGACGGGCGCATCACCGACCTCCGGGCGTTCGCGCGCCTCGGCGAGCAGGGCGTCGACCTGTTCATGGTCGACTCGACCAACGCCGAGGTCCCCGGGTTCGTCACGCCCGAGGTCGAGATCGGCCCGGTGCTCGACAACGTCTTCGCAGCGTCGGAGAAGCGCATCATCGTCGCGTCGTTCTCCTCGCACGTGCACCGCGTGCAGCAGGTCCTCAACGCGGCGCACCACCACGGGCGCCGCGTCGCGCTCGTCGGGCGCTCGATGGTCCGCAACATGACCATCGCCGCCGAGCTCGGGTACCTCCACGTGCCCGAGGGCGTGCTCATCGACCTCAAGAAGGTCGACTCCCTGCGCGACGACGAGATCGTGCTCATGTGCACCGGCTCCCAGGGCGAGCCCATGGCGGCCCTGTCGCGCATGGCCAACGGCGACCACAAGGTCCAGGTCGGCCACGGCGACACCGTGATCCTCGCGTCGTCGCTCATCCCGGGTAACGAGAACGCCGTGTTCCGCATCATCAACGGGCTCACCCGGCTCGGGGCGCGCGTCGTGCACGGCGGCAACGCCAAGGTGCACGTGTCCGGGCACGCGAGCGCGGGCGAGCTCCTCTACTGCTACAACGTGCTCAAGCCCAAGAACGTCATGCCGGTGCACGGCGAGGTCCGCCACCTCGTCGCCAACGGGGCGCTCGCGGTCCGCACGGGCGTGCCGGCCGACCGCGTCGTGCTCGCCGAGGACGGCGTCGTCGTCGACCTCGTCGACGGCAAGGCGTCGGTCGTCGGCGCGGTGCCCTGCGGGTACGTCTACGTCGACGGGTCGAGCGTCGGCGAGATCACCGACGCCGAGCTCAAGGACCGGCGCATCCTCGGCGAGGAGGGCTTCGTGTCCGTCTTCGCCGTCGTGGACTCCGCGACGGGCAAGGTGCTCGCCGGGCCCCAGATCCTCGCGCGCGGGTTCGCCGAGGACGACAAGGTGTTCCAGGACATCCAGCCGGAGGTCGTCAAGGCGCTCGAGGACGCGATCGCCGGCGGCGCGACCGACACGCACCAGCTCCAGCAGGTCATGCGGCGCGTCATCGGGCGGTGGGTCTCCAACCGCCTGCGCCGCCGCCCGATGATCGTCCCGGTGGTCGTCGAGGCGTAGCGCCAGCCCCCGGGCCGGTCGGCCCCTCGGTCGACCGGCCCGGAATGGGGCGAAGTACCACTATCCTGGCGCTCCGCCCGAGCTCCCAGGAGACCGCCCATGTCCTCCCCGCACCCCGCCGGCGCTCCGTCACCGCACTCCTTCCCTGCCGCCGCCCCCGTTCTCGCCGGTCATGCCGGGGTGCCGAGGACGCCCGCCGCGTCACCGCGACCGGTGCCCCGTGGCCTGGGCGTGGCGTCCGTCGCCCTCGCCGCAGCGGTCGCCGGGGGAGCGGTGGTCCAGGCCGCGCTCGCCGTACCCGTGGTCTCGACGCTGCACGAGCTCGTCCGGGGTCGGAGCGTGTCGATGGCGGTCCTCGCGGCGTACGACACCGTCGCCCTGCTGTTCTGGGTGGTTCAGCTCGCGGCCGGGATCGTCACCGTCGTGTGGCTCTGGCGCTCCCGGCGCTTCGCCGAGACCGTGACGCCGTGGTGGTCGCACGCGCGCTCGCGCGTCTGGGTCTGGCTGGGATGGATCGTTCCGGTCGTGTCGCTGTGGTTCCCCCTCCAGGTCGTGCGCGACGTCCGTGCGGCGACGCTCCGCGCGGAGCGTCCGGGGCTGGGCGGCTGGTGGGCGGCCTGGCTCGTCGGAGGGTTCGCCGCGAACGCCGGCGGTCGGCTGATGAGGTCGGACTCCCCGGACGTCTGGTCGGCGCTCCCGGTGCTGGACGCTGTCGCGGCCGTCGCTCTCGTCGTCGCCGCCGTGCTGTGGGCGCGCGTCGTGCGGGAGGTGGGCGACGGCCAGCGGGCCGTCGTCGCGTCCGCGACCGCGCCGGGCGCCGGCTGGTCCTGACCGTCGTCGGCGGGACCCGTCAGCGTCCCGCGAGCGCGCGCCCGACCGTGGTCGTGGCCCTCACGTAACGCTCGGCGCGCTCCGCGTCGTCGCCGGGGACGAGGTCGGCGAGCTCGAGCGAGACCAGGCCGTGCACGAGGCCCCACAGCCCGAGCGCGACGTCGTCGACGGCTGCCGCGTCCGGCACGAGGCGCGCGACGGCGTCGCGCAGCACGAGGAACGTCGCCTCCTCGACGGCGCGGGGGCGCTCCGCGCCGGGCCGCACGCCGCGGGCGAACATCACCGCGTAGAAGTGCGGGTCCGCGAGCGCGAAGGCGCGGTACGCGCCGCCGAGGGCCGCGAGGTCCGCGCCCGGGTCGTCGGTCCGGACGACGGCCGCGAGGTGGGCGGCGAAGCGCCGGAAGCCCTCGGCGGACACGGCAGCGACGAGGTCGTCGCGGCTGCCGAAGAGCGCGTACACCGCGGACGGGCTCGTGCCCGCCGCCGTCGCGACCGACCGCACCGTCACCGAGCCCTCGCCGTGCGCGGAGATGGCGCGCGACGCCACGTCGAGGAGGCGGTCGCGCAGAGCGTCGTCGTGCAGTCGGGGGCGGGCCACGCGACGAGTCTAGAGGGCTTGACCCGGGTTTGCGAACGGTGTTCTATAACAGTGTTCGTAAACCCGGGCGGCACCTGGCGCCCGGGTCGTCCCGCTCACCCCGGAGGTTCCCGTGCTCGAGCTCACCGACGCCGCCCGCATCACCGCCGGCATCGTCCTGCTCACGGTCGTCGGCATCGAGTCCGGCGGCGCGTTCCTCGTCAAGGTCGTCACGCGGCGCGTGCCGGCGACGGGCTTCCAGACGTCGTTCTTCCGCGCCGGGCACGCGCACGCGGGCGTGCTCGTGGTCCTGGGGCTCGTGTGCCTGCTGCTCGCGGACGCCACCGACCTCGCGGGCTTCTGGCGGTGGCTCGCGGCCACCGGGGTCCTCGTCTCCGCCGTCCTCCTGCCCGCCGGGTTCTTCCTGTCCGCGGTGGGTGCGGGGCGCGACGCGCCGAACCGGGCCGTCGTGCTGCTCCCTGCCGGCGGAGTGGTCCTCGCGGCGGGGGTCGTGACGCTGGCGATCGGGCTCTTCCTCGGGTGACGGCGGCGGTCCGGGCGCGCGCGGTGCTGCGGGTGCGCCACGGCGTCGTGGGCGGCCGCCGCTACGGTTCGGGCATGACGAACGCCGAGGACTTCGCCCCGCTCGACCCCGTCCGCCTGGTGACCCTGTCGCAGGGGTGGAGCATCATCTACTCGCCCGGCGGCCCGGAGTGGCACCAGCACAAGGGCGCCCTCGAGCGGCACGGCGTCGAGGGCTCCGGGTACGACTTCTCCGGCGCGCTCCAGGCCACGCTGACCGACCACGAGCCGGGCGTCCTCGACGCCGTCGGGTTCGACCCCGAGGGCGGCATGGTGAGCGTGCACGGGCCGGACCTCGACGCCCTGCACGCCGCGGCCCGGCACCTGCACCGCCTGGTCACCGACGAGCAGGCGCTCGACGCCGCGCTCGCGCGGTCCGCGGAGCTCGGGCTCGACGACTGAGACGTCCTGACGGGCGGTCGCTCGGTCGGCAGCCGGGAGCGTGTCAGCGGGAGCGCAGCGCGGCGAGCTGGTCGGCGTGCCACTCCGCGACGTACCCGACGAGCCGAGGGTCCGCCACGGTCGAACCGTGCCCCACGGCCGCGTCGAGCGCGTCGAGGTAGGCCCGGTCGGCCGCGAAGCGTCCGTCGACCGCCGCGCGTCCGACGGCCGGGCTCCCGTGGCCCGGGACGAGCACGTCCACGTCGCGCGCGGCAAGCTCGAGCGCGTCGAGCGCACCCCGGTAGACCCTGACCGGGTCGAGGGCGTCGGTGTCCACGAGCGGCACCTCGACGTCCGAGAGCATGTCGCCCGCCACGAGCACGGTCCCGTGCGGCGTGCGCACCACCAGCGCGGCGTGGCCCGGCGCGTGGGCGTCGTGCTCGACGACGGCCACCGACCCCGGGCCGGTCGGTGCCGCGTCGGGCCACGGGAGCCGCCGCGCGCCGCGGGGGAGCGGGGACAGCGCCCCGACGAGCGCGGGGTCGTGGCCGGGTGCGGCGGCCTCGGTCGACGCGAGGACCGTGGCACGCCGTCGCTGCGTCGTGGCGGCGGTGCGCGCCGTCGCCCAGCGGGGCGCGGCGCCGAGCGCGGGCGACCACAGCACGTGGTCCCAGTGCGCGTGCGTCGCGAACCCGGCGGTCACGCGCCAGCCGCGCGCCCGCACCGCGGCGGCGAGCCCCTCGACCTCGGCGACCGTCACCGCCGGGTCCACGACCAGCGCCCCGCCGTCCGGCGTGGTGACGACGGTCGACGTCGTGGTCCAGATCTCCGCCGTGGCGACCCAGACGCCGGGGAGCACCTCGACGAGGTCGCGCGCTCGCGGCGCGGCCGCGGCCCCGCCGGGGGCGGCGGTGCCCCGGCCGGTCGGTGGGTCGCTCGGTCCGCCGCCCGGTCCGTCGCTCCGCTCGGCGTGCGTGGGCTCGTGCACGGGTCCTCCGGTCCTCGTCGTTCGCGGGTCGTCGTCCGGGGTCGTCGTCCGTGGGTCCTCGCTCGCGGGGGTCGCGGGCCGTCCGGCAGCACCCCGGCCGGGACACGCGCCGCCGGGTCCGCGTCCGTGTCGTCCCTCGCAGGTAGGTTAGGACCACTATGGCGACCCGCACGTCCCCGCAGGCACGTCGGACCGCGAGCAACCGCACGCCAGCGCCCCGCACCTCGGCGCGCGGCGGTTCGTCCTCGGCCCGCGGCACGTCGCGCGCCGGTACCGGTCGCGGGCGGTCCACCTCCTCCGGCACGCGCCGGCCGGCCCGGCGCCCCGCGTCGGGGCCGCCGTGGCCCGTCCGCGCGGTGCGGGCGGTCTGGCTCGGCGCCGCGCACGGCGTGGGAGCGCTCGTGCGCACCATCGGAAAGGGAGCAAGAGAGCTGGACCCGGCACACCGGCGCGACGGCGTCGCGTTCTTCCTCATCGGCCTCGCGGTCGTCGTCGCGGCCCGCGAGTGGTGGGGCATCCAGGGCACGTTCGGCAAGGTCGTGCACGGCGTCGTCGCCGGCACGTTCGGCCTCGCGGGCGTCGCCGTACCCGTCCTGCTGCTCTGGCTCGCCGTGCGCATCATGCGCCACCCCGAGCGCGCCCAGGCGAACTCGCGCGTCGCGATCGGGCTCACGCTCATCGTCGTGTCGGTGTGCTCGCTCGTGCACATCTCCGAGGACCTCCCGGCGCCGGGCGACGGCTTCGAGGCGGTGCAGGACGCCGGCGGCATCGTCGGCTACCTGGCCGCGACGCCGGTGACCACCGGGCTGACGCCCTGGTTCGCGGTGCCCATCTTCCTGCTGCTCGGGTTCTTCGGGCTGCTGGTCGTCACCGCGACGCCGGTGCACCGGATCCCCAGCCGGCTGCGCGGCCTCTACGACGTGCTCACCGGCAACCACCGCGCGGACGACGCGGAGCAGGACGCCGACGGCCTCGCCCTCGCGGAGGGCGTCTCGCGCCACGACGGCTCCGACGTCCCGACCGGTCGTCGCCCTCGCAAGCCCCGGAAGACCAAGGCGCAGCGGGCCGCGGAGGCGGCCGAGATCGAGAAGCCCGAGGGCGGGTTCTCGGGCGACGAGGCGTTCGAGACCGCGGCGTTCCTCGACTACGAGGAGGACACGCCGCGAGGGCGGGGCAAGAAGCGGCGCGGGGACGAGCCGGTGCCCGGCACCGCACCGACCGAGGCCGTCCCCGCCGTCGGGCACGGCACCGCGCAGGACACCGCGGCGGCCGCGATGGGCGCCGTCGCGCCCGACCCCGCCGACGGCGCGGGCAGCGTCCCGCCGCCCCCGCCGAGCAGCCCCCTGCCGCGCGGCGTGCAGCCGATGCTCGAGGGCGACACGGTCTACCTCCTGCCCAACGAGGACTCCCTGGTCAAGGGGGCGCCGCACAAGGTCCGGTCCGCCGCGAACGACCGGGTCGTCGAGGCGCTCACCCAGACGTTCGAGCAGTTCGAGGTCGACGCGAAGGTCACCGGCTTCACGCGCGGCCCGACGGTCACGCGCTACGAGGTCGAGGTCGGCCCCAAGGTCAAGGTCGAGCGCATCACGTCGCTCTCGAACAACATCGCCTACGCGGTCGCGAGCGCGGACGTGCGCATCCTCGCGCCGATCCCCGGCAAGTCGGCGATCGGCATCGAGATCCCCAACACCGACCGCGAGACGGTCGTGCTCGGCGACGTGCTGCGGTCGTCGGCGGCGCGCCGGACCGAGCACCCCATGGTCATGGGCGTGGGCAAGGACGTCGAGGGCGGCTACGTCGTCGCGAACCTCGCGAAGATGCCGCACATCCTCGTCGCGGGCGCGACGGGCGCGGGCAAGTCGAGCTTCATCAACTCCATGATCACGTCGATCCTCATGCGCTCGACGCCCGAGCAGGTGCGCCTCGTGCTCGTGGACCCGAAGCGCGTCGAGCTGACCATCTACGAGGGCATCCCGCACCTCATCACGCCCATCATCACCAACCCGAAGAAGGCGGCTGAGGCCCTCGACTGGGTCGTGCGGGAGATGGACGCCCGGTACGACGACCTCGCCGCGTTCGGGTACAAGCACATCGACGACTTCAACGCCGCCGTGCGCTCGGGCAAGGTCAAGCCGCTGCCGGGCTCCGAGCGCAAGATCGCGCCCTACCCGTACCTGCTCGTGGTCGTCGACGAGCTCGCGGACCTCATGATGGTCGCCCCGCGCGACGTCGAGGCGTCGATCCAGCGCATCACGCAGCTCGCGCGAGCGGCGGGGATCCACCTCGTGCTCGCGACGCAGCGGCCGTCGGTCGACGTCGTCACCGGCCTCATCAAGGCCAACGTGCCGTCGCGCCTCGCGTTCGCGACGTCCTCGCTCGCGGACTCGCGCGTCGTGCTCGACCAGCCGGGCGCCGAGAAGCTCATCGGCCAGGGTGACGCGCTGTTCCTCCCGATGGGCGCCGCGAAGCCCATGCGCGTCCAGGGCGCGTGGGTCTCCGAGTCCGAGGTGCACTCGGTCGTCGAGCACGTCAAGGGCCAGCTCAAGCCGGTGTACCGCGAGGACGTCACGCAGACCGCGGCGAAGAAGCAGGTCGACGAGGACATCGGCGACGACCTCGACCTGCTCCTGCAGGCGACGGAGCTCGTCGTGACCTCGCAGTTCGGCTCGACGTCGATGCTCCAGCGCAAGCTGCGCGTCGGGTTCGCCAAGGCGGGTCGCCTCATGGACCTCCTCGAGTCCCGCGAGATCGTCGGCCCGTCCGAGGGGTCCAAGGCGCGCGAGGTCCTCGTCTCACCGGAGGAGCTCCCGTCCGCGCTCGCGCTGATCCGCGGCGAGCCGGCGCAGGACGTCTTCGACGGTCAGGCCTCCTCGGCGCCCGCGGCCTCGGCCGGTGCGGGGCACGACTACGGCGAGGGCACCGACGGGCACATGCCGCCGGTGGCGACCGACTACCACGACGGGGCCGACGTGGAGTCGGGCTGGCGCTGAGCCGGTGACCGCACGTCCGGGCCGCGGTCGGACCATCCCGGGCGACCCCCTAGGCTGGTGACGTGGTCACCGCCGTCCCCTCGCCGTGGAACTCCGCGAACCTCGTCACCATGGCGAGGATCCTGCTCGTCCCGTTCTTCGCGTGGGCGCTGCTCGTCGACGGCGGGGAGTCCGTCACGTGGCGGCTGGTCGCGACGGGCATCTTCGTCCTCGCCGCGACGTCGGACCGCCTGGACGGCTACCTGGCGCGCAAGTACGACCTCGTCACGGACCTCGGCAAGCTGCTCGACCCGATCGCGGACAAGCTGCTGGTCGGCACCGCGCTGGTCCTGCTCGCGTGGCCGCTCGGCGTGCTGCCCTGGTGGGTGCCCGTGGTCGTGCTCGCGCGCGAGCTCGGCGTCACGCTCCTGCGGTTCGCGGTCCTCAGGTACGCGGTCATGCCCGCGTCCCGCGGCGGCAAGCTCAAGACCGTGCTCCAGACGGTCGCCATCACGCTCTTCCTCCTGCCGCTGGCGCACCTGCCCGCGTGGATCGGCGTCGTCGCCTGGGTGGTGCTCGCCGCGGCGATCCTCGTCACCGTCGTGACGGGCGTGGAGTACGCGTACCAGGGCTGGCGGCTGCGGCGCGACGCGATCCGCGCGGCCCGCCTCGCCGAGCGCGGGGCGACGCCGGACGCCGCCTCGGCCTCGTGACGGGCGCGCGCGCCCCCGAGGTCGGGGGGACCCCGCTCGCGCGACCGGACGTCGTCGGCCTCCTCGCCGCGCTGGAGGCGCGCGGGTGGACCCTCGCGACCGCCGAGTCGCTCACGGGCGGCCTGCTCTCCGCGACGATCGTCGACGTGCCGGGTGCGTCGCGCGTGCTCCGCGGCGCCGTCGTCGCGTACGCGACGGACGTCAAGCGGTCGGTGCTCGGGGTCGACGGCGACCTCCTCGCCGCGCACGGGGCCGTCCACCCGGACGTCGCGCGCCAGATGGCGGAGCGGGTGCGGGAGGTGCTCGGCGCGGACGTCGGGGTCGCGACCACGGGCGTCGCGGGACCGGACCCGCAGGACGGTCAGTCCCCGGGCACGGTGTTCGTCGCGGCGAGCGGGCCGCGCGGGACGCACGTGCGTCGGCTGCACCTCGACGGCGACCGCGCGGCCGTGCGTGCCGGGACCGTCGCCGCGGCGGTCGACCTCGCGCGCGCGGTGGTCGAGGAACCGCCCTCCGCGGACCCGCGGGGTGAAATCCGCGGGTGAACCGCGGTCGCCCGGGCGACCCGCCGGGCCCGGGCCCGGCGGTGCTCGTGGAGAGGTCGTGAACGTGCCGCGGGGGGTTCGCCGGGCGGCACGGCGCGGGAACAAGGCCCCACGTCGGGACGTTGCACAGCACGTGATCGCCAACAGGACCGTCAACCGACCGGTGGGCCGCACGGACAGCGCGCCGACGGCCGGTCCGGCACGCCGAAACGGAGACGTGAGCGGACCGCGGGCGGGGTACGGTAGGACGACCCCGTCACGCGGGGCAGTGAACAGGAAGACCGGCACGAGCAGTTCGCGCACCCCGGTGGGGTCCTCACCGGCTCCGGGGGGCGCACGGGACACGGAAGGGGGTCGCCAGATGATTGTTCTTCGACGAGAGATCGGGGACGTGCTGCGAGACGCTCGCCAGCGACAGGGGCGCACCCTGCGAGAGGTGTCCTCCGCCGCACGGGTCTCGCTGGGCTACCTCAGCGAGGTCGAGCGCGGTCAGAAGGAAGCGTCGTCGGAGCTCCTCGGCTCGATCTGCGAGGCGCTCGACATCCCGATGTCGTTGGTGCTGCGCGAGGTCAGCGACCGGGTCGCGGTCGCCGAGGGTCTGCTCATCCCGGACACGATCCCGGCAGACTTCGCGACCGCGGTCCTCGGGCGGCAGAACCCCGACGGCACCGCACGACGAGAGGACCTGCAGCCCGTCGGCTGACGGTCCACGCCGGGGCCGCCCCGGAGCAGGTGCCGGGCAGCGACGCTCGCGATCACCCGCTCGCGGGCGGCGCCTGGCACGAGGGACACCAGAAGACCGGACGGTCGTACGGCGGCTCGTTCGCCGTACCTTCTGCGACAGGCGTGCCACAGACGTGGCACGCCTTTCGTGTGCGCGCGTGCACGTGACGTACGACGCCGGCCCGGGGGTCGAACCCGTGCCGGACGGTGCGCTGCATGAGCGCTCGTGCCGTCGTGAGCACGCCCGCGAGGTCCTCGACGTCCCGGACCGGGGTCCACGGGTAGATCCGCTCCGCGAAGAGCGACTCGGCCGTGTAGATCGTGCCGATACCGGCGACGAGGTGCTGGTCGAGCAGCGCCTCCGCGACCGGGACGCCGGTCCTCTCGCGGCCCGGTCGGTGCCGTGGCCCCGTGCCTCCCGCGGCGTCGTCCGCCCGCATGCGCGCGACGGCCTCCGCGAGCCCCGCCGTGAGAAAGTCGTCGGCCAGCACGTCGGGGCCGAGCGGGCCGGTGATGGTCCGTTCGTCGGCGGTGCGCAGCACGTGGAGCATCCCGATGCGGTTCCCGACGGCCGTCCACCACTCGTTGGCGAGCACCACGCGCACGTTCGGCTCCGCGCCCCGCGCGTCCCGGGCCCCCGTGCGGGCGAGGCGCCACGACCCCTCCATGCGCAGGTGCGTGTGCAACGACCGACCGTCGTCCAGCCGCGTGAACAGGTGCTTGCCGTACGGCACGTTCGCCACGACCGTCCGGCCCGTGAGGTCGACCTCGGCGGCGGTCGGCCATCGCAGCTCGGCGCGCACGAGGACCCGGCCGGCGAGCGCCTCGTCCAGGCGCGCGGACACGAGCCGCAGGATGTCACCCTCGGGCACGGCCGGCCCTCCGCGCGCTCGGGGTGCGTCGGCCGCTCCTCCCGGGACGTGGCTGCACGGGCGCCACGTCAGGCCGCCCGCAGGCCGCGGGGCGTCGCGCGGAACCCCGCGTCGAGGAGGGCGCGGACCGCCTCGTCGGCGGACGTCGCCGTCGTCCCCGCCCCGGCCAGCGCCTCGACCCCGTCGACCCGCTGCACCACGACCTTGCCGAGCCGGCCCGCGCGCACCGCGCGGACGAGCTCGGCGCTCGCCTCGGCGAGCCGCGGGCCGTCGACGAAGGAGAGGACCGACCGGCCCCCGCGCTCGACGTACAGGGCGAGGTCGCCGTCGCTCAGCACGACGACGGCCCCGGCCTTGCGCCCGGGGCGGTGGCCGCGCGACGTGTCGGCACCGGTCGCCGCGCGGTCCGCCGGCACCGCGCCCCCGGCGGGCTTTCCCACGGCCGCGGCCGCCACGGGGCTCGTCGCGGTGCCCGGCCCCGGGCCGACGGCGGACGGTCGTGCGGGCCACGGCAGCGCGGCGCCGTACGGGTTCGCGGGGTCGGTCGCGGCGAGGAGCACCGCGCCCGGCCGGGGGCCTCCGCGCGGCTGGCCGTCGTCGGGACGCAGCGGAGGCCGGCCGTCCGGCCCGGTGCCCGACCCGCGGGCCGCGGCGGACTCGATCGCCCGCTCGCGGTCCTGGGCGTCGGTGCGGAGCTGGTCCACCGCGCCCGGGAGCGCGAACTGGGAGCCGCCGAGGTGCTCGACGAAGTACCCGCGCCGCGCGGCTCCCGTCGCCTCGAGCTCGCTCAGCACGCGGTACACCGCGCGGAACGATCCCGCCACGCCCTCGGCGGGGGCGACGGCGCGCGTGAGCACCCCGTGCCGGTCGAGCAGGACGCGCGCGAGCGCGTGCGCGCGCCGGGTCGGGTCCGGCTCGCGCGGCGGCAGCGCCGACCAGCGGCCGGCGCCCCCGCGCAGCGTCGTGTCGGGCGAGGTCGGGGGCCGCAGCCCCGCGAACCGACCCCGCCCGACGGGGCGGGCGCGCGCCGGCGCCCGGGGGGCACGGTGCGCACCGCCGCCGGACCCGAGCCGGGCGCGCAGCGAGCCCAGCCCGTCGTTCGTCACGTGGCCCGACCAGACCAGGTCCCACAGCGCCTCGAGGGTCGGCCCGACCTCGGCGCCCGCCCGCTCGGCGAGCCGCGGGAGGAAGTAGCCGCCCGAGCCGTCGAGCAGGTCGAGGAGGGTCGCGTGCAGCCCGGTCTCGGGCGCGGGGCCGGGGTCCGGCAGCGTGAGCGGCGCCCACTCGGCCAGGTGGAGGCTCACGAGCCCGTCGCCGCCGCCCGAGCCGGGCAGGGGGGCGTGACCGCACCACACGACCTCCCCGGTCGTCGTGAGCTCGTCGAGCATCGTCGGCGTGTAGTCCGTGACCCGCGACGGCAGGACGAGCGTCTCGAGCGCGGAGGCGGGCACGGCCGCCCCCGAGAGCTGCTCGACGACGCGCAGCAGGCCGTCGGCCCCGCGCAGCGCTCCGAGCCCCTGCCACCGCGGCAGGAAGACGCCGAGCGTCTCTGCCGGCACCGGCTCGACCTCGGCGCGCAGCGCCGCGAGCGACCGCCGGCGCAGCACGCGCAGCACCTCGGCGTCGCACCAGTCGTCGCCCGTGCCGCCGATCGACTCGGGCCGCAGGCGCCCGCGGACGACGAGCCGTGCCGCCTCGAGCCGCTCGAGCGTCTGCACCACCACCGCGACGCCGAGGCCGAGGCGCGTCGCGAGGTCGCCCGCGGTGAACGGGCCGTGCGTGCGCGCGTGGCGGCGCACGAGGTCGCCGAGGGGGTCGGGGACGGGCTCGGTGAACACCTCGGGGATGCCGACCGGCAGCGCGACGCCCAGCGCGTCGCGCAGGCGGCCGGCGTCCTCCACGACGGCCCACTGCACGGCCCGCTCGGGAGCGACGCCTGCCAGCCGGACGCGGACCACGCGCCGGGCCGCCTCGAGCTCGCGCACCCACGCCCCGGCGTCGGCGCGCACGTCCTCGCGCGTGCGGGCCGCGACCTCGGCGTCCGTGAGGGGCCCGACCCGCCGCAGCACGTCCCACACGTCCTCCGCGTGACGGGCCTGGCGCTCCGGCGCGAGCGCGCCGAGCTCGGCCTCCGTGCGCTCGATCTGCGCGGGGTCGAGCAGGTCCGCGAGCTGCGCCGCGACGCCGTCGCCGCCCAGCAGCTCCGCGAGCAGCGTCGGGTCGAGCGAGAGCGCCGCCGCACGCCGCTCCGCGAGCGGGGCGTCGCCGTCGTAGAGGAACTGCGCGGTGTACCCGAACAGCAGGGACTGCGCGAAGGGCGACGGCGTCGGGGTCGTCACCTCGACGAGGCGCACGCGCCCGGCGGCGAGGTCGCGCATGAGGTCGGTGAGCGCGGCGACGTCGAAGTCGTCCTGCAGGCACTCGCGCGCCGCCTCGAGCACGATCGGGAACTCGGGGTACTGCGACGCGACCGACAGGAGCTGGGCCGAGCGCTGGCGCTGCTGCCACAGCGGCTGGCGGCGGTCCGGGCGACGCCGGGGGAGCAGGAGCGCGCGCGCCGCCGCCTCGCGGAACCGGGACGCGAACATGACCGACCCGCCGAGCTCGTCGCGCACCGCGTCGAGGACCTCGTCGGGGTCGAGCAGCAGGTCCTCCGCCGGCACGACGGGCGCGTCGCCGCCGAGCCCGCCCGTCCCGTCGCTCGACCCCTCCAGCCACGAGTCCCCGGTGTCCGGCAGGCGCAGGACGATGCCGTCGTCCGCGTGCATCGCCGCGGCGTCGACGCCGTACCGCTCCCGCAGCCGCGCGGCGAGCACGAGCGCCCACGGCGCGTGCACCTTCGCCCCGTAGGGCGAGTGCACGACGACGCGCCAGTCCCCGAGCTCGTCGCGGAAGCGCTCGACGACGACCGTCCGGTCGTCCGGCACGCGCCCGGTCGCGTCGCGCTGCTCGCGGAGGTAGGCGAGCAGGTTGTCGCTCGCCCACGCGTCGAGCCCGGCGGCACGGAGCCGGTCGGCCGCGGCGTCCTGGTCGTCCGCGGCGAGGGTGTCGGTCTCGCGGACCCAGGCGCCGAGCGCGCGGCCGAGCTCGGCGGGCCGGCCGGGGGAGTCGCCCTTCCAGAACGGCAGGCGCCCCGGGATGCCCGGCGCCGGGGTCACGAGCACGCGGTCGGGCGTGATGTCCTCGATGCGCCAGGTGCTCGACCCGAGCGTGAACGTGTCGCCGACGCGCGACTCGTACACCATCTCCTCGTCGAGCTCGCCGACGCGCTTCCCGCCGCGCGGCGCCCGGCCGCCCGCGGTGTCCGGGTCTCCGGCGACGGTCCCGGTGCCGGAGTCCGTCGCGAGGAAGACGCCGTACATCCCGCGGTCGGGGATCGTCCCGCCGCTCGTCGCGGCGAGGCGCAGCGCGCCCGGGCGCCCGGTGATCCGGCCCGACGCGCGGTCCCACACGATGCGCGCGCGCAGCTCGCCGAAGTCCTCGCTCGGGTAGCGCCCCGCCAGCATGTCGAGCACGGCGTGCAGCGACGCGTCGCCCAGGTGGGCGTAGGGCGCGCTGCGTCGCACGACGGTGGCGAGCTCGGCGACGGTCCACTCGTCGACCGCGACCATCGCCACGACCTGCTGCGCGAGCACGTCGAGCGGGTTCGCGAGCACGTGCAGCTCCTCGATGCCCCCGGTGCGCATGCGCTCGGCCACGACGGCGGACGGCACGAGGTCGCCCCGGTGCGTGGGGAACACGACGCCGTGCGAGACGGCGCCCACCTGGTGCCCCGCGCGCCCGATGCGCTGGAGCCCGGACGCGACCGACGGCGGGGCACCGACCTGCACGACGAGGTCGACCGCGCCCATGTCGATGCCGAGCTCGAGGCTCGACGTCGCGACGACCGCGGGCAGGCGCCCGTCCTTGAGCTCGGTCTCCGTCCGCGTGCGCTCCGCGCGGCTCATCGACCCGTGGTGGGCGCGCGCGATGACGGGCTCGGCGCCGGAGCTCGCGCCCGACTGCGCCTGCACCTGGGCCGCCGTGATCGTGCCCGGGTCGAGGACGTCCTCGCCCTGGCGCTCCGCCCACACCTCGTTCATGCGCGCCGTGAGCCGTTCGGCGCCACGTCGCGAGTTGGTGAAGACGAGCGTGGAGCGGTGGTCGGCGACCAGGTCGACGACGCGCTCCTCGACGTGCGGCCACACCGACGGGCGCGGAGGGCGCACGTCGGGCGCCCCGGTGGGTCGCGAGGTCGCCGGACCCGACAGGTCGGGCTCGCCCGGGGGCAGGGGCGGGAGGCCGTCGAGGGACGTCCCCGGTCTCGTGCCACCACCCCCGCGGCCGCCCGCCCCCGGGCGCGCCGCCGTCCGCTGCGAGGTGTCGGGAACGAGGGCCGCCGAGCCGAGGTCCGCGAGGTCGGGGACGGGCACCACGACGTCGACCTCGATGCGCTTGCTCGCGGGCGGCTGCACGACGACCACCTCGCGACCGGCCTCCGCCTCCGGGCGGTGGCCGCCGAGGAACGTCGCGACGGCCTCGACGGGCCGGACCGTCGCCGACAGCCCGACGCGCTGCGCCGGCGGGCGCTCCTGCGCCTCGAGGAAGGCGTCGAGCCGCTCGAGGGACACCGCGAGGTGCGCGCCGCGCTTGGTCCCGGCCACCGCGTGGATCTCGTCGACGATCACCGTCTCGACGCCCGCGAGCCCGGCGCGCGCCTGCGACGTGAGCACGAGGAACAGCGACTCGGGCGTCGTGATGAGGATGTCCGGCGGGTGCGTCGCGAGGCGGCGGCGCTCGCTCGTGGGCGTGTCGCCCGTCCGGGTGCCGACGACGACGTCCGGCACCTCGAGCCCCAGCCGCACCGCCGCCTGGCGGATGCCGGCGAGCGGCGACCGGAGGTTGCGCTCGACGTCCGCCGCGAGCGCCTTGAGCGGCGAGACGTACACGACGCGGCAGCGCCGCTCCCGGGCGACCTCCGCGCCGGACCCGGGCGCGGCCATGATCCGGTCGAGCGACCAGAGGAACGCCGCGAGCGTCTTGCCCGACCCGGTCGGGGCGACGACGAGCGCGTGCCGGTCGCTCGACACGGCGTCCCACGCCCCCGCCTGCGCGGCGGTCGGGGCGTCGAACGCGCCCGAGAACCAGGCGCGCGTGGGCGCGGCGAAGCGCGCGAGCGGGTCCACGGTCACCCGCCCATTGTGGTCGTGCCCACCCACACGCGCCGCGCGACGCGGGGCAGGCGCCCCGCCAGTGCGACAGACAGGTGCGGGAACAGCACGGCCGTCCGTCCGTGGGAGGCTGGTGCCGTGCGCTACCGCGAGTTCTCCGAGCTGGTCGACGAGGTGTTCGGCGCGTCCCTGGGACGCGCCTACGTCCGGGAGCAGGTGCTGTCCGCGCTCGACGACCGGACCGCCGCCCAGGCCCTCGAGGACGGCGTGGAGCCGCGCGTCGTCTGGCACGCGCTGTGCGACGCGCTCGACGTGCCCGACGAACGCCGCTGGGGTCACGACGACCACCGCCAGGCCCCGCCGCGCCGCTGACCCGTCCCGCGCCGGCGGCCGCGGACCGTCGAGGGGCGCGACGGGCCGCGCGCCACGATGATGGCCGCATGAGCGCTCCCGCCCGAGGCCGTGCCGCGGTCCGCGTGACCGCGGCCGACGTGCGGGGAGCCGTCTGGTCGCTCGTCTCGACGACCGTCGGCCTGGGGCTCGCGATCTGGTTCGTGCCCGGGGTCGAGGTCACCAACCCGTGGTCGCTCGTCCTCGCGGCGCTCGCCGTCGGGCTGGGCGACGTGCTCCTGCGCCCCGTGCTGCGGCGGCTCGCGCACCGGTTCGGCGTGGTCGGCGCGCTCGTGTCCGGCGTGGTGGCGCAGCTGGCGGTCGCGTGGGCGGCCCTCACGTACCTGCCGGGGTTCCGGAGCGGCTCGTGGGTGGACGTCCTCGCGGTCCTCGTGCTCGCCGCCGTCCTCATGGCGCTCGGTCGCTGGGTCGTGGGGGCGAGCGACAACGAGTACGTCCTGGGCGACCTCCTCCGGCGCGCGCGCCGGCAGGCGGGACTCCCGCGGCGGGACCAGGGTGCGGCGGGTGCGGCCGGGCGGCCGGCGGGGCTGCTCCTCGTCCTGCTCGACGGCGTCGCGCGCCCCACGCTCGACTACGCGCTCCAGGCGGGGCTGACCCCGACGCTCGCGCGCTGGCTCGGCAGCGGGAGCCACCACCTCACGACGTGGTGGGCGCGCGTGCCCGCGACGACGCCGGCCTCGACGATCGGCCTCCTGCACGGCTCGACCGAGCACGTGCCCGCGTTCCGCTGGTGGTCGCGCGCGCTCGGCCGGCTCGTCGTGACCAACCGCCCCGCCGACGCGGCGGCGGTCGAGGCGCGCACGAGCGACGGTTCCGGGCTGCTCGCGGGGGGCGGCGTCGCCGTCTCGACCATGTTCTCGGGCGACGCCGCGACGAGCCTGCTCGTGATGAGCCGTGCGCGCGAGGGCCTCGGGCCGGGGCAGATGTTCGTGCACTTCTTCGCGAGCCCGTTCGTGCTCGTCCGGGCGGTCGTCGTTGCGCTCGGCGAGCTCGTCAAGGAGCTGTACCAGGGCTGGCAGCAGGCCGTGCGCGGCGTCGAGCCCCGCGTGTCGCGCCTCGGCTGGTACCCGGTGCTGCGCGCGGTGACGAACGTCGTGCTGCGCGACCTCAACACGACGCTCGTCGCGGAGCAGCTCGTGCGCGGGGCGCCGGTCGTGTGCGTCGACCTCGTCGACTACGACGAGATCGCCCACCACGCCGGGCCGCTGCGCCCTGAGTCGCTGCGCGCGCTCGAGGGGCTCGACCGCGTCGTCGGCCTCTGGGAGCAGGTCGCCGCGGTGGCCCCGCGCCGGTACGACGTCGTCGTGCTCTCGGACCACGGGCAGTCGCTCGGGTCCACGTTCGAGCAGGTCGAGGGCCGGTCCTTCCTCGACGAGGTCCGCCGGCTGATGGCGCTCCGGCCGGGCCCGCACGACGGGCCTCGCGCGGGCGAGGGCTCCTCGCGGGGCGAGGGCTCCTCGCGGGGCGAGGGGCGCCGTCGGGCCACCGCGCCGGACAGCGAGACCTGGGGCCCGACGAACACGGCCCTCAACGCCCTGCGGCCGACGGCGCCGGACGCCGTCCCGGAGGGCGCGGGCCGCATGCTGGTCGGTCCGGACCGCTCGGAGCGCCGCGGCGGACCCGAGACCGCCGCGCTGCCCGAGCTCCCCGAGGTCGCGGTCGTGGGGTCGGGCAACCTGGGCATGGTGTGGTTCCCGCGCGAGCCACGGCGGCTCACGGGGGACGAGGTCCGTGACCGGTGGCCCGGCCTGCTCCCGGGGCTCGTCGCGAACCCCGCCGTCGGCGTCGTCGTCGAGCGCGGGGCCGGCGGGGAGGCGCGGGCGCACGGCCGCGGCGGCTCGCGCGACCTGCGGACCGGCGAGGTCGTGGGGGAGGACCCGCTCGCGGGCTACGGGTCGCGCGCGGCGGCGGACCTGCTGCGTGTCGCGGACCTCGAGGACGCGGGCGACCTCGTGCTCGTCTCGCGTGTGGACGAGGTCGGGATGGTGCACGCGTTCGAGGGGCTGGTCGGGTCCCACGGCGGCCTCGGCGGGGCGCAGAACGAGGCCGTCCTGCTGCACCCCACGCACCTCGTGCTGCCCGACGACGAGCTCGAGGACGTGGACGGCGCGCGGATGCTCGTCGGGGCCGAGGCGGTCCACCGGCGCCTCGTCGCCTGGCTCGGCGACCTCGGCCTGCGCCCCGCCGAGCCCGCCGAGCCCGCCGCGCCCGCCGCGCCCGCCGCGAACGGGGCGCCGCGAGGGGAGGAGGAGCCGTGAGCGTCCGCGTGACGTGGCTCGGCCACTCGAGCGTCGTCCTCGACCTGCCGTCCGGCCGCCCCGGCGGCCGGGCCGTGCGGCTCGTCGCCGACCCGCTCCTGCACCGGCACGCCGGGATGCTGCGGCGGCGCGGGGAGCGGCCTGCCGCGGTGTGGCAGGGCAGCGACGCCGTCCTCCTGTCCCACCTGCACCACGACCACGCCGAGCTGCGCTCGCTGCGCCTCCTCGGCGACGTGCCCGTGCTCACCGCGCCGGCGAACGCGCGGTGGCTGCGCGCCCGGGGCCTGCGCGGGGTCGGGCTCGACGACGCGTGGCACGCGGTCGGCCCGGCCGAGGCGGGGGTCGAGGTGCGCCTCGTGACGGCGGTGCACGGGCACCGGCCGATGCCGCACCGGCCCAACGCGGCGAACGGGCACCTCGTGCGGTCGGACGGTCCGCGCGGTGTGCGGGTGTGGGTCGTCGGGGACACCGAGCACTACCCGGACATGGTCCACCTCCCGGCGCTCGCGGACGGCCCCGTGGACGTCGCGCTCGTCCCGGTGGGCGGGTGGGGCCCGCGCCTGTCGGGCGGGCACCTCGGCCCCGCGCAGGCGGCACGGGTGTGCGCCGAGGTGGGCGTCGGCGTCGCGATCCCGGTGCACTGGGGCACGCTGCACGCACCGGGCGGACGGCACTTCCCGCGCGGGTGGATGGACCACGCGGGGACGGCGTTCGAGGCGGCGGTGCAGCGCGAGGCGCCGGGGACGCGCGTCGTGGTGCTGCGCCCGGGGGAGGCGTGGTCGTCGTCCGGCGACGAGAGCGGGGCGCGGGCGTGACACGCCGAGGTGCGCGTTCCGGGATCGAACACGTGTTCGGCTAGAGTTGTGCACAGGGCCCGCCGCGGCGGGTCCAGGACGCCGGTCCGGCACGACGATCCACAGGCTCGAGGGTCGCCGGAGCCGCGTGTCGGTGGCTGCCCGTAGCGTCGGGCCACAACGAACAGATGAACGTCGAACCGAAGGTGGACTGACATGCCCGCACCCGCAGACCGCGAGAAGGCGCTCGAGGCAGCCCTCGCCCAGATCGACCGGAGCTTCGGCAAGGGCTCCGTGATGCGCCTCGGCGAGGAGGGCCGCGCCCCCGTCGAGGTCATCCCCACGGGCTCCATCGCGCTCGACATCGCGCTCGGCATCGGCGGCCTGCCGCGCGGGCGCGTCATCGAGGTGTACGGCCCGGAGTCCTCCGGCAAGACCACGGTCGCGCTGCACGCCGTGGCGAGCGCGCAGCGCGCCGGTGGCATCGCGGCGTTCATCGACGCCGAGCACGCGCTCGACCCCGAGTACGCCAAGAAGCTCGGCGTGGACACCGACGCCCTGCTCGTCTCCCAGCCGGACACGGGGGAGCAGGCGCTCGAGATCACGGACATGCTCATCCGCTCGGGCGCGCTCGACATCATCGTCATCGACTCCGTCGCGGCGCTCGTGCCCAAGGCCGAGATCGAGGGCGAGATGGGCGACAGCCACGTCGGCCTTCAGGCCCGCCTCATGTCGCAGGCGCTGCGCAAGATCACGGGTGCGCTCAACGCGTCCGGGACGACCGCGATCTTCATCAACCAGCTCCGCGAGAAGATCGGCGTCTTCTTCGGCTCGCCCGAGACGACGACCGGTGGCAAGGCGCTGAAGTTCTACGCCTCCGTCCGCCTCGACATCCGCCGCATCGAGACGCTCAAGGAGGGCACCGACGCGGTCGGCAACCGGACCCGCGTCAAGGTCGTCAAGAACAAGATGGCCCCACCCTTCAAGCAGGCCGAGTTCGACATCCTCTACGGCGTCGGCATCTCGCGCGAGGGCGGCCTCATCGACATGGGTGTGGAGCACGGGTTCGTGCGCAAGTCCGGGTCGTGGTTCACCTACGGTGGCGACCAGCTCGGCCAGGGCAAGGAGAACGCGCGCTCGTTCCTGCGCGACAACCCGGACCTCGCCAACGAGCTCGAGAAGAAGATCAAGGAGAAGCTCGGCGTCGGGGCTAAGGTCGACGCGCCGGCCGACCCGGCCGCGGGCGCGACGGTCGCGGCCGACGGCGCTGCGGCGCCCGCCGCGGCGAAGGCCCCGGCTGCAGCCGCCAAGGGGAAGAAGTCGCCGTTCTGATCGGCGAGCAGGACGGGGACGAGGGCGTCGAGCCCTCCGGCCCGCCCGAGGAGGACGACGGGCGTCGTGCCGGCCGCAAGGCCGCGCGGCGCCCGCGCCCGACCCTCCACGAGCTCGTGGAACGGGGCGAGATCAGCGACGCCGACCTCGCCGAGCGCGCCCGGGAGACCGTGCTGCGGATCCTCACGGCCGCGCCGAAGAGCCGCGCGGAGCTCGCGCAGTCCCTCGCGCGCAAGGGCTACCCCGAGCACGTCGTGCTGCCGATCCTCGACCGGCTCGAGGAGGTCGGCCTCGTCGACGACGCGCAGTACGCGGAGATGATCGTCCGCACCCGGCACGCGGAGCGCGGGCTGTCCCGCCGCGCGATCTCGACCGAGCTGCGCCGCCGCGGCATCGACGGCGAGGTCGGCGCCGCGGCGCTCGAGCAGGTCGACGACGACTCCGAGGCCGACGCGGCCCTGGAGCTCGCGCGCACGCGCCTCGCCCGCACGCGTGGCCTCGACCGTGACGTGCGGGTGCGCCGGACCGTCGGGGCGCTCGCCCGGAAGGGCTACAGCCCGTCGCTGGCCTTTGAGATCGTCCAGCGAGAGCTCGACGCCGAGGCGGTCGAGCCCCCGCTCGACTGAACCCGTCAGCGGGTGACGGAGACTGCGGGTGCGTCCTCGGCCGGTCCTCCCGCGACGACCGTGGGGTTCCCGATGCCCGGGCCGGCGGCCGTCGCGCCCGCGGTGCGGCCGCTGAGGAAGCGGGAGAGCCAGCGCGCCACGAGGGTCAGCAGCCAGTTGATGACGATGAAGATCACCGCGGCGAGCACGAGCGACTGCAGGATGTTGCCGTTGCCGACGCCGTAGAGCTGCGCGGCCCGCAGGAGCTCGTTGTACGTGATGATCTGCCCGAGCGCGGAGTCCTTGAGCACGACGACGAGCTGGGACACGAGCGCGGGGAGCATCGCGATGAGCGCCTGGGGGAGCTGGATCGACCGCAGCGTCTGCCCCGTGGTGAGCCCGATCGCGAGCCCGGCCTCGCCCTGGCCCCGGGGGAGGTTCCCGACGCCCGAGCGGACGAGCTCGGCGATGACGGAGCCGTTGTAGAGCACGAGCGCGAGCACCACGGCGAGGAACGGCGCGTCGTCGACGTGGCTGAGGCCCAGGAGCAGCCAGAAGAAGATCATCATGAGCAGCACGGGCACGGCCCGGAAGAACTCGACCACGATGCCGCTCACGACGCGCACCGCGCGCAGGTGCGACAGCCTGCCGGTGCCGAAGAGGAGCCCGAAGACCAGCGCGCCGACGATGGCGAAGCCGGCGGCGCGCAGCGTGTTCTGCAGGCCCGGGATGAAGTAGTACTGCCACGCGTCGGCCGTGAACAGCGACGACCACAGCTCGGGGGCGAGCTGGCCCTTGTTGCCGAGCGCGACGAGCACGAGGGCGGCGACGCCGAGCACGACGATCGCCCCGACCACGTTGCCGATCATGATCGCGCGTCGCGCCCGGGGGCCCGGGGCGTCGAAGAGGACGGACTGCTGGGTGCTCATCGGCGGACCGCCAGTCGGTTCGAGAGGGACGTGGTGAGCAGCCCGATGGGGATGACGAGGATGACGTAGCCGATCGCGAACGTCAGGAAGATCCCGTAGATGTAGTTCGAGTTGAACTCGATCATGGTCTTCATGAGGCTCGACGTCTCCGTCGTGACGCTCGCCGCCGCCGCGACCGTGGAGTTCTTCAGCAGCGCGATGAGCGTGTTGCCGAGCGGCGCGACGGAGCCGCGGAACGCCTGGGGCAGGATGATGAGGCGCGCCGCGGGCAGGAACGGCAGGCCGATCGCGCGCGCCGCCTCGGCCTGGCCGAGCGGCACCGTGTTCACGCCCGACCGGATCGACTCGCACACGAACGCCGCGTGGTAGATCGCCAGGCCCACGACCGCGAGCCGGAAGAAGTTCGCCGCGAAGTCGGGTGCGAGCGTGACGTTGAGCTGTCCCCACAGCCCCAGCACCATGAAGGTCATGATGATGGTCAGCGGCGTGTTGCGGAACACGTTGACGTACGCGGTCCCGGCCCAGCGCAGGCTCGGCACGGGGGAGATGCGCATGAGCGCGAGCGCCGTGCCGAGCACGAGCGCGAGGATCGCGGCCCAGAACGTCAGCTGGATGTTGACCCAGAACGCGCCGAGCACGTCGTACTCCCGGGCGAGCGCCCAGGTCTGCGACAGGTAGTCACCCACGGTTGGTGGTCCTCCGGGAGGGTACGTGCCGGGCCGGGTCGACGGCCCGGTGGCCGGGGGAGCGGCGCACCGGCGCGCGGCTCCCCCGGCCGTGGACGGTCAGGCGCAGGGGTCGACCGTCGGAGGGTTCTCGCTGGCGTTCGGCGTGTACCCGGTGCCTTCGGTGTTCTTGGTGACGAACTCCTCCCAGGAACCGTCCTCGATCATCTTCTCGATCGCGGTGTTGACGTCCTCGCAGACGTCGTTGTCCTGCGGGAGCCCGACGCCGTAGCGCTCGGTCGAGAACGGCGCCCCGACGACCTTGACCTTGCCCTTGTTGGCGGGCTGGGCCGCGAGGCCCGCGAGGATGATGTCGTCGGTCGTGACGGCGTCGACCTGGCCGGCGGTGAGCGCGGTGACGCACTCGGCGTAGCCGGGGCGCTCGAGGAGCTGCACGCCCGCGGCGTACTCGTCCTTGATGCGCTGCGCCGACGTCGAGCCCGTGACGGAGCAGAGGTTCTTGCCCTCGAGCGACTCCGGTCCGGTGATGTCGGTGTTGTCCTCGGCGACGAGCAGGTCCTGCCCGGCCACGAAGTACGGCCCGGCGAACGCGACCGTCTCCTTGCGCGTGTCCGTGATGGAGTAGGTCGCGAAGATCATGTCGACCTGGCCGGTCTGGAGCATCGTCTCGCGCTGGGCGGACGGCGCCTCGACCCACTCGATCTGGTCCTCGCCGTAGCCGAGCTCGCCTGCCACGTACGTGGCGACGTCGACGTCGAAGCCCGTGTAGGTGGAGCCGTCCTGGTACCCGAGCCCCGGCTGGTCGAACTTGATGCCGATCTTGATCGAGCCCTCGGCGCCACCGCCGGTGTCGCCCGTGTCGGTGGCCGTGTCGGTCGCGTCGTCGTCGCCGCCGCCGACCTCGCCGCCGCCGCACGCCGCGAGCGTGAGCGCGGTGAGAGCGGCCAGCACGGCAGCACCTGCGTGTCGTGTGCGCATCGTTCCTACCCTTCGTGAGTGGTGGACGCCCGTCGAAGGTGTGCCTCGACGGTCGACCGGGTTCTGGGGCTGTCGGGCCGGGCTCGTGCCTGCCCGGCGGGGTTCAGTGGGTGAGGATCTTCGAGAGGAAGTCCTTGGCGCGGTCGCTCTTGGGCGCGGTGAAGAACTCCTCGGGATGGGCCTCCTCGACGATCTGGCCGTCGGCCATGAAGACGACCCGGTTCGCGGCCTTGCGGGCGAAGCCCATCTCGTGCGTGACGACGATCATCGTCATGCCCTCCTTGGCGAGGGCGACCATGACGTCGAGGACCTCGTTGATCATCTCGGGGTCGAGCGCCGAGGTGGGCTCGTCGAAGAGCATGACCTTGGGCTGCATCGCGAGCGCGCGGGCGATGGCGACGCGCTGCTGCTGCCCGCCGGAGAGCTGGGCGGGCATCTTCTGCGCCTGGTTCATCACGCCGACGCGGTCGAGCAGCGCGAGCGCGCGGTCCTTCGCGACCTTGGCCTTCTCGCGCCGCACCTTGACGGGGCCGAGCGTGACGTTGTCGAGGATCGTCTTGTGCGCGAAGAGGTTGAAGGACTGGAAGACCATGCCGACGTCGGAGCGCAGCCGCGCGAGCGCCTTGCCCTCCTCGGGCAGCGGCTCGCCGTCCACCAGGATCTCGCCGGAGTCGATCGTCTCCAGCCGGTTGATCGCCCGGCACAGCGTCGACTTGCCCGAGCCCGACGGGCCGATGACGACGAGCACCTCGCCGCGCCGGACGGTCAGGTTGATGTCCCGGAGCACGTGCAGCTCCCCGAAGTGCTTGTTGACGTCGCGCAGCTCGACGAGCGGCTCACCGAGGACCTGCTCGGCGGGGAGGGGCTGAGCGTCCTGCGCGCTGCGCTGCGCGTCGGACGGCGAAGAGGTTTCGTCGGCCATTCCTGGACACTATGTCCCTTCTGTTGCACGGTGCCACCTCATCCGGCAACAGTCGGGCAACAGTTCCGTAACACGGCACCCGGCGCCGTACCCTGGACGGTGATGTCCACGATCGCCCCCGCCCCCGTCCCGGCCGCGCTCGCACCCGGTGCCACCTCCGGTGCGCCGGTCGACGACGCGCACCCGCGCACCTACGTCGTCCGCACGCTCGGTTGCCAGATGAACGTCCACGACTCCGAGCACATGGCCGGGATGCTGGAGGAGGCGGGGTACACGCGCGCGAGCGCGGACGACGAGGCCGCGAACCGCGCCGACGTCGTCGTCATCAACACGTGCGCCGTGCGGGAGAACGCCGCGACGCGCCTCTACGGGAACCTCGGCCAGCTCGCCTCCGTGAAGGCCGCGCGGCCCGGGATGCAGATCGCCGTCGGCGGCTGCCTCGCGCAGAAGGACCGCGGCACGATCGTCGAGAAGGCGCCGTGGGTCGACGTCGTCTTCGGCACGCACAACCTCGACGCGCTGCCCGTGCTGCTCGAGCGCGCACGCCACAACGAGGCCGCGCAGGTCGAGATCGCCGAGTCGCTGCAGGTGTTCCCGTCCACGCTGCCGACGAAGCGCGAGTCGGTCTACGCCGGCTGGGTGTCGATCAGCGTCGGCTGCAACAACACGTGCACGTTCTGCATCGTGCCGCACCTGCGCGGCAAGGAGCGCGACCGTCGTCCGGGCGAGGTCCTCGCCGAGGTCGGGGCGCTCGTCGAGGCCGGTGCCATCGAGGTGACGCTGCTCGGCCAGAACGTCAACAGCTACGGCGTCGAGTTCGGCGACCGCGGCGCGTTCGCCAAGCTCATGCGCGCGTGCGGGACGATCGACGGCCTCGAGCGCGTCCGGTTCACGTCGCCGCACCCGGCCGCGTTCACCGACGACGTCATCGCGGCCATGGCCGAGACGCCGAGCGTCATGCCCCAGCTCCACATGCCGCTCCAGTCGGGCTCCGACCGGATCCTGCGCGCCATGCGCCGCTCCTACCGCTCCGAGCGGTTCCTCGGGATCCTCGACCGGGTGCGGGCCGTCATGCCCGACGCCGCGATCACCACCGACATCATCGTGGGTTTCCCGGGGGAGACCGAGGAGGACTTCGCGGAGACGATGCGCGTCGTCGAGGCCTCGCGCTTCTCCTCGGCCTTCATGTTCCAGTACTCGCCCCGCCCCGGGACGCCGGCCGCGACCATGGACGAGCAGCTCCCCAAGGAGGTCGTCCAGGAACGCTTCGAGCGGCTCCAGGCGCTCCAGGAGCGCATCGCCGGCGAGGAGTCCGCACGCCAGGTGGGCCGGACGATCGACGTCCTCGTCGGCGAGGGCGCCGGGCGCAAGGACGGCGCCACGCACCGCGTGACCGGACGCGCCCCGGACAACCGGCTCGTCCACCTCGCGCTCCCCACGGACGTCGTCCCCACGGCGCCCGACGACGCCGCGACCTCGTCCGGCGCGACGCCCTGGTCCACGGACCCGCGCCTCGCGGACGACCTCGACCCCCGCATGCCGCGACCCGGTGACGTCGTCACGGTCGAGGTCACGCGCTCCGCGCCCCACCACCTCATCGCCGACTCGGCGGTCGGGGGCGGCACGTTCGCGGTGCGGCGCACCCGCTCCGGCGACGCGTGGGCGCAGCGCGAGCGCGCCCGCCTGGGCGGTGCCGACGACGACCACGGGCACGGTCACGGCGGCGGCGCCGCGTCCGGCCCCGTCGCCCTGGGCCTCCCCACGCTCCGCGCCTGAGCCGCCGATCCCGGCCCCGCGTGCCCGGACGCGCGTTCCGGGCGCGCATGCCCGCCAGTGCTTGCTGGCCGTGCGGACCTGGACGTGCGCGGCCCGGACGTGATGGCCGGCGTCAGTCGTCCAAGGTTCCCGGGGGGAGCTGGGCGCCGATGGCGTGGAAGAGCTGGACGGCTGTCCCCAGGCCGCACGAGACGGTCTGGGCGAGCTGGTCGTCCGTCGCGCCGTGCTCGAGGTCGACGGAGACCTCGGCGTAGAGCGCGAGCCGGCCCGCCTCCTCGCGGACGTAGACCTTGGGCCAGATGCGCTCGCGGTTCCAGTCGTTCACGGCCTGCAGGGTCACGAGCCGGGACTCGAGCGGGAGCGACGTGGACCAGCGGCCCCGCACCTGGAGGATCTCGGAACGGTCGCCGAGCAGCAGGAACCAGAAGCGGTGGCCGTCCCACGTCCCGGTGATGTCCCCGTCGTCGTCCACGCGGAAGTGGTACCCGCGACGCGTGAGGTGGTCGCCGATGCGCGCCATCGACAGCGCGCGCGGCAGCTCCTCCTCGCGCGGGAGCGAGTCGGGCGCCTTGGGGCGGCGGTTGCCGAACAGGCGTGCGAACCAGTTGGTGCGGGCCTGCGTCATGGCGCCTGCCTCGCGGGGTCGGGGTAGAACTCGTCGAGCGCGTCGAAGAACATCGACCCGGTGCTCAGGCCGCACTGGAGGAGCTGGTCGAGCTGGTCGTCCGTCACCCCGTGCTCGAGGTCCACGGTCACCTCGGTGAAGACCTGGATCATCCCGTTGTCGCGCACGCGCGTGTACGTCTTGGGCCAGATCCGGTCCGCGTTCCACTCGTTGCAGAACTCGAGGATCTCCTCCAGCCGCTCGAGCGCGAGGTCGCGGTTCCACTGCCCGCGGACCTGCAGGATCTCGTCGCCGTGGCCGAAGAGCAGGAAGTAGAACAGCCGGCCGTGCCACAGCCCGCCCACGTCGCCGTCGGAGTCGACGAAGTAGCTGTAGCCGCTGTCGGTGATCCACTCGACGACCCGGGAGAGGGACAGCGGGGTCGGGGGTCGCAGCACGTCCGTCGCGACCTGGCCCAGCTCCCGCGCCAGGAGGTCCTCGACCTGCGACTGCAGCTCGTCCCCGGCGCGGCCGGGAACGGCCCCGCCGCCGTCCGGAGCCTCGCCGGGATCACCGTCCCGCCGGTCGTCGTCGTCCTGCGCCCCGAAGAACCTCACCCACCCACCGTACTCGCGCGCGCCCCCGGACGCCGCATCGCCGACGTCGTCCCGGCGACCGCTACGGTGGGCGCGTGACCGTCCGCGCCGTCGTCCTGCCCGGTACCCCGCTGCTCGTCCCCGGCGCCGCGGGTGCCGCCGCGGTGCTCGGCGCCACGCGCACCGCGGCGCTCGCGGCGCTGGGTCGACTGGTGGACGGCGTCCCGTCCCTGCGCGGGGATCGGTCCGCCCCGGCCCCCGTGGTCGTCGTCGCACCGGGAACCGCACGGACGCGGGGACCGGCACGGGCGTCGCTCGCGGCGGCGGGCGTCGCGGACACCTGGCTCGACACCGCCTGGGCCGTCGCGACCCGGGCGGGCGGGCCGGGAGCCCCCGTGGCGGGGACGGCCGCGTCGGTCGGGCTCCTCGCCCTGGCCGGTGCCGGCTGGGCGGGCCCCGTCGACGTCGTCGAGCTCGGTGACGACGAGGCCGCCGCGCAGGCGCTCGGCGCGGACCTCGCGCGGCAGGGTGCGCGGGTCGTCGTCGTGCACGACCCGCGGAGCGCGGCGCCGGACGCCGTGCTCGCCGGGTTCGGAGCCGCGCCCGACGACGGGCACCGCCACGTCGCGACGGGGGAGTACGAGGAGCGCGGCTACGAGGTGCGCTGGTTCGACGACGGCGCCCTCGCCTCCCCGGCGCCGGCCGGGCCCGTCAGCCGCTGAGCCCCGCCCCGACGGCGGCCGCGTCCTGCTCGCGACCGAGGCGGCGCAGCGTCGCGACGAGCTCGTTCGCGACCATCGTCCGAGCGTCGCGGTCGTGGACGATCGCGAAGCCCTCCATCGCGGACTCGAGGAGGTCGACGGCGTCCGCGTCGGCTCCGGCCGCGGTGCGGGAGCGGCCCGCGAGCCAGAACGCGTGGGCGGCGTCGCCGACCTGGCCCGCGCGGGCGAACTCCTCGGCCACGGCCTCGGCGAGCGTGGCCGCGGCGTCGAGCTCTCCTGCGGTCGCCAGCAGCCGGGCACGGGTGTCCCGCAGGTCGCGGCGCTCCCGCTCGTCGGCGGCGGAGTCCCGCTCGACGAGGTCGGCCGCGCGGGTCGCCTGGCCGACGACGTCGGGACCGGCGGCGTCGAGGTCGTCCAGCGTGCGCTGGAGCTGCGCGAGCGCGCCGGTCACGTCGCCGCGCCCGGCCTCCAGCCGTGCCGACGCGCGGACGACCGGACCGACGAACCGGGGGGCGACGCCGCCCGCGCGCAGGAGCGCGAGGGCGTGCACGAACGCCGGGGCGGCGCCGTCGTCGTCGCCCTCGACCGCGGCGAGCTGAGCCGCCTCGGCGAGCGCGAACCCTGCCCGGTCGAGGTGGCCGGCCGACTCCAGCAGCGCTGACGCGCGCCGCAGGAGCTGCGCGGCGCGCACCGGGTCCTCGCCCGTGACGTCGTCGGCGAGCCGGAGCAGACCTTCGGCGTCGGTGGGCTCGTCCCCGGCGTGCTCGGCCTGCCCAGCGTGGTCGGCGCTGTGCTCGGTGCGTGCGAGGTCCGCGGCGGCGTCACCGGTGGGCGCCGGGGCCGGGCCGTCCGACGGGTGCGCCGTCCCCCGGTCGTCCGCCGCGCCGGCGGCGTCGACGGTCGGGGCGGCCGGGGCACCGGCCACGGGCCCCGGTGCGCCCGACAGGACCGAGAGGTCCACGGGCAGCGAGCGCGCCCCGTGGTCCCACGCGGCGCGCAGCCGCTCGGTCGCGGCGGGCGTGCCGTTGCGGTCGTCGAACGAGCGCGCGAGCCCGGCCGCCTCGCGGCGCACCCAGTCGTCGAGCTCGGCGACCGTGGTCGCGGGCACGTCGCGCAGGGCGAGCGGGGCGTCCGCGTGCTCGGCCCGCAGCACGCCCGTCGCGACGCTCACGCTCGTGAGGAAGCCGAGCCGGTCGCCCGGCGAGTCGGCCTCGGTGAGGAACGCCTGGTGCTCGGCGAGCAGGCGCAGCGCGCGCGACGCGTTCCCGGTGCGCGCGAGGAACTCGACGTGCCGGCCCTTCGGGCCCGTCATCGACACGCCGGTGTCGAGATGCCGCAGCCCGCGACGGTGCGTGCGGGCGGCGGCCTCGGCGTCGCCGACCGCGACGTACGCGAGCTGGAGGTGGGAGAGCATGTCGCCGGGCTCCGTGGCGCACGAGGGCGACCCCTGCAGCACCTGCTCGAGCAGCCGGATGCCCTCCTCGTGGCGCCCCGTCTCGAAGAGGTACGCGGCACGGTCGCCCGGCTCGCAGGCCTCGCACTGGGAGTACTCGTCCCGCGGGGTCGCGACCCACGCCCGGTAGGCGTCCTCGACGTCCGCGCCCCCGCGCTCCCGGGCCCACTCGAAGCGCTCCAGCGCGACCGCGTTCGTACCGTTCCCGGCGAGCGCGTAGCGCCGCGCCATGTCGTCGAGCGTGCGCTCGATCTGCGCGGCGGGGACCGTGGGGAACTCCATGAGGTGCCCGACCATCCACTTGAACGACCAGAAGAGCGAGTGCGCGTCCTCGGCGTCGAAGTGCTCGGGGTGCTCGTCCCACCAGCGCAGCAGCTTGGTGAACGGCAGGTAGGCCTTGGTGACCTCGCCGCCCCAGACGAAGGACTCGACGAGGACGAAGAGCGCGTACGCGCGCGCCCCGTCCGGCCCCTCGGCCTCCACGCGCTCGACCTCGGCCGCGGCGGCCGTGGAGCGCGCGAGGCCGTAGGGCATGCGGCGGACGTCGTACAGCGTGGCGTTCACCTGGTCCACGGACCGGGTCATCGGTTCTCCTCGTCGGTGTGCTGGTCGGTGTGCTTGTCGGGGCGGGGGGTCGCGAGGGCGCGGGCCAGCAGGAGCGACAGCGAGTCGTTCATGAGCGTCGCCTCGACGGGCTGCAGCGCCTTGCCCGACGCCAGCACCGCGGTCACGTACAGCGAGCGGGCGCCCGCGGCGCGGACCTCGGCGTCGGGGCTCGCGAGCAGGTCGCGGACCGTGTCGTTGGCGTCGTTGAGGACGAGCCGACGGGGGCGGACCGGGCCGCTGAGGCCCGCGAGGACCTCGCCCCACAGGTCCTCGGTCTCGGCCACGCGGGCCGCCTCGCGCGCGTGGTCGCCGTCGCGGTCGTGCAGCAGCATCGCCGGCAGGGCGTCCGGCTCGTACCGGCGCAGCACGACGTCGCAGTCCTGCTCGGCGAGCGCGGCGTCGAGCGACGCCAGCGCGTCCGCGACCTCGAGCTCGCGCAGGGGCTCGACCTCGTCGAGGACGTGCGCGACGTCGGTGGCGGAGACGGGCGACAGCCGCCACTGCGGGAACCGCGCCGCGACGCGCTCGAGCAGGTCGGCGTCGTAGACGTACCCGCCGTTGACGACGGCGAGGCCCTGGGCCGCCGCGACGGGCGCGATGCGGCGGAACTCCTCGACGCTCGACGTGTAGAGCAGGCGGGCCTGCGGGTGCGCCTCCGCGAGGTCGGCGAGCGTCCCCGTCCCCGCGGTCGTCTCGAACGGCAGCACGCGCGCCGCGACGTCGAGCATCTCGTCGTCGGTGAGCGCGAGCGCCCGGACCGCGAGGTGGTGGGTCTCCAGGAAGCGGCGCGCGAGGACGGTGTCCGTCGCGAGCGTCTCGAGCAGCCACCGGCGGACCTGCGCTCCGAGCGCGTCCCGGGTCGCGAGCAGGACCTCGTCCTCGTACAGGCCCTCGCGCGACGCGGTCGGCCGCAGCACGGACGCGTCGAGGACGCAGCGGACGAAGAACGCCCACGGGGGCAGGAGGTCGTCGACGGCGCTGCCGAGCAGCATGCGCTTGAGGTAGACGCGGTGCCGCGCCGTGGTCGTCGGCGCGACCGCGGCGGGCAGCACGTACCCGACGCCGGACAGCCCCGCGAGGGGCAGGTCGAGGTCGATCCGGGCGAGCGGGCCGAAGCCCAGCGTCCGCTCGGCGTAGGCCGTCAGCGCCGCGTCGCGCGCGGCGGGCGTCGGGTGCGCGGCACGCCAGGGCAGCTCGTCGCCGCTCAGCCGGCGCAGCACGACGGGCGCGTCCGCGCCGACCGGGGCCGCGTCGTCGAGACGCGTCTCGACGAGCAGCTCGACGGGCAGGAGCGAGCCGAAGTCCTGCGCGAGCGCGACCACGGTCTCGGGCGCGAGCCAGTGCTCGGTGTCCCGGCGCGGACGCAGGCGCACGACGCTCCCCGGCTCCGCGGGCGCGTCCGGGTCGTCCGGGCCCAGCTCGACGAGCTCGTACCGCCCGTCGGCGCGGCCCCGCCAGCGCACCGGCGCGACCGGGGCGCCCGACGGGCTCGGGCGGGCCGAGCGCGAGACGAGCTCGATCTCGTCGGCGACCATGAACGCCGAGAGCAGCCCGATGCCGAACTGGCCCAGGAACTCCTCGCGGCCCGAGCCCAGCTCGACGTCGCGCTTGGAGCTGCGACCGATGGTCGCGAGCAGCTCCTGCGCCTCGTCGCGGGTCAGGCCCACGCCCGAGTCGTGCACCTCGAGACCGCCGTCCGGGAGCGGGCGCAGCAGGATGCGGCTCGGTGCCTCCGAGCCCTCCAGCGCGACCCGCGCCGTGATCGCGTCGACCCCGTTCTGCAGGAGCTCGCGCAGGTAGACGCGCGGGCTGGAGTACAGGTGCCGGGCGAGGAGGTCCACGACGCCCCGCAGGTCGACCTGGAACGCCGCCGTCGCCTCCCCGCCCGGGGCCGTGCCGTGCGGGGAGACCCCGCCGTCGGTGCGCTCGTGCGCCGCGCTCACCGCGCGTCGACGTCGGGGCCGTCGGCGACGACGGCCTGCGCCGCGGTGTCGGGGAAGCGCTCGTCGAGCGCGTCGAAGAACTGCAGGCCCGTGAACAGGCCGCACTCGACGAGCTGGCCGAGCTGGTCGTCCGCCGCGCCGAACTCGAGGTCGGTCGCGACCTCGGTGTACACGGCGACCTGGTCGTCCTCGACGCGCGTGTAGACCTTGGGCCAGATCTTGTCGCGGTTGAACTCGTTGGCGACGAGCACGACCTGCGCCTCCGCGGCGGCGGGCAGCGTCCGGTTCCACCGGCCGCGGACCTGCAGGATCTCCTGCTTCTCGCCCATGAGGAAGAAGAAGAACACCTTGCCGTCCCAGTTGCCGCCGAGGTCCCCGTCGGAGTCGACGAAGTACCGCCAGTCGCGGCTCTTGAGGAACGCCTCGACCCGCTCGCGCGTCACCGGCGCGTTCTGGCTGGTCGGGGCGGCGTCCGGCTTGGTGAAGAAACCCATGTGCTCGAGTCCTTGTCGTCGGTGCGTGCGTCCGTGCGCCGCCCGCGGGAGGGCGGGTCGGGGCACGCGACGGGGTCGGTGGCGGGCCCGCGAGCAGGCGGACCGTCCACCGGACACACTACGCATCACCGCCCACACGACCCAGGCCCGGGCGACCCGGCCGGTACCGTTGCGCGGGTGAAGACCGAGCCCGACCCGACCGGCGCGCAGCACGGCGACGACCCGTACGGCCGCCGCGTCGTCGTCGCCGTCGTGGGACCGACCGCCACGGGCAAGTCGGACCTCGCCCTCGACCTGGCCGAGCGGCTGTCCGTGCCCGGCGCGCCGGCGGAGATCGTCAACGCCGACGCGTACCAGCTCTACCGCGGCATGGACGTCGGCACCGCGAAGGTCCCCGTCGACGAGCGCCGCGGCGTGCGCCACCACCTCCTCGACGTGCTCGACCCCGTCGAGGACGCGTCGGTCGCGCGCTACCAGGAGGAGGCCCGCCGGACGCTCGACGAGATCGCCGCGCGCGGGGCGCGCGCCGTCGTCGTGGGCGGGTCGGGCCTCTACGTGCGCGCCCTCCTCGACGACATGCGGTTCCCCGGCACCGACCCCGCCGTGCGCGCGGCGCTCGAGGCGCGTGCCGAGACGGAGGGGACGCGCGCGCTGCACGACGAGCTCGCCCGGCGCGACCCCGCGGCGGCCGCGAGCATCGGCCCCGCCAACACGCGACGGGTCGTCCGCGCCCTGGAGGTCATGGAGCTCACGGGTGAGCCCTTCACCGCGAACCTCCCGCGGCAGGTCTACGTGCGCCCGACCGTCCAGCTCGGCCTCGACTGCGACCGCGCGGTGCTCGACGCGCGCGTCGCGGGCCGGGTCGAGCGGATGTGGGCGCAGGGGCTCGTCGACGAGGTGCGCCGGGTGGAGGCGCGGGGGATGGGCCGGACCGCGCGTCGCGCCGTCGGGTACGCCGAGGTGCTGGCCGCGCTCCACGGCGAGACGACCGAGGACGCCGCGCGCGAGGCCGTCACCGCCAACACGCGCCGCCTCGCGCGCAAGCAGATGGGCTGGTTCGGGCGCGACCCCCGCGTGCGCTGGCTCGACGCGCAGTCCCCGACGCGCGTCGAGGACGCGCTCGCGCTCGTCGCCGTGGCCGACGAGCACGCCGCCGCGTCCGCCCGGGGCGAGGCCGTCGGGCCGGACGAAGCGGACGGCGCCGCACCGGTGCGCCGTAGTCTGGGCTCATGATGCGCACCCGCTTCACCAAGGGCCACGGGACCCGCAACGACTTCGTGCTGCTCGCGGACACGACGGGCGAGCTCGACCTCACGCCCGAGCTCGTGCGCGCGCTCGCGGACCGCCGCGGCGGGATCGGTGGCGACGGCGTCATCCGCCTCGTCCCGACCGCGCTCGTGCCCGAGTCGCGCGAGGTGCTCGCGGAGGACCCGCACGCCATCTGGTTCATGGACTACCGCAACGCCGACGGCTCCGTCGCCGAGATGTGCGGCAACGGCGTGCGCGTGTTCGCCGCGTTCGCCGAGCGGCTCGGGCTCGTGAGCTTCGCGGGCGGGAACGAGGTCCCCGTCGGGACGCGCGCGGGCGTCAAGCGCGTGCGCAAGGAGGACGACGGCTGGTTCGCGGTCGACATGGGCCCGTGGTTCCTCCCCGGCGGCCGGCCCGCGCTGCACGACGGCTACGACGCGACCGTCGTCGTCCGCGGCTGGGAGGTCCCGCGCCCCGCGCTGAGCGTCGACCTCGGCAACCCGCACACGGTGCTCGCCGTCGCGCGCGAGGACGTGCTGGCACACGCGGACCTCACCCAGGCGCCGGTCGTCGAGCCGCACCCGGCGCACGGGACGAACGTCGAGCTCGTGGTGCCGCTGGGTGAGACGACGGCGGACGACGGAACCCTCGTCGGTCGCGTGCGCATGCGCGTCCACGAGCGCGGCGTCGGGGAGACGCCGTCGTGCGGCACCGGTGCGTGCGCCGCGGCGCTCGCGGTCCGGGTCTGGGGCGGCCCGGACGCGCCGGACACCTGGCTCGTCGACGTCCCGGGCGGGACGGTGCGCGTGCGGGCGCTCGAGGGCGACCGCGTCGAGCTCGCGGGACCCGCCGAGCTCGTCTACTCGGGCGAGGTGGACCTGGCGGCGTTCCTGCCCGCGCTCGCGGCGTCGGCCCCCGACGACGGCGTCGACGGCGACGGCGACGGCGCCGACGCCGCCACGACGGCGGACGACCACGAGGCCGAGCCCGTCGCGACCGAGGACGACCGCGCGCCGGTCTGACGGTCGGGCTCAGCCCGGGGCCACGACCTCCAGCACCCGGAACCCCTTCGCGCTCGCGGCGCGCTCGACGACCGCGCCCTGCAGGTGCGGCGGCAGCGCCTCGGCGAGCCACCGCTGGAGCGAGTCCGACCCGAGGTTGCGCTGCACGACGAGGTGCGCGCTCGCGCCCGGCGCGAGGCGCGGGAGCCAGTGCAGCAGCATCGCGTGCAGGACGTCCTTGCCGACCCGGATCGGCGGGTTCGACCACAGCGCGGCGAACGCGACGTCGTCGGGCACGTCGTCCGGCACGACCGCACGGACGTTCGTCAGGCCGAGCCGCTCCGCGTTGCGCCGCACGAGGTCGAGCGCGCGCTCGTTGACGTCGACGGCCCACACGGTCGCGCCCGGAGCTTCCAGGGCCATCGTGAGGGCGACCGGGCCCCAGCCGCAGCCGAGGTCGAGGACGTGCGCGGCGTCGCCGTCGGACCCGCCGTCCGCGCGGGCGGACCGGGCCGCCACGACGTCGTCGAGCGGTGGGGTGGTGCGGAGCAGGACCTGCGTGCCGAGGTCGAGGCGCCCGGGGGAGAAGACGCCGGACGCGACCTCCACCTCGACGTCACGTCCCGCAAGGCGCACGGAGATCGTGCGGCGCTCGGCGGGGGACGCCGGCTTCGCGGTGAAGTAGTGGTCCTGCGTGCTGTCGTGCGCAGGGTCGACGGCGGGGTCCTGGTCCTCGGTCACGTCGGCCGATCCTACGCGGACCGGCACGCGGACGACGGCGGCCGGCTCCGTCCGCGCAGGGCTCACCGGCTTATCCGCTGGCCCCGGGACGATTTCCCGTGCCACGCTTGTTGTGTCACCAGGGCGCACGCGCGCCTCTTCCCGACGAAAGGCGGCACATGAGCGCTACCCCGGCAAACTCACCGGCGAACCCCACCCCGGCTCAGGACGAGCCGACCGGCGCGACGCGGGACATCGCGAGCGACGTCGTGGCGCGGGTGCTCGCTCGGGCCGGGACGGCGCGCGCCGAGGGCGGCACGGTCCACGCACGGCACGACGGCGAGCAGCTCGAGCTCGAGGAGCGCAGCGCGCTGCGCCGCGTGGTCGGCCTGTCGACCGAGCTCGAGGACGTCACCGAGGTCGAGTACCGGCAGCTGCGCCTCGAGAAGGTCGTGCTCGTCGGGCTGTGGAGCCCCGGCTCCGACCCGCGCGAGGACGGCGCCCCCACGTCCGCGGAGGAGGCCGAGATCTCGCTGCGCGAGCTCGCGGCCCTCGCCGAGACGGCGGGCTCCCAGGTGCTCGACGGCGTGATCCAGCGCCGCGCGAAGCCCGACCCGGGCACGTACCTGGGCTCCGGCAAGGCAGCCGAGCTGGCCGACGTCGTCGCCGCCAGCGGAGCCGACACGGTCGTGATCGACGGCGAGCTCGCGCCCTCCCAGCGGCGTGCGCTCGAGGACATCGTCAAGGTCAAGGTGATCGACCGGACCGCCCTGATCCTCGACATCTTCGCCCAGCACGCGAAGTCCCGGGAGGGCAAGGCGCAGGTCGAGCTCGCCCAGCTCGAGTACCTCCTCCCGCGCCTGCGCGGGTGGGGCGAGTCGATGTCCCGGCAGGCCGGTGGTCAGGTCGGCGGGGCGGGCGCGGGCATGGGCTCGCGTGGTCCGGGTGAGACGAAGATCGAGCTGGACCGCCGCCGCATCCGCAACCGCATGGCCAAGCTGCGCCGGGAGATCCAGGCGATGGCCCCGGGCCGCGAGACCAAGCGCGCGTCGCGCAAGCGGCACGCGGTCCCGTCCGTCGCGATCGCGGGCTACACGAACGCGGGCAAGTCGAGCCTGCTCAACGCCATCACGGGCGCGGGCGTGCTCGTCGAGAACGCCCTGTTCGCGACGCTCGACCCCACGGTGCGCCGCACGCGCACCGAGGACGGTCGCGTGTACACGCTCGCCGACACCGTCGGGTTCGTCCGCGCGCTGCCGCACCAGCTCGTCGAGGCGTTCCGGTCGACGCTCGAGGAGGTCGGCGACGCCGACCTGCTGCTCCACGTGGTGGACGCGTCGCACCCCGACCCGGAGGGCCAGATCGCGGCGGTGCGCCACGTCCTGGCCGACATCCCGGGCGTGGAGGACGTGCCCGAGGTGATCGTCCTCAACAAGGCCGACGTCGCGGACCCCGAGACGATCGCGCGGATCCGGCTGCGCGAGCGGCGCACGGTGGTGGTCTCGGCGCACACGGGCGAGGGGATCGAGCACCTGCGCGAGCTCATCGCGCACGAGCTGCCCCGCCCGGACGTCGAGATCGACGTCGTCGTCCCCTACCACCGCGGCGACCTCGTGCACCGGGTCCACACCGAGGGCGAGATCGACCACGAGGAGCACACGCCCGAGGGCACGCTGCTGCGCGGTCGCGTCGCCCAGGCGCTCGCGACCGAGCTCGTCGGGGCCTCGGCCCAGGGCTGACCGGCCCGCACCGGACCTCGGCCCGACGCTCTCCACGGCCCCGTGCGGCTCCTGCCGCACGGGGCCGTGCCGTGCCCGGCGCCGTCGTCCACAGGGCCTCCGCCCCGTGGGTGACCGACCGTAGACTCGGCGGGTGCCCCCCTCCACGCGACCTGCCCCCGACCGCGTCGACGCCGAGGGGCCGGGGACGACGGCCGGCACCGCGGGAGGCGACGTGCCCGACGTCGACGCGCTGCTCGACGTCGCCGTCACGCGGCTGGGCGGCGCGCGGCGCGACGGCCAGCACGCGATGGTACGCGCGGTCACCGACGCGATCGAGGGGTCGGAGCACCTCGTGGTGCAGGCGGGCACGGGCACGGGCAAGTCGCTCGGGTACCTCGTGCCCGCGGTGCGGCACGCGGTGGCGACCGACGAGCGGGTGATCGTCTCGACCGCGACGCTGGCGCTCCAGCGCCAGGTCATCACGCGCGACCTCCCGCTCGTCGCCGACGCCGTCGCTGACCGCCTCCCGCGCCCCGCGACGATCGCGCTCCTCAAGGGCTGGCACAACTACCTGTGCGTCCACAAGATCGCGGGCGGGTACCCGGCCGACGAGCCGACGCTGTTCGACCTGCCGGGCGAGTCCGCGGGCGCCGCCGACCACCCCGCCGCACGCGGCGGGACCAGCGCCGCGGCGCTCGGCGAGCAGGTCGTGCGCCTGCGCGAGTGGGCCGACGAGACGTCGACCGGGGACCGGGACGACCTCGTGCCGGGGGTGAGCGACAAGGCGTGGCGGCAGGTCTCGGTCACGGCGCTCGAGTGCCTCGGCCAGCGGTGCCCCCTGCTCGCCGAGTGCTTCCCCGAGAAGGCGCGCGCGACGGCACGGGAGGCCGACGTCGTGGTGACCAACCACGCGATGCTCGGCATCGCCGCGATGGGCTCGCCCGGCGTGCTGCCCGAGCACGACGTGCTCGTCGTCGACGAGGCGCACGAGCTCGCCGACCGGGTGACCGCGGCGGCGACGGTCGACCTCTCCGTCCCGGCGATCGAGAGCGCGGCCCGCCTCGCGCGGCGGCACGGGGGCGTCACGACGGACGCGCTGGACGCGGCCTCGGCCGCGTTCGGCACGGTCGTCGGAGCGCTGCCCGCCGAGCGGTTCCCGGACGGGCTGCCCGAGGGCGCGCGCTCCGCCGTCGCCGCCGTGCGCGACGCCGCGCGCGAGGTGCTCTCGACGCTCAAGCCCGAGACCGGGGTCACCAAGCCGGCCCAGCCCGACTCCGGCCTGAAGATGGCGCAGTCGACCATGCTGCAGCTCTTCGAGGTCGCCGAGCGCATGGCCGCGGACCCGACCGGGCACGACGTGCTCTGGTGCTCCCGGCCCGGCGAGGGCGGTTGGTCGGCCGACCGGTTCGGGGAGGGCGCGAGCCGCCTGCACGCCGCCCCGCTGGGCGTCGCGGGCCTCATCCGCACGCACCTGCTCGCCGAGCGCACCGGGGTCTTCACCTCGGCGACGCTCGCGCTCGGCGGGAGCTTCGACGCCGTCGCGCGCACCTTCGGGCTCGGCGGCGGCGAGAGCGGGGACGCCGACGCGCCGCGGTGGCGCGGGCTCGACGTCGGCAGCCCGTTCGACTACGCGCGGCAGGGCATCCTCTACGTCGCCAAGCGGCTGCCGACGCCCGGCCGCGAGGCGTCCACGGAGCACCAGCTCGACGAGATCGCCGCGCTCGTGGAAGCGGCGGGCGGCCGCACGCTCGGCCTGTTCTCGTCGCGTCGCGCCGCGGTGGCCGCTGCGGAGGCGATGCGCGAGCGGCTCGACGTGCCGATCCTGTGCCAGGGCGACGACCAGCTCCCCACGCTCGTGCGCGAGTTCGCCGACGACCCGGCGACGTGCCTGTTCGGCACGCTGTCGCTGTGGCAGGGCGTCGACGTCCCGGGGCCGTCGTGCCATCTCGTGCTCATCGACCGGATCCCGTTCCCGCGCCCGGACGACCCGGTGAAGTCGGCGCGGGCCCGTGCCGTCGAGGCCGCGGGCGGCAACGGGTTCATGCAGGTCTCGGCGACGCACGCCGCGCTCCTGCTGGCGCAGGGCGCCGGTCGGCTCGTCCGGTCGACGGCGGACCGTGGCGTGGTCGCGGTCCTCGACCCGCGCCTCGTGACCGCGCGCTACGGGACGTTCCTCACGCGGTCCATGCCGGGGTTCTGGCAGACGACGGACCGTGACGTCGCCACCGCTGCGCTCCGGCGCCTCACCGCTCTAGGCTGAGTCCTTTCCCGCGAGCATCAGGGAACCCAGCGAACTTCACGGAGGCGACATGACGACGAGCACGTCCCCGCACGGCACGGGCGACGCGACCACGGGCGGGCCGGGAGGGGGAGCGCGGACGACCAAGCTGGCGATCGTCGGCGCGGGCGCCGTCGGGTCGACGCTGGCCTACGCGGCCCTCATGCGCGGGGCCGCGCGCACGGTCGCGCTCCTGGACGTGAACCGGGCGAAGGTCGAGGCGGAGGTGCTCGACCTCCAGCACGGCATCCAGTTCATGCCGATGGCCCGCGTCGAGGGGTCGGACGACGTCGCGGTGTGCGCAGGGGCCGACGTGGTCGTCGTGACGGCCGGGGCCAAGCAGAAGCCCGGCCAGACGCGGCTCGACCTCGCCGAGGGCACGATCGGCCTCATGCGCACGATCCTTCCCGGGCTGGTGGAGGTCGCCCCGGACGCGGTCTACGTCATGGTGACGAACCCGGTCGACATCGTCACGTACGCGGCGCTCAAGTTCTCGGGGCTGCCACCGTCGCAGCTCTTCGGCAGCGGGACGGTGCTCGACTCGTCGCGCCTGCGCTTCCTCGTGGCCCAGCACTGCGGCGTGGCGGTGCAGAACGTCCACGCGTACATCGCCGGCGAGCACGGCGACAGCGAGATCCCGCTATGGAGCTCGGCGACCATCGGCGGCGTGCCGCTCCTCGAGTGGCCGGGACTCGGTGGCCGTGGCCCGCTGACCGAGGCGGTGCGCGACGACATCGCGCGCGAGGTCGTGCAGTCGGCCTATCGGATCATCGAGGGCAAGGGGGCGACGAACTACGCCGTCGGGCTCGCGGGCACGCGCATCATCGAGGCCGTGCTCGACGACGAGCACCGCATCCTGCCCGTCTCGACGCTGCTCGACGGCGCGTACGGGCTCGACGACGTGTGCCTCTCGCTGCCCACGCTCGTCGACCGTCGCGGCGCCAGCGAGCGGGTCGAGGTGCCGCTGGCCGCGGCAGAGCTCGCCGGGCTGCGCTCGTCCGCGGAGTCGCTGCGGGGCGTCGCCCGGCGCTTCGGCCTCTGACCCACCGGGCCCGCCGACGGGGTCCGCGCACCGCGAGAGCCGGGTGGTCGACGACCACCCGGCTCTCGCCGTGCTCGGTGACTGTGACTGTGACGGGGACGACGACGGGGACCGGACCCCGTGCGCTCAGAGGCTGCGCAGGACGGAGACGACGCGCCCGAGGACCTGGGCGTCGTCGCCCGGGATCGGGTCGTACGCCGCGTTGTGCGGCATGAGCCAGACGCGACCGTCCGCGCGGCGCAGGGACTTCACCGTGGCCTCGCCGTCGATCATCGCCGCGACGATCTCGCCGTTCTCCGCCACGGGCTGGCGGCGTACGACGACCCAGTCGCCGTCGCAGATCGCGGCGTCGACCATCGAGTCGCCCTGCACCCGCAGGAGGAAGAGCTCGCCCTCGCCGACGAGCTGGCGGGGCAGCGGGAAGACGTCCTCGACGACCTGCTCCGCGAGGATCGGGCCGCCGGCGGCGATGCGGCCGACCACCGGGACGTACGACGGCGCCGGGTGCGCCTCGTCGTACGCGGGCTCGGTCGCGGAGCCCGCCGCCGTGAGCGGGGTGGCGCGGCGCGCGTCGTCCGGTTGAACGACCTCGATCGCGCGGGGGCGGTTCGGGTCGCGCCGCAGGAACCCCTTGCGCTCGAGCGTCGTGAGCTGGTGCTTCACCGACGACGGGCTCGTCAGGCCCACGGCCTCGCCGATCTCCCGCATGCTCGGCGGGTAGCCGCGCTGCTCGACGCACGCGCGGATGGTCTCGAGCACGAGGCGCTGCCGCGGCGTGAGCCCGTCACCTCCCGCCGACCCGTCCGGGAGCTCGCGCACCTCGGCGAGCCCCCGTGCCCTGTCCGTGCCTCGTCCCGCCATGGTCGCTCCGCCTTCGTCCGTCGCGGCCGCCGACGCCTCCCGGGCCTGCAGCCTCCCCTCCCCGGCGCGTGCGCTCCGGGACCTCGGTCGCCCCTCCGGGTCCGAGCGGACATGTCCGGCGAACCGACCTGACCCCAGGCTAGGGGAGGTTGCGACACGAATCAAACACCTGTTCGAGCATGTCTCGACTCCGTGGGTCGTTCGTGATAGACCTTCGTACAGGTGTTCTACGTACACGTGTTCGACCGGTCCGGGTCGGCGCGGAGGCGAAGGGCTCGCGGCGTCCGATCGACCGGGGAAGGCGATCGGGCCCGCGGGCCGGGACGGAGCAGGGATGGATGCGATGACGATCTCGACGGTCGGGCCCCTCGGCCCTGGGGCAGGGCGAGCGGGGGAGCGGCCGCTGCGGCTCACGCGGCGGGGCCGCGTGGTCCTCGTGCTCCTGGCCGCCGTGGTCCTGCTGCTCGCCGCACGGGTGGGCGTCGCCGTCGCGAGCGGTCCGGGAGAGCCTCTGGAGGTCCGGGTCCACGTCGTGAGTTCGGGCGAGACCCTCTGGGAGCTCGCGCAGGGCGTGGCGGCCCCGGGCGAGGACCTGCGCGACGTCGTGAGCGGGCTCGCCGAGCTCAACGGGCTCTCGTCGTCGGGCCTCCAGGCCGGTCAGAGGATCCTCCTGCCGACATCCGCCTGACGCCGAGCCCCGCGGTCTCAGGGGGCCGGTGCGGTGTGACGCAGGACGGTGCGGTGTGACGCAGGACACGGGAGGAAACGGCTCCGCACGGTGCGCAGGGGTTGCGGTGGCATTTAGGTCACCCTAAGTTAGTGTCACCTCACAACGCCGGCTGGGGGGCTGGGCGGACGAGGCGAGGAGCACGCGGTCCACCGCGACTCCTGTGCACGTCACCGCGCGTGAGGCGAGTCACGCGCGAGATGGGGACGGGGGCGTCCCGACGGGGGCGGTCGAACACGACCGCCCCCGTTCTGCCGTCCACGCGCCCCGGTGCGGCTGCCCGCGCGCCGCCGCGTCACCGCGCGCGAGCCGCCGGCGTCGGAGGCGTGTTGCACCGTCCTGCCGCGACGGCATACGTTCGTCGCGCCGACCTGTCGGCGCGAACCCGCGGAGGAGCCCGCCATGCACTGCCCGTTCTGCCGCCACGCGGACTCCCGCGTCGTCGACTCGCGCACCTCGGACGACGGCGCGTCGATCCGTCGGCGCCGTCAGTGCCCCGAGTGCAACCGCCGATTCACGACGATCGAGACCGCGAGCCTGTCCGTGGTCAAGCGCTCCGGCGTGACGGAGCCCTTCTCGCGCGAGAAGATCGTCAACGGCGTGCGCAAGGCCTGTCAGGGGCGGCCCGTCAACGAGGACGACCTGGCGGTGCTCGCGCAGCGCGTCGAGGAGACCATCCGGGCGAGCGGCAGCGCCGAGCTCGACGCGTACGAGATCGGGCTCGCGATCCTCGGGCCGCTGCGCGAGCTCGACGAGGTCGCCTACCTGCGCTTCGCGAGCGTCTACCAGGCGTTCGACTCGCTCGAGGACTTCGAGAGCGCGATCACCTCGCTGCGCGTCGAGCGCGAGGAGCGCGAGACGGCCGCGGCGCGGGCCGAGGAGGGCTCGGGCAGCACCGCTGCGGACGCCGACGTGCGCGAGCACACCGCACCGCACGCCTGAGGCGTCGCGCGCAAGGTCACGTCGCGGCGCCGTGCGCGAGGTCACGTGGTGCCCCCGGCGGAGGGCCCGGGTCGTCGACGTTCGCCCGGCGGGCCTACAGGTCGCTGGACCGCGACGCCCAGATGTTGATGCCGGTGTCCGCGGGCAGCGCGTCGACGGCGGCGAGCTCCTCGGCGGAGAGCGGCGGCGCGTCGAGCGCGGCGAGGTTCTCGTCGAGCTGTCGCGTCGAGCTCGCGCCGAGCAGCACGGAGGTGACCCGCTCGTCCCGCATCGCCCAGAGGATCGCCGTCGTGGCGAGGCTGCGCCCGTGGGCGCGGGCGAGGTCGTCGAGCCGGCGGACGTGGTCGAGGTTCGCCTCCGAGAGGAATGCCGGTCGCAGCGGCCCCCCGCGCGCCGCGCGCGAGTCGTCCGGGACCCCGTGCAGGTACCGGTCGGTGAGCATCCCCTGGGCGAGCGGCGAGAAGGCGACGACGCCGAGTCCCTCGGCGCCGGCGACGTCGAGCACGGACGCGCCTGCGGGGTCGTGCGGGTCGGGCTCCTCGACCCACCGGTTGAGCATCGAGTACGACACCTGGGTCACGACGAGGTCGACGCCCACCTGCTCCGCGACCTGCAGCGCCTCCCGGGTGCGGCGCGCCGAGTAGGACGAGATGCCCGCGTACCGCGCGCGCCCCGAACGGACCGCGGTGGCGAGCGCGCCGACGGTCTCCTCGAGCGGCGTCGTCGGGTCGAAGCGGTGGGAGTAGAAGATGTCGACGTGGTCGAGCCCGAGGCGACGCAGCGAGGCGTCGAGCGAGGAGAGCAGGTACTTGCGCGAGCCGCCCTCGCCGTAGGGACCGGGCCCCATGCGGTAGCCGGCCTTGGTCGTCACGACGAGCTCGTCGCGCACGGGCCGCAGCTCGCGCGCGAGGAGGTGCCCCAGCGACTCCTCGGCCGCTCCGCCCGGCGGGCCGTAGTTGTTCGCGAGGTCGAGGTGGGTCACCCCGCGGTCGACCGCGTGCAGCACGATCTCGCGCTGCGTCGCCCGCGGGTCGGCGTCGCCGAAGTTCTGCCACAGACCCAGCGACACCGCCGGCAGCGCCAGCCCGGAACGGCCGAGACGGCGGTGCGGCAGCGGGGCGTGGTCCGCGGACGACGCCGCGGAGGGGCCGGCGGCGGGGGCGGTGGAGGAGTCGGTCGGCACGGGGCCGACGCTACCGGACGCCACCCGACCGTCCCTCGGGGAGCGGCTGACCGGCGGACAAATCAGGTGGCGTCCGGCGTCGGGGTGCGGGAGGCTGGTCGAGGTGCCCGCACCGTCGGGCCGACCGCAGTGCACGACCGAGTTCCCCCATCGACGAGGAGACCGCCATGGCGTCCGACCAGCAGCGATCCGCTGCAGACACCGCACCGACCGACGAGGCCAAGGCGAAGTTCCGGGAGGCGCTCGACCGGAAGAACGCCGCACGCCACCGCACGGCCGACGGCGAGTCCAACACCGGGGCGGTGCACGGGTCCGAGACCGTGGGCCCGGTCCAGCGCACGTTCCGCCGCAAGTCGGGCTGACCGCCGGTCCGGCTCAGCGCTCGTCGTCCGGTCGCCCCGTCGGGGTGGCCGGACGACGCACGTCCGGGGCGACGACGGTCGCTAGGCTTCCGAACGGGCGAAGCGTCGCCCGGTCAGCTCGCGGACCTCGATGACGACCCACTCCTCGGTCGGCACGTCGACGACGGGGACGAGCGGGGCCGCGTCCGCCAGGACGGCGTCGACCTCGTGCTCGGAGCGCACCCGGCGCGCGGTGCCGCGGGCGACGACGCTCCAGGCCCCGTCGTCGTCGACGTGGTCCCACTCGAGCGCGACCCGCTCGTTGGTCGCGAGGGTCGCGAGCTTGGTCCCCGGCACGGTGCGGAACGCGAGCGTGCGCCCGTGCGCGCGGACGGTCACGGGGTAGATGTCCGGCTCGCCCCGCACGCTCACGGCGAGGCGTGCGACGTGGGTCCCCTCCACGAGGTCCCACGACGCGTCCGCGTCGAGGATCTGCGGCCCGTCGTGCGTGTATCCGGTCATGCCTCATCGTGGCACCGCCGAGCGCGGGGCGCTCAGCGGCGAAGGTCATGCCGCCCGAGGACCTTCGCCGCGTGCGCCGGGGCCACCGGTGCACGCGGCGAAGGCGCTCGTGGTGAGCGTCAGTCGAGGACGCGCAGGGCGATCGTCTGCTCCATCGCGGCGAGCGCCTCGATGACGGCGGGCTCGACGCGCGAGCCGACGTCCGTGACGACGTAGCCGATCTCGCCACGCGTGGCGAGGAGCTGACCCTCGATGTTCGTGCCGTGCTCCGCGAGGGTCGCGTTGACGGCCGCGAGGACGCCCGGCGTGTTCCGGTGCAGGTGCGTGATGCGCGTGATCCCGGTCGTCTGCTCGAGCGCGAGGTTCGGCACGTTGACGCTGAGCGTCGTCGAGCCCGTCGTGAGGTAGTCGCGCAGCTTGGCCGAGACGAACTGGCCGATCGCCTCCTGCGCCTCCTCGGTGGAGCCGCCGATGTGCGGCGTGAGGATGACGTTCGGCAGGCCGCGCAGCTCGGAGTCGAACGCGTCGCCCTTGCGCTTGGGCTCCTGCGGGAACACGTCGACGGCGGCACCGGAGACGCGGCCCTCCTCGATCGCCTCGCGCAGCGCGCCGTAGTCCACGACGAACCCGCGCGACAGGTTGAGGAAGATCGAGCCCTGCCGCATGCGGGCGAACTGCTTGGCGCCGAACAGCCCGGCGTTGCCCTGGCGGCCGTCGACGTGCAGCGTGACGACGTCCGCCTGCTCCAGCAGCTCGTCGAGCGTGTCCATGCGTCGCGCGTTGCCGAGCGCGAGCTTCTCCGCCGTGTCGTAGAAGACCACGGACATGCCGAGGTTCTCGGCCACGACCGAGAGCTGGGTGCCGATGTTGCCGTAGCCCACGATGCCGAGCGTGCGGCCGCGGACCTCGTGCGCGCCCTCGGCCGACTTGTCCCAGCGGCCCTCGTGCAGCGCGCGGTCGCGCTCGGTGAGGCGGCGCGTGAGCGCGATGATCTCGGCGAGCGCGAGCTCGACGACGGAGCGCGTGTTCTGGAACGGGGCGTTGAACACGGCGACGCCCTGCGACGCGGCGGAGCGCAGGTCGATCTGGTTCGTGCCGATGCAGAACGCGCCGAGCGCCACCAGGTCGGGGGCGTTCTCGAGCACGTTCGCGGTGACGTTCGTCTTGGACCGGATCCCGAGGAGGTGGACCCCGTCGAGGGCCTCGATCAGCTCGGACTCGTCGAGGGCGCCGGAACGGACGGTGACGTCGATGCCCGCCGCCTCGAGGTTCGAGGCAGCGAGGGGGTGCAGGTTTTCAAGGAGGAGGGCGCGTAGCACGCTCCCATGGTGCGCCCGGTCCGTGGTCCGGACCAAACGGGTCTTGACACTCGGGACGAGGTGAACGGCCGACCTGCGCCGTCCGGGTCGGAGGGTCAGGGTGCGACGCGCGCCCCGTCCTCCGCGACCGTGCTCGTCGGCGCGTCCGTCGTCGAGCCCGCCTCCTCGCCCGGTCCCGTCCCGGTCACGCCGGCCGGGAGCGCGCGGGCGTGCACGACGACGAGGCGCTGGGTCGGGCGGGTCATGGCGACGTAGAGGTCCGAGGCGCCGGACGGGCCGGTCGCGACCTCGGCGGGCTCCACGAGCACGACGGCGTCGAACTCGAGCCCCTTCACCTGCACCGGGTCCAGGACCGTGAGCGGGGCGTCCGGGCCCGCGTCCTCGAGACCGAGGGCGGCGCGCAGGGCGGGCGTCGCGTGCGCCGCGGCGACGACGGCGACCCGCCCCGACTCCGCGGCGACGAACTCCGCGCGCGCCGCGTCGGCCTCGGCGCGGACCTGGGCGGGGAGGCCGGCGGGCGTCGCCTCGACGACGCGCAGCGCGTCCTCCACGTCGCGCGCGGACGTGAGCGGCGAGACCGGCAGCCCCGCGGCGAGGGCCGCCCGGCGGGCGGCGTCGGCCACGGAGGCGGGGGTCCGGTAGTTGACGGTCAGCTCCGCGAGGCGCCACGCGTCACGGAAGACCGGGTCGAGCATGCCCTTCCACGAGCGCGCCCCCGCGAGCGACGACGTCTGCGCGACGTCGCCGACGACGGTGAACGAGCGCGTCGGGCACCGGCGCACGAGCATGCGCCACGCCATGGCCGACAGCTCCTGCGCCTCGTCGACCACGACGTGACCGTAGGTCCACGTGCGGTCCTGCGCGGCGCGCTCCGCGGTGGTCAGGCGCGGGCCGCTCGCGGAGAAGCGCTCGGCGAGCACGTCCGCGCCGACGATCCCGCCGCCGGCCCCGGACGACTCGAGCACCTGCCGCGCGTACTCGAGGTCCTGCGCGCGCTGCGCCGCCCGTGCGGCGGCCTCGGCCCGCTCCGCCTGGTCGTCCTCGCCGAGGAGCTCGGCGGCCTCGTCGAGGAGCGGGACGTCGGCGGGCGTCCACGGCGAGCCCTTCGGCCGTTCCAGCAGGCGCCGGTCGGCGGGCGAGAGCTCGGGTGCCGCCTCCGCGAGCCGGTGCGGCTTGGTCCACAGGTCCTCGACGAGGCGCTCCGGCGTGAGAGGGAGCCACGCGAGGTTGAGCGCGACGCGCACGTCGCGGTGCGAGCGCAGGTCCTCGAGCGCGAGCGCGCGGTCCTCGCCGACGAGCGGCTCGCCGAGCTGGCGCCCGTACTGGTCGACGAGGCGCGAGAGCATCTCGCGGACGAACGTGACGCGCGCGAGGTTGTGCGGCTTGTGGGTGCGCCGCGCCTTCGCGATGGCGTCGCGGACGTCGCGGCGCCGGATCAGCAGGTCGTGGCCGTCGAGGCGCACGGGGACGTCCGCCGCGGGCACGCGCTCGCGCGCCCGCACCGCGCGTCGCACCGCGCGGGCCATGACCGCCCGGCCCTTGACGCGCGCGACGCGGGGGTCCTCCGCGCCGTCGGCCACGACGCCCGGCAGGAGGTCGGCGATCGTCGTGCTGACGACCCCGGTCTCGCCGAGCGACGGCAGCACCTGGTCGATGTAGCGCAGGAACGAGTGGCTCGGGCCGACGAGGAGGACGCCCGAGCGCTCGAGGAGCCGCCGGTGCGCGTAGAGGAGGTAGGCGGCGCGGTGCAGCGCGACGGCGGTCTTGCCCGTGCCCGGCCCGCCCTGCACGACGAGCGCGCCGGCCAGCCCGGACCGGATGATCGCGTCCTGCTCCGCCTGGATCGTCGCGACGATGTCGCCCATGCGCCCGGTACGGCCCGCCGCCATCGCGGCGAGGAGCGCGCCCTCGCCCGAGAGCGTGGTCCCGGTGACGGCCTCGGGCGCGTCCAGGTCCAGGAGCTCGTCCTCGAGGCCCGTCACGTCGCGCCCGCGGGTCACCAGGTGCCGCCGCCGGACGACGCCGTCGGGGTGGGCCGCCGTCGCGCGGTAGAACGACTGCGCCGCGGGCGCGCGCCAGTCGGTGAGGAGGCTCGTGTGCTCGGCGTCGGTCAGGCCGATGCGCCCGACGTAGCGGCGCGTGCCGTCGTCCAGGTCGAGGCGGCCGAACGCGAGCCGGTCCTCGACCGCGTCGAGCTGCGCGACGCGGTCCTCGTACAGCGTCGCGAACGCGTCGCGCTCGCTCCGGTTCTGCGGCGAGCCCGACGGCCCGGACCGGCGGACGGCGTCGAGCCGCGCGCGGGCGGCGGCGCGCAGCTCGTCGAGGCGTGCGTAGAGGGTGTCCACGACCTCCTGCTCGAGCCGGAGTTCGTCGTTGCGTCCCACGCTGTCCCTTCCCTCGGCCGGGCGTCGCGTCCGGGCGCGCGCCCGTGACACGGCCGTCCATTATGGCGCACCGGCGCCGGGACCCGGACCGCGCCTCGGCGCGTCCCGTGCCCGTGACCGGGCCGGACGCGCGGCTGACGCTAGGATCGTGGGCCATGGCGACCAGAGGGGAGCGGGCGTCGTGACCGGGACCGACCGTCAGGTCCCCGCGCGGCCCTCGGCGCGGGGCGACGAGGCCGACGCGCGCGACCAGGTGCTGTCCGAGCGCGCTGTCCTCGCACCGACCGACGAGCTGCGCATCCTCCTCGTCGAGGACGACGACGGCGACGCGATCCTCGTCGAGGAGCTGCTGGCGGACGGCAACCTCACGGTCGACCTCCACCGCGCGACGACGCTCGACGCCGCGCTCGAGATGCTCGTCTCCTGGCACGTCGACTGCGTCCTGCTGGACCTCGGTCTGCCCGACTCGGTCGGGCTGTCGGCGGTCGAGCGGGTGCGGACCGGCACCCACCCGCCCGCCCTGGTGGTCCTCACGGGGCACTCGGGCATCGACCTCGGCGTCCAGGCCGTCGCCGCCGGCGCCGACGACTACCTGGTGAAGGGCGAGGTCGACGGCGACCTCCTGGGCCGGTCGGTGCGCTACGCCGTGCAGCGGCGCATGTCCGTCGAGCAGCAGCGCGCGCTGTACCGCAGCGAGGTCCGGGCGGCCGAGACCGCGCGACTCGAGCGCGCGCTCCTGCCCACGCCGCTCGTCCAGGACGACCGGCTCGACGTCATGGTGGGCTACGTCCCCGGCGGCAACGGCCTCCTGGGCGGCGACTTCTTCGACGCGGTCGAGCGGCCGGACGGGACCGTCCTGTGCATCATCGGCGACGTCGCGGGCCACGGTCCCGACGAGGCCGCGCTCGGCGCGACGCTGCGCACGGCGTGGCGCACCATCGTGCTCTCGGACACCCAGCCGGAGGGCATCCTCCCGCTCCTGGAGCGCGTCCTCGTGCCCGAGCGCGCCCGCCCCGAGGTCTTCGTCACGCTGTGCCAGGTCGTGGTCTCCGCGGACCGCCGCCGCGCGGAGGTGTACCTCGCCGGGCACCTCGCGCCGCTCCTGCTGCGCGACACCGCGACCGAGATCACGCCCACCGCGCGCGGTCGCGCGCTCGGCATCCCCGTGCAGGGCGGGTGGGCGTCGCAGTCCGTCGACCTCGGGGAACGCTGGGCTCTCATGCTCTACACGGACGGGCTCGTCGAGGCGACCGTCGCGGGGCCGGGTGGCGTGGCCGGGCCGCGCACCCGCCCGGAGCGGGTCGGCGTCGACGGGTTGCGCCGCGCGGTCGACAGCGCGCTCGAGCAGGGCGTCGAGGGGGTCGTGGAGCGCGTCTTCCGCCGCGTGCGCGACCTGCACGGCGGCCCGCTGGCCGACGACGCCGCCCTCCTCGTGCTCGGCTGGGGCGGGGACGAGGGCACCCCCGGCGAGCGCACGGCGACTCTCGCCGACTCCGACGAGTGGGCCCGGTGACGCGCCCGGTGGGCGAGACGGCCGTCGCGGGGCGCGCCGGGCGCCGGCGTGCCCCGACCCTGCGCCGCCGCCTCGGGTGGGCGCTCGTCGTCGCGGGCGTGATCCTCCTCGGCGTCCTCGCGACGTCGGCCATCGCGCTCTCGCGCGTGCTCACCATCCAGAGCGAGGTCACCGGGCCGTTCTTCGACGCGGTGACCGAGGCGGACGCCGCGTACGTGGGCCTGCTCGACGCCGAGGTCGCGGTCCGCGCGTACGTCGCGACCGGCGACGACACCGCACTCGAGGCCTACACCCGCGCGGTGGGGACGGACGCCGAGGGCGTCGTCCCGGACCGCACCCTCGTCGACCGCCTCGGGTTCGACGCCGAGCTCGCGGCGCTGGCCGGGCAGTCTGACGCCTCCGTGCGGGCCTGGGTCACCGACTACGCCGAGCCGGCCATCGCGACCACCGAGGACGACGGGCCGGGGCGGGTGCGCGCCGTCGACCAGGCCCACGGCGCCGAGCTGTTCGCGGCCGCGCGGGCCGACACCGCGCGGTACGTCGACGCGCTCCGGGCCGAGCGCGTGGAGCGGCTCGACGCGCTCGAACGGTGGAGCCGGGCGCTCTTCGGGAGCGTCCTCGTCCTGGTCGGCTCGGCGCTCGCGGTCGGGATCATCCTCTGGGTGTGCCTCAAGCGCTGGGTGACCGAGCCGATGGCCGAGCTGGCGCACCGGGTGCGGCTCGTGAGCTCCGGGAGCCTCGACGAGCCGGTCGTGACCTCCGGTCCGGCGGAGATCGCCGACCTCGCGCAGGACGTCGAGCACATGCGCGTCGAGCTCGTGAACCAGGTCGCGGAGATCAAGTCGTCCCACGAGGACGCCGCCCGCTCGCACGAGCTCCTCGCCGAGCAGGCGCGCGAGCTCGAGCGGTCGAACCGCGACCTCGAGCAGTTCGCCTACGTCGCGTCCCACGACCTCCAGGAGCCGCTGCGCAAGGTCGCGAGCTTCACGCAGCTCCTCAAGAAGCGGTACGGCGGCGAGCTCGACGACCGCGCGGACCAGTACATCGACTTCGCGGTCGACGGCGCCAAGCGCATGCAGCGGCTCATCCAGGACCTGCTCGGCTTCTCCCGCGTGGGCCGGACGGGCAACGAGCGCGTCGACGTGGACCTCGAGCGGGAGCTCGAGGGCGTGCTCGAGGACCTGTCCGAGAAGGTCGCGGAGACGGGGGCGAGCATCACGCACGACCCGCTGCCCGTCGTCGTCGGCGAGCGGGCGCTCCTGCACCAGCTCCTGGCCAACCTCGTGGGCAACGCGCTGAAGTTCCGGGACCCGGACCGGCCGCCGGCGGTGCACCTGGGGGTGCTCGCGCGCGACACGCACTGGGAGATCTCCGTCGAGGACAACGGGATCGGGATCGACCCGCAGTACGCGGAGCGCGTGTTCGTCATCTTCCAGCGTCTGCACGCGAAGGACGTGTACGAGGGGACCGGCATCGGCCTCGCGCTGTGCAAGCGCATCGTCGAGTACCACGGCGGCCGGATCTGGATCGAGCCGCGCGAGGGCGGGACGACGATCCGCTTCACGCTCGCCCACGCGTACGTGCACGCGCAGGTCGGCTACGCTCGCTCCGACCCCGACGGCGCGGAGCAGGTCACCCCTGCCCGCGCGCGTCACGACGACGAGGAGAGCCCCGCATGAGCCACGGCAGCAAGCCGATCGACGTCCTCCTGGTCGAGGACGACCCCGGCGACGTGCTCATGACGCGCGAGGCGTTCGAGGACCACAAGGTGACGAACCGCCTCTCGGTGGTCTCCGACGGTGTGAGCGCGCTGCAGTTCCTGCGCAAGGAGGGCGAGCACGCGGGCGCCCCGACGCCGGACCTCATCCTCCTCGACCTCAACCTGCCCCGGATGGACGGGCGCGAGGTCCTCGCCGAGCTCAAGGCGGACGAGGCGCTGCGCAAGATCCCGGTCGTCGTCCTGACGACGTCGGAGGCCGAGGAGGACGTCGTGCGCAGCTACTCGCTGCACGCCAACGCGTACGTCACCAAGCCCGTCGACTTCGACCGCTTCATCGACGTCGTGCGCCAGATCGACGACTTCTTCGTCTCGGTGGTGCGCCTGCCCGGTCGCTGACCTGGGCACGGGCCCGGGACGGGCCACTGCGGGACCGCCGGTCCGGGAAGAACCGCGGGACGAGCCGTGTTGTCCTCGTCAGGCCCGCCGCGCCGTCGGCAGCGCACGGGCGAAGGACGTCACGAGGAGGATGCATGCTGGACCCTCGCGGGATCTACGAGCTCGACGAGCAGGCGGTGGCACGCCTGTGGCCCACGCCGCCCGAGCCGGGCGCCGGGCCCGTGCTGCTGCACGCCGTCGCGGGGTTCGTCGACGCGGGCAGCGCGGGCGCGGTGGCGGTCGACCACCTGCTGGAGATCGGCGAGGTCACCCGGGTGGTGACGTTCGACGTCGACCAGCTCCTCGACTACCGCTCCAAGCGCGCCACGATGACCTTCAGCACCGACCGCTGGTCCGACTACGACGAGCCGCACCTGGTGATCGACCACGTGCGCGACGCCGAGGGGACGGGGTTCCTGCTGCTGCACGGCGCCGAGCCGGACGTGCAGTGGGAGCGCGTGGTCGCGGCGGTGCGCGACGTCGTCGAGCGCCTCGGGGTGTCGCTCACGGTCGGCTTCCACGGCATCCCCATGGGGATCCCGCACACGCGTCCGCTCTCGGTCACGGCGCACGCGACCCGGCCCGAGCTGCTCGGCGAGCACACGTCGTGGTTCGGCACCGTGAAGGTCCCGGCGAGCCTCGCCGCGCTGCTGGAGCTGCGGCTCGGCCGCGCCGAGCACGACGCGCTCGGCGTCACCGTGCACGTGCCGCACTACCTCGCGCAGTCGTCGTACCCGCCCGCGGCGGTGGTCGCGCTCGAGCACGTGCAGCGCGTCACGGGCCTGGACCTCGCGACGAGCGGGCTCGCGGAGGCGGTGCAGGAGGCGAAGACGGAGGTCGAGCGTCAGGTGCGTGACTCCGAGGAGGTCGCCGCCGTCGTGCGCGCGCTCGAGGAGCAGTACGACGCGTTCGCGCGCTCCGTCGGTCGGACGAGCCTGCTCGCCGAGTCCGCGCCGATCCCGACGGCTGACGAGCTCGGGGCGGAGTTCGAGCGCTTCCTCGCCCAGCAGTCGGGCGACTGAGCCGCGGCTCGCCCCGACCCGCCCCGGTCCGCCGACCGGGGCGGAATGTGCCGAAAAATCATCACGAGAGGTGGCGAGTTCCGTGGCGGACCAGACGTGGTCCATGCCACACTGTGACCCGTTGCAGTGACGTACTTGCGCACGACCCGGTGCAGGGCCGGTACGTGGGTCCGCCCGGCGGGGTGGTCCGGCGTCGGGCCCGCCGGCCGCACACGGCCGGGCGCCGGCGAAGGACGTGGGACATGGCATTGCGGCGTACGGGGGTGGACGAAGGGTCCGCTCGCTGATGTCCCCGGACGGACAGAAGGTCAGAGGAAGAGCATGGCGCAGGGTTCTGTGAAGTGGTTCAACGCCGAGAAGGGCTACGGCTTCATCGCGCAGGACGGCGGCGGTGCCGACGTCTTCGTGCACTACTCGGCGATCGAGTCGAACGGGTACCGCACGCTCGACGAGGCGCAGCGGGTCGAGTTCGAGATCACCCAGGGGCCGAAGGGCCCGCAGGCGGAGAAGGTTCGTCCGCTCTGACGTCCACGACGTCTCGCGGCCGGGCCACCCGGTCGTCGCAGGAGCCGCGTCCCTCGGGCGCGGCTCCTGTCGCGTCTCACGACCCGTCCGCGGCGGTGCCGTCGGCCGACGTCCCCGCGGGGTCGTCGAGCACCGGCGCGGTGCCGACGAACGCGCGGAGCTCGTCGCCCGTGACGACGCGTGCCGGGACGGCGAGCGAGCGGACCGCACGCGCCAGCGTCGTGCTCGACAGGGTCGGCGCACCGGACCCGGCACGGACCGCGGCCAGGACGACGTTGCCGTAGCGCCGGCCCTTGAGCTGCGCGGGCTCGGCGATCGCCGCGACCCGGTCCTCCGCGCAGGCGTTCTCCCCGAACGCGGCTGCGAGCGTCGCGGTCTCGCGGCGTGCCGTCGTGAGCGGCGGTCGGTCGGCGCAGTTGACCAGGTACACCCCGCCGGGGCGCAGGACGCGGTGCACCTCGTCCGCCATGCCGCGCGTCGCGAGGTGGTCGGGCGTGCGGTCGCCGTCGAACACGTCGCGCACGACGACGTCGTACGAGGCGTCGGGAAGGCTCGCCAGCGCGTGCCGTGCGTCGTCGGGACGCAGCCGGAGCCGGGGGGAGCGCGGCAGGTCGAACCAGGTGCGGACCAGCTCGAGCAGGCGGGCGTCGAGGTCGACCCCGAGCTGGGACGAGCCCGGCCGGGTGTGCTCCACCCAGCGCGGCAGGCTGCACCCGGCCGCGCCGAGGTGCAGCGCGCGCAGCGGGCCCGGGGCGAGCTCGTCCACGACGGCCGCCATCTGCTGCATGTACTCGAACGCGAGCATCCCGGGGTCGTCGAGGTCGAGGTAGGAGCTGGGGACGCCGTTGACGTAGAGCGTGACCGCCGACGGGTGGTCGGGGTCGCGCTCGACGTGCGCGGTCCCCGTCGACGTGGGCACGGGCCCGGTCGGGAGGTCGGGGGCCGCGGCCGTGCCACGGCTCCCGGCACCCCGGCGCCGGGACGGTGTGGGTGGCGCGGAGGACCCTGGGGAGCGTCGGGAGGTGCGGCGAGCCATGTGCTCACCGTACGGGCTGGCAGCCACCCGACGTTGACAGGATCGAACAGGTGTTCGATAGTGGAGGAGGAGGTGCGCGATGTCGAACGAAGCAGGCGCGAGGGGGGCGGTCGCCGTCCCCGCCGAGGTCCGTCGGCTGCTGGACCGCGCGGACGCGGAGCTCGTCGCGGCGGCGCTCGCGCAGGACGCGGGCGAGCGCTTCGTGCACGCGCACCTCGGTGCGCTGCGCGCCGCCGCGGCGGTCGTCGCGTTGCGCGCCCGCCCCGTGCGCCGCGGCCGGGCCCGGTCGGTGTGGGACCAGCTCGCGGACGCCGAGCCGTCGCTCGCCGCCTGGTCCGGCTACTTCGCGAGCGGGGCGCGCGTCCGCGCCGCCGTCGACGCGGGTCGGTTCGACGCCGTGGACCCGCGCCGCGCCGACGAGCTCGTGGCGTGCGCCGAGGACTTCCGCGACGAGGTCGCGATGCTCGTCGACCCGGCGGCCGGGTTCGTCCGGATGCCCGGCCTGCGGACGGTGGCGTCGTGACCTCGGCGCGGCGCTCGCCGAGCGCCCGGTGAGGCGGCGGTGAGCCGCGGGCCGCGCGCGGTCGTCCGCCGCGACTGGGGCGACGACGAGGAGGGGTGCTCGATCCTCCACGTCGACATGGACGCGTTCTTCGCGTCCGTCGAGCTCGCCCGGCGCCCCCAGCTCGTGGGGCGTCCGGTGATCGTGGGCGGCGCGGAGCGGGGGGTCGTCCTCGCGGCGACGTACGAGGCGCGGGCGTTCGGCGTCCACTCGGCGATGCCGATGGTGACGGCGCGCCGCCTGTGCCCCCAGGCGATCGTCGTGCCCCCGGACCACACGCGGTACCACGAGGTCTCCCGGTCCGTCATGGCGGCGATCGGCGAGATCACGGCGCTCGTGGAGCAGGTGAGCGTCGACGAGGCGTTCCTGGACGTGAGCGGGGCCAGGCGACGGCTCGGGCCCCCGACGCGGATCGCGGCCGAGCTGCGGCGGCGCGTGCGGGCCGAGCACGGCATCACCTGCTCGGTCGGCATCGCGACGAACAAGTTCGTCGCCAAGCTGGCCTCGACGCACGCCAAGCCGGACGGCGTGCTCCTCGTGCCGGCCGCGGCCACGGTCCCGTTCCTGCGGACTCTGCCCGTCGGCGCCCTGTGGGGCGTGGGGGAGCGGACCGAGAGCGCGCTGGCGCAGTGGGGCATCCGCACCGTCGCCGAGCTCGCCGACACGGACGTGGCCTCCCTCCAGGCGGCGGTCGGCAAGGTCGCGGGGGCGCACCTGCACGACCTCGCGTGGGGGCGCGACCCCCGGCCGGTCGAGCCGGAGCGGTCCGAGCGGAGCATCGGCGCCGAGACGACGTTCACCCACGACCTGCGCGACCTCACGGCGGTCCAGGCGCGCGTGCTGGAGCTCGCGGACCGGTGCGCGGGCCGCCTGCGCCACCAGGGTCTCGTCGCCCGCACCGTGAGCGTGAAGGTCCGGACGAGCGACTTCCGCACCGTCACCCGCGCACGGACCCTCGGAGCCCCGACGGACGTCGCGCGCGAGATCTACCTCGTGGCGCGCGAGCTCGTCGCGAGCGTCGACCTCCGGGGCCTGGCCGTGCGGCTCGTGGGAGTCCGCGCCGAGGGGCTCGAACCTCGCGCGGAGGCCGTCGTGCAGCCCACGCTCGAGGAGGCCGTCGAGGAGACGAGCGCGGCGCGACGCCGGGTGGAGGAGGCCGTCGACGCGGTCCGAGGGCGGTTCGGGGTGAGATCCATCGCCATGGGGCCCGCCAGGACCCGCTCGACTACCAACCCCGCGGATGTCGATCTATCCTGAGGGTGACACACGACCACCGTGGAGAAACGGGGTGCTCATGCCTCTGTCTGAGTACGAGCAGCGGGTCTTGGAGCAGATGGAGCGCGCGCTCACCTCGGACGACCCGCGGTTGGCGAACACGCTCCAGGCGCCACGACGACGTTCGGCGCTGCGCTATGTCCTGGCCGGGGTCGGCGTCGTCGGCGGCCTCCTCCTCCTCGTGCTGGGGGCCGCGCTCTCGCAGACCTGGCTCGGGGTGATCGGCTTCGTCCTCATGTTCGGCGGCGTCGTCCTCGTCTTCCAGTCCCCGCGCTCGTCGCGCAAGGGACCGGTCGGGACCGTCGAGGCGGACGGCACCGTCCGCCCGGCCGCGCCGAGCAAGCCGTCGCGCAAGCCGTTCCTCAGCCGACTGGAAGAGCGCTGGGACCGTCGGCGCGAGCAGGACGGTCGCTGAGCGATCCCTCGACCGCGTCGACCGCCGTGTCGACGAGCTCCTGGAGCCGCTCCGGGCGGGTGACCGTCCGCGGCTCCGGGGCGTAGCGCTCGGCCTCCAGAGCCGACGCGAGCCCGGCCACGGCCTCGGCGACGTCCTCGTCACGCGGGTGCTGACCGCGGCGCGCCTGCAGGGCTGCGACGACGGCGGCGGGGACGCGCCGGGGCGTCGTGGACGTCGGCCACCGCACGTCGAGCGCCCCGAGCCTGTCGGTGAACTCGGCCCACGCGTCCTCGGCGTCCCGCATGCTCTGCGTCTCGGCCCGACGCCGCAGCACCAGCCATAGTGCCCCGCCCATGGCGACCGCGACGAGGAGCGCCACCCCCACGACGAGCGGCCACGGTGCCCCCTCGTCCGCACCGCCGCCGGTCGTCCCGCCGGTGCCCGGCGTCGTGGGGACCGGGCTCGCAGGGGCGGACGGTGCCGCGGTCGTCGCACCAGGGTTCGGCACGTTGCCCGGGTCCTGCAGGCCCCCGGGAGTGACGGCCACGGGCGTCGCCCAGCGCGGCGTCGGACCCGTCTGCTGGGCCGGGGTCGGTTCGAACCGTACCCAGCCCTGGCCCGGGAACCAGAGCTCCGGCCAGGCGTGGGAGTCGCGGCCGGTGACCTGGAAGCTCGAGTCGTCCACGCGCTCGCCGGGCAGGAACCCGACGCCGAGTCGCGCGGGGATCCCGAGGGTCCGCGCCATCATCGTCATCGACGTCGCGAACTGGACGCAGTAGCCCGTGCGGTCCTGGAGGAAGTCCCAGACCGCGTCGCCGGAGTCGCCCGGCGGGACCTCGGTCGAGTACGTGAACTGCGAGACGTCGCGGAAGTAGGTCTGCAGCGCGAGCGCCTGGTCGTAGCGCGTCGGCGCCCCCTCGACCACCGCGGCCGCCAGGTCACGGATGTCCTGCTCGTGCTCGGTCGCCGGGACGTCGAGATAGTTGGGGTCGTCCGGGTCGGCTCCGGTCGCCTCCCGCAGCGACGGCCCGTCGAGCGGCCGGGGGAAGACCGTGAGGTCGTACGCGGTCCCCGCGCTCGTGGGCTGCTCGCCGAGCACCTCGTCGCGGACGTCGTCGTACGACCAGTCGCCGTCGATGCCCACGGCGCGGGGCTCGGTCGGCACGGGGAGCCGGGTGTCCCGCAACGACTCGAGCGTGACGCGCACGGAGGTCGGCTCCTCGACCCCGGCAGGGTCGCTCGGCCACAGCACCTGCTCCGCGCCCTCGATCGGGGTGCCGTCGCGGTCCGCGCCGCGCCGCCAGTTGGTGCCGTCGAACCCCGTGAGGGTGAACACGCGGAGCGGGCCGACCTCGTCGCCGTCGGTGCGGTAGCGCAGGACGACCTCCCCGGAGCGCTCGGCGAGGTCGCGCCGCATGTCGAGGTCGTCCGAGAGGCGCACCGTCTGCCCGGTCGACGAGAAGAGCCGGGACCACGACGCCGACGCGACCTCGGGGAGCGAGGCGCTCGCCGACCCGAGCCCCAGGGCGACGACCGCGACGGCGACCGCCACGACGAGCGCCCCGGCGGCCCGCAGGCCGCCGGCCGCACGGTCCTCCGCCCGTCGTGTGGTCGCGCCGCGCCGCACGGTGCGGTGCGGGTTGTCGACCGCGAGGAGGAGGACCAGCGCGGTCACGGTCACGACGAACGCCAGAGGCGGGATCTCGCCCATGATGACGAGCCCGGGGATCCACAGCGCGAGGAGCGGCAGCGCGACCCCGGCTCCCAGCCGGAGCCCGCCGGCCATGAGGTCGGCGACGAGGAACACGACGACCGCACCCCCGACCGCCATGAGGGCGATCGGGAGGCTCGGGTCGATCGGGGCGACCTCCGCGAGCGTGAGGTCCCGCGCGGTGGAGAGCCGGGACAGGACCCGGTCGACGTTGGAGAGGCCGATGAGGAGGGAGAACCGGTCGGTCGGGCCCCCGTAGAGCCCGAGCAGGGCCCAGAGGCCGACGACGAGCCCCGCGAGCGAGGGGAGCAGCGCGGCCGGCGGGGCGAGGACCTCGCCCCGCGTCGCGTGGCCCCGCTCGAGGGCGTAGCGCGAGATCCCGGTCACGAGCGCCAGGACCGCGACGGTGCGCACGGCCGTGCCGGTCCAGCCGCCCGGTCCGATGACGCTCCCGAGCGCGTAGGTCGACGCGACGACCGCGACGGCGACGAGCCCGCTCGTCGCGAGCACGCGGAGGCCGACGGGGGTCGAGGGGGCCGGTCGGGACGTGGTCATCGTGAGCCCTCCACGAGCAGGGTCCAGGCGTGCTCCAGGGAGACCGACGGGTCGACGAGCGCCGCGTGCCACCCGGTGGACCGCAGGGCGGCCACCGTCTCGAGCGCGTCGGCGTGCTCGGGCGCCCAGGGCCGTGCGCTCACGACGAGCGCGCGGTGCAGGCCGTCACCGGCCATCGCCGCCACGGTGTGCCGGGCGACGGAGCCGAGCGGGCCGAGCACCGCGACGGTGATCTCGCCCGGGCGCCGGTCCCGTCGCAGCGCCTCGGACGTCGCGACGACCGAGCGGTCGGCGTCCGCGACGACGTGGTGCCCGTGCAGGTCGACGGTGGCGTCCAGGAGGTCGGCCGGGCCCTCGCCGGAGCGGTTGACGCGGAAGCCGGTGCCGGACACGACCGGCGCGAGGGACGTCGGGACGAGCCGGACGGGGTGCCCGGCCTGGAGGAGGGACACGCCGATGGACGCCGCGCACTCGACCGCCCACTCGCCGTCGGCGAGCGCGCGCGGGCTCGACGCGGCGAGCTCCGGGTGGGGCAGGAGCCCGCGGTCGAGGAGGACGCTGACGGGCGGCAGGCCCGCGCTCTCGTCCGCGCGGACCATGAGCTGGCCGTGCCGGGCCGCGCTGGCCCAGTGCACGCGCCGCGGGTCGTCGCCGGCGACGTAGTCGCGCAGCACCGAGTCGTCGCTCGACGCGAGCCGGGCGCCCGACGCCGAGCGCTCGTGCTCGCCGAACGCGCGCGACCCGCGGACGGGCAGCTCCACCGTGCGCGGCCACACCGCGACCGCGGTCGGCTCGCCGAGCTCCTGGGTCGCGCTGACCAGGCCGAAGAGGTCGACCCGCGTCGTGAGGAGCGGGCCGAGCGGCCACCGTCCGCGGCGGAGCGGGCGCAGGCGGTAGCGGACCGCGATGTGGTCGCCCACCGTCGCGACCTGCGCGCGCAGGGAGCCCTGGTCGCACAGCTCGTGCGCGGCCTGCTCGCTGATCCGCAGGCGGGCGAGCGTCGTGGCGGTGGACGACGTCGCCCGGGTCGCCGCGACCGTGAGGCGTGCCGTCGTGTACTGCCCGTGCACGGCCGGGTTCGGCTGGACGCGACGCGTCACGTGCAGGGCCCCGCGACCGCGGTCGATGCGTCGGACGGCCATCCAGCACCAGGCGGCACCGACGGCGAGCGCACCGGCGACGCCGAGCCCGACGAGGTCGGGCAGGCCGAGCGTGACGCCCAGGACCACGAGCGCGGCGCCGGCGGCGAGCACCACCGTGCCGCGCCGGGTCAGGCGTGCGCTGGCGAGGCTCCTGCTCCTGCCGCGGAGCCGCGCGAGGAACGACGGGGCGCGCACGTCAGCGTCGCTCGGTCGCGTCCAGGGCGGGGATCGGCGTCTGCGCCACGATCGACGCGACGACGGCCTCGGCGTCCTGGCCCGAGAGCCGGGCCTCGGTCGTGATGACGAGGCGGTGCGCGAGCACCGGGACGGCGAGGTACTGGACGTCGTCGGGGAGCACGTGGTCTCGCCCCGCCATGGCCGCGAGGGACTTCGCCGCGCGCAGGAGCTGGAGCGTCGTGCGGGGCGAGGCCCCGAGCCGCAGGCCGGGGTGCTCGCGCGTCGCGGTGACGAGGGCGAGCACGTACCGCTTGACGGCGGTGGACGCGTAGACGGCGCGCGCCACCTCGGCGAACCGCAGGACGGCGGCACCGGTCGTCACGGGGCTGAGGTGCGCCAGCGGGTTGTCCGACTCCTGCCGGTCGAGCATCCGGAGCTCGGCGTCGACGTCGGGGTAGCCGACGGTCAGCCGGGCCATGAAGCGGTCGCGCTGCGCCTCGGGGAGCGGGTAGGTGCCCTCCATCTCGACGGGGTTCTGCGTCGCGACGACGAGGAACGGGCTCGGCAGCGGGTGGGTGGTCCCGTCGACCGTCGTCTGCCCCTCCTCCATGCACTCGAGGAGCGCCGACTGCGTCTTGGGCGAGGCGCGGTTGATCTCGTCGCCGATCACGATGTTGGAGAAGACCGGTCCGGGACGGAACTCGAACTCGTGGTTCGCCGCGCGGTAGATGTTGACGCCGGTGAGGTCGCTCGGCAGGAGGTCCGGCGTGAACTGGATGCGTCCGACCTTGCAGTCGATCGTGCGGGCCAGCGCCTTGGCGAGCGTCGTCTTGCCGACGCCGGGGACGTCCTCGATGAGGAGGTGACCCTGGGCGAGGAGGACGGCGACGGTGACCGTCACGAGGTCCGGGCGGCCCGTGACGACGGACTCGATGCCGGAGCGGATCCGGCCCGTGGTCTCGACCAGCTCGTCGAGACCGGCGAGGGGGCCGCCCCCGGGCTCGTCGGCGGGCGCGACAGGGGCGATGTCGGGGAGCACGGAGACCTCCGTCGTCGGTGGCGCAGGGCCGCGGACCAGGGAGACCGCGGGTGGGAAGAGCCTAGTGGACCGCCGGCCGTGCGCCGAGCGTCGGCGCGAGGGCCGGACGCGCCGCTGCGGCGCCCGCGCGGCGCGGGGTGTGCCGCCGGGACGCCGACGCGACGCGCCATGGGGAGTGGTCCCCTCCACCGCGCTCCACACCGGCTGACCTGCGGAGATCCTGCGAAGGCGGGTGAAAGCCGGTGGATTCACCGAGAGCGGTGGAGGGAAGTGGAGTACCGTGGAGGAGAAGGGAGCAGGAGAGGAGGTGCCTGGTGCATGTCCGGTTTCGTGGACGACGTGCTCGGCGGTTCCTCCGGCCTGCTCCTGGGCACCTTCACGCCACGGCTGGACGACAAGGGGAGGCTCATCCTCCCCGCGAAGTTCCGGTCGCGGCTCGCACCGGGTCTCGTCATGACGCGGGGGCAGGAGCGTTGTCTGTTCCTGCTGCCGATGGACGAGTTCCGGCGCATGTACGACCAGATCCGGCAGGCGCCGGTGACGAGCAAGCAGGCCCGGGACTACCTGCGCGTCTTCCTCTCGGGGGCGAGCGACGAGATCCCGGACAAGCAGGGACGCGTCTCGATCCCCGCGCCCCTGCGGGCGTACGCGGGGCTCGACCGCGACGTCGCCGTGATCGGCGCCGGCACGCGGGTCGAGATCTGGGACGCGCAGGCGTGGGAGACGTATCTCGCGGAGCAGGAGTCGGCGTACTCCGACACCGCCGAGGAGGTGTTCCCGGACCTGCGCTTCTAGGGTCACGCCCCACGGCTCCCGCACGGTGAGGCCTCCTCCCGCCCGGTCTGGCGCACTTCCCCGGCGCCAGAAAGGACGCGGAGGGAGACCTGACCGTACGGGACCGGCCCGGCGAGCGGCACCGCCGGGCGGCGCGGCCACCACCGACCGGCACGGACCACCAGCGACCAGCACCGACCAGCACGGAGAGGAGACGGACATGACGAGCACCCCCGACGACGCCGCCGAGCGGCACGTCCCGGTCCTCCTCCAGCGGTGCGTCGACCTGCTCGCCCCCGCGCTGGCGGAGCCCGGCGCCGTCCTCGTGGACTGCACGCTCGGCATGGGCGGGCACACCGAGGCGGTCCTCGAGCAGGTCCCGACGGCGCGCGTCGTCGGCATCGACCGCGACCCCGAGGCCATCGCCCGCGCGTCGCGGCGCCTGGAGCGCTTCGGCGACCGGTTCCGCGCGGTGCACGCCGTCTACGACGAGATCGGCGACGTCGTGGCCGACGTCGTCGGCGGGCCGGTGCAGGGCGTGCTCATGGACCTCGGGGTGTCGTCGCTGCAGATCGACGAGGCGGACCGCGGGTTCTCCTACGCGCACGACGCGCCGCTCGACATGCGCATGGACCCGACGACCGGCCAGACCGCCGCCGACGTCCTCAACACCTACGACGAGCGCGCGCTCACCCGGATCCTGCGCGACTACGGCGAGGAGCGGTTCGCGCAGCGCGTCGCCCGGGCGATCGTCCGACGCCGCGAGCAGCGCCCGTGGGAGCGCAGCGCCGAGCTCGTCGAGGTCGTCCGCGGGGCGATCCCCGCGGCGACGCGCACGACGGGCGGGAACCCGGCCAAGCGCACCTTCCAGGCGCTGCGGATCGAGGTGAACGGCGAGCTCGAGGTCCTCGAGCGCGCGGTCCCCGCCGCGGTGGACGTGCTCGCCGTCGGGGGGCGCGTCGTCGTCGAGTCGTACCACTCGCTCGAGGACCGGATCGTCAAGCGCGTGCTGGCTGCGGGGGCGACCGTCAGCGCCCCGCCCGGGCTGCCGGTGGTGCCGGAGGACGACCAGCCCTACCTGCGGCTCCTCACCCGGGGCGCCGAGGAGGCCTCCGAGCAGGAGCGGGAGTCCAACCCGCGCTCCGCGTCCGTCCGGCTCCGCGCCGCCGAGCGCACCCGACCCACGCCGCAGCACCGGCGCCCGACGCACCACCAGACCGACCGACCGCACGACCCGGGGGAGAGGACACGATGAGCGCACAGAGGTCGACCGCCGCCCGCCCGCTCCCGCGCACGGCGCGCCCGGCACCGCGCCCGTCGCTCACGGCGCTGCCGGGCGGCGCGTCCGAGCGCGCGCTCCGCTCGCGCCTCGAGCTCGTCCGCGCGCCGCTGCAGGCGCGGTCCAAGATCCCGTTCCTCGTCGTCTGCATGTCGATCCTCGGTGCCGCGCTCCTGTGTGCTCTCCTGGTGAACACGACGATGGCGCGCAACTCCTACGAGATGTCGGAGCTGCGCCGGGAGGTGAGCCGCGTGGCCCAGGACACGCAGAGCCTGCAGGCGCAGGTCGATGCCCGGAAGACCTCGCTGCCGGACACCGCGGCGTCCCTCGGCATGGTTCCCGCCGAGGACCCCGCGATGCTCCGGCTGTCCGACGGCACGGTCGTCGGCGGCGCGCTGGAGGAGGCCGGGCAGTGACGGGCGACGCCGGAGCAGGACGCGACCGCCGGTCGCACCCCGCGGCGAGCACGCAGCGGTCCCGCCCCGCCCCCACGGCCTCCCGGCCCTCGCCGGGAGGCCGCGCTGGTTCCGGCGGGGGTCGGAAGACCGCGGGCACGAGCACCCGCACCGCGGCGTCCGCCCGTGCGTCGAGGACCACCGTCTCGCGGGCGCCGCGGGGCGCGGGGCGCCCGCCCGCCCGCCCCGCGCGGGGGAGCCGCGAGCCGGGGCGCCCCGAGCGGCGCCAGCGCTGGCTCATCGTCGTCGCGGGCGTCATCACGGCGGTCTTCGTGGGCCAGCTCGTGAACGTGCAGGTGCTCCGCGGGCCGGCGCTCGCGGCGGACGCGCGCGCCGACCGCACGCGCAGCTCGACGCTGCTGGCCCACCGTGGCGACATCACCGACGCCGACGGCGTGGTGCTCGCGACGTCCGTGGACCGGTACACGGTCGCGGCGGACCCGAAGACGATCGCCGACTTCACGCCCCGCACCGCGGACCTCGTCGACGGCGAGCCGCTCGAGGAGGGCGGTGCCGTGGGCGTGGCCAAGCTGCTCGCCCCGATCCTCGGGAGGTCCTCCCCGGAGCTCGCCGCGCAGCTCAACGGGACGTCGCGGTACGTCGTCCTGGCCAAGGACGTCACGCCCGAGGTGCAGCGCCAGATCGCCGACCTGCGGCTCTCCGCCTACGTGCGCACCACCATGACGAGCGAGCGGACGTACCCGGCGGGCACCGTCGCGGGCAACCTCGTGGGCTTCGTCAACGAGGAGCAGGCGGGCGGCGGTGGCGTCGAGGCGTCCTACGACGACGTCCTCGCCGGCGTCTCCGGGTCGCGCGAGTGCGAGGCCGGGCTCGGCGGCCAGGTCATCCCGACCGGCCGGTGCGACGTCGTGGACGCGGTGCCCGGGCGGAACGTGCAGCTCACCGTCGCGCGCGACGTGCAGTGGAAGGCGCAGGACTCCGTGGACCGCGCCGTGAGCGAGACCGGCGCGGAGTACGCGATCGCCGTCGTGCAGGACCTCCGCACGGGCGAGATCCTCGCGCTCGCGGACTCCGGCACCGTGAACCCGAACGACCGCACGACGGACGCCGTGGCGCGGCCGAGCCGTGCGGTGTCGAACGTGTTCGACCCCGGGTCGACGGGCAAGGTCGTCACGATGGCCGCCGCGATCGAGGGCGGGTACGCCGACGCCGCGACGCAGTTCGAGGTGCCGTACCTCTACACGACGCCCAACGGCGAGACCTTCCAGGACTCGCACGAACACCCGGTGGAGCGGCTCACGCTCGCCGGCGTGCTCGCGGAGTCGTCGAACACGGGGACCGTCCAGGTCGGGGAGCGGATCCCGAAGCAGGTGCGCTACGACTACCTGCGCAAGTTCGGGTTCGGCGAACTGTCGGGCGTCGGCCTGCCGGGGGAGTCTGCCGGGATCCTCCACCCTGCCGACGCGTGGGACGGACGCACCGAGTACGCCGTGCTCTTCGGCCAGAGCGTGTCGGTGAACGCGATCCAGGCCACGAGCGTCTTCTCCACGATCGCGAACGGGGGCGTCCGCACGACGCCGAGCGTCGTCGCCGGCACGACCGACGAGCGCGGCGCGTTCGTCCCGGCCGAGCGCCCGGCCCCGGTGCGCGTGGTCTCGCAGGAGACGGCGGACACGGTGCTGCACATGATGGAGTCGGTCGTCGAGGAGGGCACGGGCTCCAGCGCCGCGGTGCCCGGCTACCGGGTCGCCGGGAAGACGGGCACGGCGCAGATGGCGGGCTCCGACGGGAGGCTCTCCTCGATCATGGCCTCTTTCATCGGCGTGGCGCCGGCGGACGACCCGCGCTACACCGTGTCGGTGTTCCTCAAGGACCCCCACTCGTCGATCTTCGGCGGCGTCGTCGCGGCGCCCGTGTTCAGCGAGATCATGGGTTTCACGCTCGAGCACGAGGGCGTGCAGCCGAGCACGGAGCCGTACGTGCCGCTCCCGACGACGTGGTGAACCTCACCCCGTCGGTCGGCCTCGCGCAGCGAGCCCGTCGCCCCGCCCGTGACGGTGTCCGTGGAGGTCCGGTGAAGCCTGGTCCGGTGCGGCGGCCGGGGCGGGACGGCTTGCGAGGGTGGCGGTCCCGGCACGGTAGGTTCTACACGTGACATCCCCGATCGACCGCCTTCGTCCTGCCGCGACCACCCGCCGGTCGGTCGAGGACCTGGCAGCACGGTTCGGCCTCGACGTCCGCGCAGGTGACGGGTCCGGAGGGCCGTCCGCACCGGGCGCCGTCGAGGTGTGGGGGGTCGCCTCCGACGACCGCACGGCGGACGCGGGCGACCTCTTCGTCGCCCTCCCGGGTGCCCGCGCGCACGGGGCGCGCTTCGCTCCCGCCGCCGTCGCGCGCGGGGCGCACGCCGTCCTCACGGACGAGCAAGGCGCGGCGTCGGTGGCCGAGGCGGACCTGGGCGTCCCGGTGCTCGTCGCCGCGGACCCGCGCGCGCTGCTCGGCCCCGTCGCCGCGTGGGTCTACGGCAGCCCGGCGCAGGACCTCACGACGTTCGGCGTGACGGGGACGAACGGCAAGACCACCACCACGTACCTCGTCGACCACGCGCTGCGCGCGCTCGGCTGGAAGGGCGGCCTCATCGGCACGGTGGAGATGCGGTCGGGAGACCGCGTCCTGCCGAGCTGCCTCACGACGCCCGAGGCGGCCGACCTGCAGGCGCTGCTCGCGGCGATGCGCGAGGACACCGTGCGCACCCTCGCGATGGAGGTCTCCTCGCACGCGCTCGCGCTGCACCGGGTCGACGGGCTCGTGTTCGACGTCGTCGGCTTCACGAACCTCAGCCAGGACCACCTCGACTTCCACGGCGACCTGCAGGAGTACTTCGAGGCGAAGGCGCTCCTGTTCACGCCGGAGCACGCCCGCCGCGGCGTCGTCGTCGTCGACGACGCGTGGGGCGAGCGCATGGTCGCGGCGTCCCGCGTCCCGGTCGCGACGCTGCGCGTGAGCCCGCAGGACACGGCGGACGACCAGCCTGCCGCCGACTGGACCGTGCACGACGTCGAGCCGTCGGCGGCGGGGGGCTCCGCGTTCACGCTGCGCCACCGTGACGGGCGGAGCGTGCGCACGACGACGGCCCTGCCCGGTGCGTTCAACGTCGCCAACGCGGCGCTCGCCCTCGCGCTCGTGCTCGAGGCGGGCACGGACCCGCGCGACCTGGAGGCGGCGCTCGAGGCGGCCGGCGGGCTCACCCCGGCGGTCCCGGGTCGCATGGAGCTCGTCTCGCGTCCGCCGCACCGCCCGCGCGTCGTCGTCGACTTCGCCCACAACCCGGACGCGCTCGCGCTCGCGCTCGACGCGCTGCGCCCGACGACGCCCGGTCGCCTGGTCGTCGTGTTCGGCGCCACGGGTGACCGCGACCGCGGAAAGCGGCCCACGATGGGCGGCGTCGCGGTCGAGGGGGCCGACGTCGTCGTCGTGACGGACGACGACCCGCACGGCGAGGACCCCGCCGCGATCCGGGCCGAGGTACTCCCGGGCGCGCACGCCGCGCGCGAGGCGGCGGCCGCCGCGCCCGAGCCGCGCGACGTCGTGGTGCTCGAGGTCGCGCCGCGCGCACGGGCGATCCGCGAGGCGATCGCCGCCGCGGGCCCCGACGACACGGTGCTCGTCGCGGGCCGCGGTCACGAGGTGTGGCAGGAGATCGCCGGCGTCGACCACCCCCTGGACGACCGTGTCGAGGCGCGTGCCGCGCTCGAGGAGCGGGCCGCGGCCGGCGCACCCCACGGAACCCCCGACGACCTGAAGGAGCACCACGCATGATCGAGCTCACTGCGGCGCAGGTGGCCGCAGCGACCGGCGGACGGCTGTCCGCCGACCCGGAGGTGCGGGTCGGGGGGCCCGTCGTCGTCGACTCGCGCCGGGTCGGGCCCGGGTCGCTCTTCGTCGCGCTGCCCGGCGAGCACGTCGACGGCCACGACTACGCGGCCGGGGCCGTCGCCGCCGGCGCGACCCTGGTCCTCGCGGCCCGCGAGCTCGACGTGCCGTGCGTCGTCGTCGACGACGTCCAGACCGCCCTCGGCGAGCTCGCCCGGCACGTGCTCGCGACGCTGCGCGAGCGTGGCGACCTGCGCGTCGTCGCGGTGACCGGCTCGGTGGGCAAGACCACGACCAAGGACCTGCTGGGGCAGCTCCTGCGGCCCGAGGGCGAGACGGTCGTGCCGCGGGGCTCGTTCAACAACGAGATCGGGCTCCCCCTCACCGTGCTCGAGGCGGACGCGTCGACGCGGTTCCTCGTGCTGGAGATGGGGGCGAGCGGCGTCGGCCACCTCACCTACCTGACGCGCATCGCGCCGCCCGACGTCTCGGTGGTCCTCGTCGTGGGCAGCGCCCACCTCGGGGAGTTCGGCGGGATCGAGGCCGTGGCGCGCGCGAAGGCGGAGATCGTCACGGGCCTGGCCCCGGACGGGGTCGCGGTGCTCAACGCCGACGACCTCAGGGTCGCCGCCATGGCCGACGCCGCCCCGGGCGACGTCGTCACGTTCGGCACGATCCCCGCGTCCGACGTGCGCGCCGAGGACCTCGGGATCGACCGGACCGGCCGTGCGTCCTTCACGCTGCGCGTCCGTCCGGGAGCTGCCGGGGACGCGCGGCCGACCGAGGAGACGCACGCGCGCGTGACCCTCGGCCTGGTGGGGGAGCACCACGTGACGAACGCCCTCGCGGCCGCGACGGCGGCGCTGCGCCTCGGTGTCGCGCTGCCGGACGTCGCCGCGCGGCTGTCCGACGCGCGCGCGCTGAGCCCGCACCGGATGCAGGTCACCGAGCGTCCCGACGGCGTGACGGTGATCGACGACTCGTACAACGCCAACCCCGACTCGATGCGGGCGGCGCTCAAGGCGCTGGCCGTCATGGCGGGACGCGACCGGCGATCCGTCGCGGTGCTCGGCGAGATGCTCGAGCTCGGCGAGGACTCGCGCGTCGCTCACGACGACATCGGCCGGCTCGTGGTCCGATTGAACGTCAAGCTGCTCGTCGTGGTCGGCGAGGGTGCCGGCGGGATCCACGACGGTGCGACCCAGGAGGGTTCGTGGGGCGACGAGACGCGGTTCGTCCCCGACGTGGAGGCGGCGTCCGCGCTGCTGCGCGACGAGCTGCGGGAAGGGGACGTCGTGCTCGTGAAGGCCTCGAACGGGTCCGGGCTGTGGCGGCTCGGCGACGAGCTGGCCGCGGCCGGCGCGGACACGTCCGGAGGTGACGGCGCATGATCGCGATCATCGTCGCGGCGGGCGTCTCCCTGCTCGTCGCCCTCTTCGGGACGCCGCTGTTCATCCGGTTCCTCGTCCACCGCAACTACGGGCAGTTCGTCCGCCAGGACGGTCCGACGGCGCACTTCACCAAGCGCGGGACGCCCACCATGGGCGGGGTCGTGATCATCGGGGCGACGCTGCTCGGCTGGGCGATGTCGTACGTCGTCTCCGGGCGGTTCCCGAGCGTGTCCTCGCTGCTCGTGCTCTTCCTCATGACCGGGCTCGGGATCGTCGGGTTCCTCGACGACTTCACGAAGATCCGCAAGCAGCGCAGCCTCGGCCTCACGGCGCGCGCCAAGATCATCGGCCAGGGGGCCGTCGGCATCGCGTTCGCGGTGCTCGCCCTGCAGTTCCCCAACGAGCACGGCCGGACGCCCGCGTCGACGCGCATCTCCTTCCTGCGCGACACGAACCTCGACCTCGCGTTCGCGGGCGCGACGGTCGGGCTGATCCTGTTCGTGATCTGGGCGAACTTCCTCATCACGGCGTGGTCGAACGCGGTGAACCTGACGGACGGCCTCGACGGCCTCGCGACGGGCGTGTCGCTCATCGTGTTCGGCTCGTACGTGCTCGTGGGGATCTGGCAGCTCAACCAGACGTGCCAGCGCCTCGCCTCGGCGGGTCCCAGCTGCTACGAGACGCGAGACCCGCAGGACCTCGCGATCGTCGCCGCGGCGATCGTCGGCGCGTGCTTCGGCTTCCTGTGGTGGAACGCGAGCCCGGCGAAGATCTTCATGGGCGACACCGGCTCGCTCGCCCTCGGCGGCGCGCTCGCCGGCCTGTCGATCCTCACGCGGACCGAGTTCCTCGCGCTCATCATCGGCGGCCTCTTCGTCATCATCGTCCTCTCCGACGTCATCCAGATCGGCTTCTTCAAGATGACCGGTCGGCGCGTGTTCAAGATGGCCCCGCTGCACCACCACTTCGAGCTGTCGGGCTGGGGCGAGGTCACCATCGTGATCCGCTTCTGGCTCATCGCCGGGCTGTTCGCCGCGCTGGGCATCGGGATCTTCTACGCCGAGTGGGTGGTCGGCTAGTGGCACGCGACCGTCACGACCTCGCGGTCCCGCTCGACGCGGCGCGCGTGGTCGTCGCCGGCCTCGGCGTCTCGGGCCGGGCGGCCGCCGCCGCCCTCGCGACCCGGGCCGCCGCCGTCGTCACGCTCGACGACCGCGCCGAGGACGCCGACCTGCGCGCCGCCGACGACGTCGACCTCGCGGCGACCGACCTCGTCGTCGTCTCGCCGGGCTGGCCGCCGAGCCACCCGCTCCTCGTGGCCGCGGCCGAGCGGGGCGTGCCGGTGTGGAGCGAGGTCGAGCTCGCCTGGCGCCTGCGCGTCGACGGTCCGTCCGGGCGCCCGGCGCCCTGGCTCGCCGTGACCGGGACGAACGGCAAGACGACGACCGTCGAGATGCTCGAGACGATCCTGCGGACCGCCGGGCTGCGCGCGGCGGCAGTGGGCAACGTCGGCACGCCGGTGGTCGAGGCGGCGGGCGACCCCACGCTCGACGTGCTCGCCGTGGAGCTCTCGAGCTTCCAGCTCCACTTCACGCACACGACGTCACCCGAGGCGGGTGCCGTGCTCAACGTGGCCCCCGACCACCTCGACTGGCACGGCGGGATCGACGCGTACGCGGCGGACAAGGGCCGGGTCTTCGAGGACGCGCAGGTGGCGTGCGTGTACAACGCCGCGGACCCGCGCACCGAGGCGCTGGTGCGCGAGGCCGACGTGGTCGAGGGCGCGCGCGCCGTCGGCTTCACGCTCGGCGCCCCGACGCGCGGCCAGCTCGGCGTCATCGAGGACGTGCTCGTGGACCGCGCGTTCCACGCGCCCGCGGACGCGCCCGACCGGCACACGCACGCGGCCGAGCTCGCCACGCTGGGCGACCTCGCGCACCTGGCCGGGGCCGACGGCGTCGTGCCCGCGCACGTCGTCGCGAACGCGCTCGCCGCGGCCGCCCTCGCCCGGGCACACGGCGTCCCGGCCGTCGCCGTGCGCGACGGCCTGCGCGCGTTCCGCACGGGCTCGCACCGCATCGAGCAGGTCGCGTCGGTCGACGGCGTCGCGTACGTCGACGACTCCAAGGCGACCAACGCGCACGCCGCCTCCGCGTCGCTCGCGTCGTTCGCGCCCGGGACCGTCGTGTGGGTCGCGGGCGGCCTCGCCAAGGGCGCCTCGTTCGACGAGCTCGTCGCCGCGCGCGCCGACCGGCTGCGGGCCGTGGTCCTCATCGGCGTGGACGCGGAGCCGTTCGCGGGCGCGCTCGCCCGACACGCGCCCGATATCCCGGTCGTGCGGGTCGATCCTGGCGACACTGGGACCGTGATGCCCCGCGCCGTCGACTCCGCCCGCCGCCTCGCGCAGGCCGGCGACACGGTGCTGCTCGCCCCGGCCGGCGCGTCGATGGACCAGTTCCGCTCGTACGCGGCGCGCGGCGACGCGTTCGCCGACGCGGCGCGCGCGCTGCGCCCCGACCACGGGTAGGCCGGCCCGGCCATGACACAGACCGCGAACGGACGAGGGGCGCCGTCGACGCGCACGACCCCTCGCACGGGCGCGGGTCGGAAGTCGGCACGGGGCCGGGCGAAGCCGCCGACCGGTCGTGGGACGCGCCCCCGCACGACCGCCGCCCCGACCGAGCGGCCCTGGCTCGGGCAGTGGAACAGCACCGTGACGAGCTACTACCTCCTGGTCGGGGCGACCGCGTTGCTGACGATCATCGGGCTCGTCATGGTGTTCTCGAGCTCGGCCGTCACGGAGATCGCCGCGGGCAAGTCCCCGTTCAACGCGTTCGCCAAGCAGGCGCAGTTCGTCCTCATCGGGCTTCCGGTGCTCCTGATCGCGACGCGGATCCCGGTCGCGTGGTACCGGCGCCTCGCCTGGCCTGCGCTGGTCGCGGCGGTGGCGCTACAGCTCCTCATCTTCACGCCGCTCGCGAAGAACGTGAACGGCAACACGAACTGGATCGACCTGGGCGCCTTCGACGTGCAGCCGTCGGAGGTCGCCAAGCTCGCCCTCGCGCTGTGGCTCGGCGCGGTGCTCGGGCGCAAGCAGCGGCTGCTCGGGCAGTGGCGCCACGTGCTCGTCCCCGCGGTGCCGGTCGCCGTGGTGGTGATCGGGCTCGTCCTGGCGGGACACGACCTGGGCACGGCCCTCGTGCTCATGGCGCTCGTCGCCGGCGCGTTTTTCGTCTCGGGCGCCGACGGCCGGTTGCTCGCGCTCGGTGCCGGTATCGCCGCGTTCGTCGTGGGCTACGTCTTCATCCTCAACCAGTCGGGCGGCGACCGGCTGGGGCGCATCATGGCCACCTACCGTGAGTGCACGGACACGCTCGGCGAGTGCTACCAGTCCCTGCACGGGCAGTGGGCGCTGGGCACCGGCGGCCTCACGGGCGTCGGCCTCGGGGCGAGCCGCGAGAAGTGGAGCTACCTGCCCGAGGCGCACAACGACTTCATCTTCGCCGTGATCGGCGAGGAGCTGGGCCTCTTCGGCACGCTCCTCGTCCTCGGCCTGTTCGTGATCGTCGGCGTCGCGACGAGCCGGATCATCCGGCGGCACCCGGACCCGTTCGTGAAGATCACGACCGCCGCGATCGCGTGCTGGATCGTCGGGCAGGCCTTCATCAACATCGGCGTCGTGATCGGACTGCTCCCCGTGATCGGCGTCCCGCTGCCGCTCGTCTCCGCGGGCGGCTCCGCGCTCATCATGACCATGGCCGCGCTCGGCGTGCTCATCTCCTTCGCCCGCACCGAGCCCGGCGCGGCGGAGGCGCTGGCGGCGCGGGGGAGCGTCGTGCGGCGCTCGCTCGCGGTCGTCGGCCGGGCGGCGCGGCCCCGGCGCCGGGCGCGATGATCCCCGGTCCCGGGACCGGGCGACGCCCGGCTCCGGCGGCCCACAGCATCAGACCACAGCCAGGACGCGGCACCCGCCGCAAGGAAGGACGACGAGGTACGTGACGACGATCGGTTCGGTGGTGCTCGCAGGCGGCGGGACGGCGGGGCACGTGAACCCGCTCCTGGCAGTGGCGGACGAGCTGCGGGCGCGTGAGCCCGGCGTGGTGGTGACCGCGCTCGGGGTCGCGGGCGGACTGGAGGACGACCTCGTCCCCGCGCGCGGCTACCCGCTGCGGCACGTGCCGCGCGTCCCGCTCCCGCGGCGTCCGAGCGCCGAGTGGGTGAACCTCCCGGGGCGGCTCAAGTCGGCGGTCGACGCGGCGGGCGCCGTGATCGACGAGACGGACGCACGCGTCGTCGTGGGCTTCGGCGGCTACGTCTCGACCCCCGCCTACCTCGCCGCGCGCCGTCGTGACGTCCCGGTGGTGATCCACGAGCAGAACGCGCGCCCCGGGCTCGCCAACCGGCTCGGTGCCCGGTGGGCCGCGCGCGTCGGCGTGACGTTCGAGGGCACGCCGCTCAAGGGCGGCGTGGTGACCGGCCTGCCGCTGCGCCGCGAGATCCAGGACCTCGTGGCCGCCCGCGCGGCCGACGCGATGGCCGTGCGTGCGGACGCCGCGGCGCGGCTCGGGCTCGACCCGGGCCGGCGCACGCTCGTCGTCACGGGCGGGTCGCTCGGGGCGCAGAGCCTCAACGAGGCGGTCTCCGGGGCGGCCGACGCGCTCCTCGGCGCGGGTGCGCAGGTGCTCCACCTGACGGGCAAGGGGAAGGACGCCGCCGTCCGCGACGCGGCCGCGGCCGCCGTCGCGTCGCGCCCCGGCGCGCGGTACGACGTGCGCGAGTACCTCGCCGAGATGCAGCTCGCGCTCGCCGTCGCGGACCTGGTCGTGTGCCGCGCGGGCGCCGGGACGGTGGGCGAGCTCGCGGCGCTGGGCGTCCCCGCCGTGTACGTCCCCCTGCCGATCGGCAACGGCGAGCAGCGGCTCAACGCGGGCCCAGTGGTCGCCGCGGGCGGCGGCCTGCTCGTCGACGACGCGCAGCTCGACGCGGCCTGGGTCGCGCGCGAGGTCCCGGCGCTGCTCGGCGATCCGGGGCGCCTCGACGCGATGGCGAGCGCGGCGGCCGGTGCGGGGGTGCGCGACGGCGCAGCGCGCGTCGCCGACCTCGTCGCGGAGGCGGTCGCCGCCGCCGGCCGGACCGGGACGCGCTCGTGACGGCGCACGGCGCCGCCGGCCCGGTCCCGCTCGAGGAGCTGGGGACCGTCCACCTCGTCGGGGTCGGGGGTGCGGGCATGTCGGTGATCGCCCGGCTCCTCGCCGCCCACGGCGTCCGGGTCCAGGGCTCGGACGCGCGCGAGAGCGAGACGCTCGCCGCGCTCCGGGCCGACGGCGTGCGGGTCTGGGCGGGCCACGACGCCGCCCACGTCGCGGGCGCCGACACCGTGGTGGTCTCGAGCGCGGTCCGCGAGTCGAACCCGGAGCTCTCCGCCGCGCGTGCCGCGGGGCTGCGCGTGCTGCACCGCTCGCAGGCGCTCGCGTCGCTCATGGTGCGCGGCCGCTCGGTCGCGGTCGCCGGCGCGCACGGCAAGACGACGACGTCCGCGATGATCGCGACGGTCCTGCGCGGCGCGGGCCTCGACCCGTCGTTCGCGATCGGCGGCACGGTGCTCACCGCCGACGGTCCCGTCGCCGGGGGCCACCTCGGGTCCGACGTCCTCGTGGCCGAGGCCGACGAGTCCGACGGCTCGTTCCTCAACTACGCGCCCGACGTCGCGGTCGTGACGAACGTGGAGCCGGACCACCTCGACCACTACGGGTCGCGCGCGGCGTTCGAGCAGGCGTTCGTCGACTTCGCGGCGCGGATCGCACCGGGCGGGACGCTCGTCGCGTGCGCGGACGACGCCGGGGCGCGGGCGCTCGCGGCGGCCCACGCCGAGGGCGGGGGCGTGGTCGTCACCTACGGCGCGGCCGCGGACGTCGACGTGCGCGTGTCGGACGTGCGCCCGACCGTCGACGACGGGCGCGCGGGGGTGCGGGCGTCGCTCGCGGGTGCTGTCGGGGGCGCCACGCTCGACGGGCTCGAGCTGGGGCTGCGCGTGCCGGGCCACCACAACGCGCTGAACGCCACGGCGGCGGTCGTGACGGCGGTCGTGCTCGGCGTGGAGCCGGCGACGGCGGTCGCCGCGGCGCACGGCTTCCTCGGCACGGGACGCCGGTTCGAGGCGCGCGGCGAGGTGGGCGGGGTGCGGGTCGTCGACGACTACGCGCACCACCCGACGGAGGTCGCGGCGCTGCTGGCCGCCGCGCGGCCGGTCGCCGCGGGTGGCCGGGTCCTCGTGCTCTTCCAGCCGCACCTCTACTCGCGCACCGCGACGTTCGCGCGCGAGTTCGCGCAGGCGCTGGGGGCCGCGGACGAGGTCGTGGTCACCGGGATCTACGCGGCGCGGGAGGATCCGGACCCGGCCGTGGGACCACGCACGATCACGGACCTGATGGACGCTCCCGGCGTGGTGGTGGCGGCCGTCGAGGACCGGGTCGAGGCCGCGCGCCGCGTCGCGGACGCCGCGCGGCCGGGGGACCTCGTCCTCACGGTTGGAGCCGGCGACGTGACGGAGCTGGGTGCGGTGGTCCTCGCGCGGATCGCCGAGCGGACCGCCGGCGCCGGGGCTCCCGGAGGGGGCGCGGCCTGATGCGCCCGCCGCCCCGGCCCCGACCCGCCGCACCCCGACCGGACCGGTCGGGGGCGGGAGAGCGCGCGGCGCGGCCCGCGGCCCCGGCACGGTCGGGGACGCCGAAGCCGGTCACCCGGGCGCCGGCCGAGGAGACGCCCACCCGGCCCGTCCGCCGCGTGACCTCCTCCGGTCGCGAGCTCGTGCCGTCGACCACCGAGCGACCCCGGGCGGGCGGGCCCGCGACGGGACCGCAGAGCGTCCGAGGGCGGCCGCGGGGTTCCGCGCGGACGCCGACCGCCCCGCGCGGGACGCCGACGGCGCCGGTCGGCGTGGTGTCGCACGGGATGACCGAGCGGCTGGCCGAGCGCGACGCGATGCGCCGGCACCGGGTGCGCACCCGCGTGCTGGGGTGGGTCTCGGGCGCTCTCGTGGTGGCCGCGCTCGTGTGGCTCGCGTTCTTCTCCTCGGTGCTCGGGCTCGACCCGGAGGACGTGACGATCTCGGGGGAGGGCACGGTGATCGACCCGGCCCAGGTCGAGGCCGTGGTCGCGGAGTCCGCCGGGGTGCCGCTGCCGCGGCTCGACACCGTCGCCCTGCGCGAGCGGGTCCTGGCGCTCAACGGCGTCCGCGACGTCGAGATCCGCCGCGCCTGGCCGGCAGGGCTGACCGTGCGGCTCGAGTCGCGCGAGCCCGTGGTCGCGGTCCCGGTGGACGGTGGGTTCGCGCTGCTCGACGCGGACGGCGTGCAGGTGCGGACGGACCCCGCCGTCCCCGACGGCCTGCCGGAGATCGACGCCCCGCTCGATGACCGAGGGGCCAAGGCGCTCGACGCGGCGCTCGTGCTCCTCAACGCGCTGCCGGCCGACCTCCACGCGCAGGTCGCCGAGGTCTCGGCCCCGACGCGGGACGCCGTCCGGATGACCCTGCGCGACGGCGTCGTGGTGGAGTGGGGGAGCGCGGAGGAGGCGGCGCTCAAGGTCCGCGTCCTGCAGACGCTGCGGGCGGTGCCGGAGAACGCGGGCGTGACGCTCTACGACGTCTCGGCACCCACGATGCCGGTGACGCGGTGACCCGCACGGTGGCGTCCCGACCGGGGATCGCCGACACGCGCGAGGCGGTCGTTGATGATGGGCACGTCGACACCTACGGTCGACCCATGAACGACCTGACATAACTATAACCCTCTAGTTGAGGGTGAAGGTTCAGGGCTGACCGATCGAGAGGCATTGACGTGGCAACTCCGCAGAACTACCTAGCAGTGATCAAGGTGGTCGGCATCGGCGGTGGGGGCGTGAACGCCGTCAACCGGATGATCGAGGTCGGCCTCAAGGGCGTCGAGTTCATCGCCATCAACACGGACGCGCAGGCGCTCCTCATGTCGGACGCCGACGTCAAGCTCGACGTCGGCCGCGAGCTGACGCGCGGCCTCGGCGCCGGCGCGGACCCCGAGGTCGGCAAGAAGGCCGCCGAGGACCACGCCGAGGAGATCGAGGACGTGCTGCGCGGCGCGGACATGGTCTTCGTCACCGCGGGCGAGGGCGGCGGCACCGGCACGGGCGGCGCGCCCGTCGTCGCGCGGATCGCTCGCTCGCTCGGTGCGCTCACCGTCGGCGTCGTGACCCGGCCGTTCACGTTCGAGGGTCGTCGCCGCTCCGTCCAGGCGGACCAGGGCATCGAGAACCTCCGCAACGAGGTCGACACCCTCATCGTCATCCCCAACGACCGCCTCCTGTCGATGTCCGACCGCAACGTCAGCGCGCTCCAGGCGTTCCACCAGGCCGACCAGGTGCTGCTCTCCGGTGTGCAGGGCATCACGGACCTCATCACGACGCCCGGCCTCATCAACCTCGACTTCGCCGACGTGAAGTCGGTCATGCAGGGGGCGGGCAGCGCCCTCATGGGCATCGGCAACGCGCGGGGCGACGACCGCGCGGTCCAGGCCGCCGAGATGGCGATCTCGTCGCCGCTCCTGGAGGCCAGCATCGACGGCGCCCACGGCGTGCTCCTGTCGATCCAGGGCGGCTCCGACCTCGGCCTCTTCGAGATCAACGAGGCGGCGCGCCTGGTCCACGAGGCCGCCCACACCGAGGCGAACATCATCTTCGGCGCCGTGATCGACGACGCCCTGGGCGACGAGGTGCGCGTCACCGTCATCGCCGCGGGCTTCGACGGCGGCGCGCCGCAGGTCCGCGGCGACGCCCGCGCGCTCGGCCAGGTGGCCGGGGCGCAGCGCCCGGCGACGAGCGCGATCCCGGTCGTCCCGGCGGCGCGCCCGGTGCCGCCGGCGCCGACGACGGGCGCGCACACGCTGCCCCGCCCGGTGGTGCCGATCCAGCCGGAGGCCGACGACGTGCCCGTCACGCTCGACGGCGGCTCGGGCCCGGTCCCCGTCCAGCCGACGGCCGCCCCGACGTTCACGGTGGTCGGCTCGGGCGACGCGGCGAACCAGAACGCCGACGCGGTGCCGGGCGGCCAGAACGCGGGCGTCGAGGTGCCGCCGCGGATCTTCGACGAGGAGCCCGCGCGCCGCAAGGTCGAGGAGCTCGACGTCCCCGACTTCCTCAAGTGACCCGGTGCTGACCCAGGACCGGGCCCGATGAGCACCCGACCTGCGTCCGACGGGAGGGGCGGCGTCTTCGACGCCACCCCTCCCGTCGTGCTCGAGGTGGACCTCGGTCCCGGCGTGCGTGCCGGGTTCACGACGCGCACGGGCGGAGTCTCGCCGGCGCCGTGGGACTCGCTCAACCTCGGCCTGAACGTGACCGACGACGCGTCGCGCGTCCGGAGCAACCGTGCCCGCGCCGCCGCGTGGCTCGGTGCGCCGGTCGCCTTCTCCTCCCAGGTGCACGGCACGGACGTCGTGCGGCTGGGCTCCCCGCCCCGGGACGCGGACGGCGCGCCCGTCGACTCCGTGGGCGAGGCCGACGCGATGGTCGCGACCGCACCGGGCACGGGGCTCGGCGTGCTCGTGGCCGACTGCGTGCCCGTGCTCCTCGCGGACGCCGACGCGGGTGTCGTCGGGGTCGCCCACGCCGGACGGCGCGGGCTCGCGCACGGCGTCGTCCCGGCGGTCCTCGAGGCGATGCGCGCCGCGGGGGCGCGGGTCGGGGACGTCCGGGCCGCCGTCGGGCCGAGCGCGTGCGGCCGGTGCTACGAGGTCCCCGCGACGATGCGCGACGACGTCGCGCTCGCGCGGCCGGCCACGCGGTCCACGACGTCGTGGGGCACCCCCGCGCTCGACCTGCCGGCCGGCGTGGTGACCGACCTCGTCGCCGCGGGGGTCGAGGACGTCGTGCACGTCGACGCGTGCACGATCGAGGACGACCGGTTCTTCTCGCACCGACGCGCGGCGATCGGCGGGACGACGACCGGTCGCTTCGCCGGTCTGGTCACGCTCTCCGGCGCGTGAGGGCCCCGTCCTCGACCTCCGGGTGAGTTGCGGACGCCGGGCGTGTCGTCCCGGGATCGTCCGACGCCCTCGGTTAGCGTGAACGCACCGGTCCGACGGCCGGTGGACCGACGGATCGATCGAGGACGGAGCAAGGCCCATGGCGGGAGCGCTGCGCAAGACCATGCTGTATCTGGGCCTCGCTGATGATCGCGGCGAGGACGAGCAGGACGAGTACGTCGACGAGCTCGACGAGACGGGGGCGGACGTGTCGCACGACTACCAGGCCCAGGTGACGCCGCTGCACCGCGCGCTCGGACCGCGCGAGGTGCCGCAGACGAGCATGTCGGCCGCCGAGCTGCGCCGGATCACGACGGTCCACCCGCGGTCGTACAACGACGCGCGCGTGATCGGGGAGGCGTTCCGAGGAGGGACGCCCGTGATCATGAACCTGTCGGACATGGACGACGCGGACGCGAAGCGCCTGGTCGACTTCTCCGCCGGTCTGATCTTCGGGCTCCACGGCGCGATCGAGCGCGTCACCAACAAGGTGTTCCTCCTCTCGCCCGAGCACGTGGAGATCACCGGCGAGGAGCAGGCCGCGGCGCCGGCTCCGGGGCGCGCCGGGTTCTACAACCAGAGCTGACGACGTGCGGGGCGCGCAGCGCCCGCCGAGCACGCGCCCCGCGCACGGCAGACGGAGGGACGGACGTGCCGACACGTCCGTCCCTCCGCTGCTGTCCGCCTCGCGGCGCGCGTGTCCCGTGCCCGGTCGCGGGACGCGCGTCTGGCACAGTTGACCCGTGATCTGGGACCTCATCACAGGGATCGTCGGATTCCTGCTCTGGCTCTACCTGCTGCTGCTCGTCGGTCGGCTCGTGTTCGACTGGGTGCAGTTCTTCGCGCGCGACTGGCGGCCGCGAGGCGTGATGCTCGTGCTCGCCGAGGTGATCTACTCGGCGACGGACCCGCCGCTGCGCGCGCTGCGCCGTCTCATCCCGCCGCTCTCGCTGGGGCAGGTGCGCCTCGACCTGGCGTTCATCATCCTCTTCTTCGCGGTGACGATCGCGGCGCAGATCGTGTCGTCGCTCTGAGACGCACGTCACGGGCCGCGCCGCGCCGGGACGACCACGACGGTTCGCTACGTCCGGTTCGCCCCGACCGCGACCGTCCCGACGCCACACCGTCACGTCATCCACACGGGCGCGCGGCGCGCGAACGCACGGCCGCTCCCGGCCCCTCCGGGCAATCTCCGCTACTTTGGACTCTGGTGATCGCGAGGTCGCCCGGACCGACACGCAAACGCTATGAGGTGAACCGATGGCACTGCTCACTGCAGAGGACATCCTGAACAAGAAGTTCTCGGCGACGAAGTTCCGCGAGGGGTACGACGTCGAAGAGGTCGACGACTTCTTGGACGAGGTGGTGAGGACCCTCAACTCCGTGCAGGAGGAGAACGAGGACCTCAAGTCGAAGCTCGCTGCCGCGGAGCGTCGTATCGCCGAGCTCAGCCGGGCCGACGCGTCCAGCGCTGCGGTGCAGCCCGCCGTCGTGGAGGCGCCCAAGGCGCCCGAGCCGGAGCCCGCCCCGGTGGCGCCGATCTCGCAGGCCGTCGTCGCGAAGAACGGCGCGGAGCCGGAGTCGGCGACCGGCATGCTCCAGCTCGCCCAGAAGCTGCACGACGACTACGTGCGCTCGGGCCAGGAGGAGGGTGACCGGCTCATCGCGGAGGCGAAGGAGGAGGGCACGCGCATCGTGCGCGAGGCCGAGGAGACCTCGCACCGCACGCTGTCGCAGCTCGAGCAGGAGCGCTCGCTCCTCGAGCGCAAGATCGACGAGCTGCGCATCTTCGAGCGCGACTACCGCACGCGCCTCAAGAGCTACCTGCAGAACCTGCTGGGCGACCTGGACAACCGGGGCAGCGCCCTCCCGCCGCGCAGCAACGTCGGCGGGGCGAGCCGTACGAGCGACCTCGCTCCCGGCATCTAGCACCTGCGTCGACCGTCCGGCAGCGGCCGGTACGCCTCGCACCTGCGTCTTTCCGTCTCGGCGGTCCGGCGTGGTGTGTTGTGCGTACCGGCCGCTGCGTCTACTCTCGCGTGACTCGAACTTGGAGGGGCGACATGACCAAGCTCACCACCGCGGCCCGCACGGCCGTGCGCGACCGATTCCCGAACCTCGCGAAGGACGTCAAGTCCTTCCCCGTGCGCGACGGGGAGGAGCCCTGGACCCTGCGGGAGGCCGAGGAGCTCGCTGCCGAGCTCCTCTCGGAGAAGGAGCGCCTGGAGGGGGAGCTCGCCTCCGCCGACGAGGAGCTCTCGAACCTCCTGCGCCACTCCGGCGACGGCGCCGGCGACGACCAGGCGGACTCCGGCTCGAGCGCCCTGGAGCGCGAGCAGGAGCTGACCCTCGTCAACAACGTGCGCGACCTCCTCGCGCAGACGTCGCACGCCCTCGACCGCATCGCGGCGGGCACCTACGCGACCTGCGAGGAGACCGGGCTGCCGATCGGCAAGGCACGCCTCCAGGCGTTCCCGCGGGCGAACCTCTCGGTCGAGGCGAAGCAGCGCGCCGAGCGGCGCTGAGCGCCGCGCGCCCGACCGGTCGGGCGGGGTCCGCGCGGAGGCCGGTGCCGACGTGGCAGACTTGCCGCCGATGTCCACCTCCGCGCGCCCCGAGCCCACCGACCCCGCCGACGCCGTGACCGACGCAGATCCCGGCACCGAGACCGGTACCGAGCCCGGCGTCGAGACCGGCGCTGAGACCGGCGTGGAGTCCACCGCGTCCGGCGCCGCCGTGACAACCGCCGGCCGCGGTCCGCGGCGCGTGCTCGTGGTCTGGACGGTCGTCCTCGCCGCCCTCGTCCTCGTGCTCGACCAGCTCACCAAGTGGTGGGCCGAGTCGAGCCTGACGCTCGGCGACGACACGATCCCGCTCCTGGGGTCCTTGCTCGGGCTCCGGCTCATCTACAACCCGGGTGCGGCGCTGTCCATCGCGACGGGGATGACCTGGGTCCTGACGATCGTCGTCGTGGCCGTGGTGGTCGTCATCGTGCGCATGGTGAGCCGGATCGGCTCCCGCGCGTGGGCCGTCGCGCTCGGGCTGCTGCTCGGTGGGGCGCTGGGGAACCTCCTGGACCGGTTCTTCCGGGAGCCGGGCTTCGCGCGGGGCCACGTCGTCGACTTCATCGCGTACGCGAACTGGTTCGTCGGCAACGTCGCGGACATCGCGATCGTCGGCGCCGCGGTGATGATCGCGGTGCTGTCGGTCCTCGGGATCGGGCTCGACGGGACGCGCCACGGCGCGGACGAGAAGCCCGAGGCGGACGCGCAGGGCCCGACGACGGCGCGTGCCGACGGCGAGGAGGAGCAGTGAGTCTCCGCGCGCTCCCGGTCCCGGACGGCCTCGCGGGCGAGCGGGTCGACGCCGGGCTGGCGCGGCTCCTGGGGCTCTCCCGCACGCGGGCGGCGGAGCTCGCCGCGGACGGGGCGGTCCGCCTCGACGGCCGGGAGGTCGGCAAGTCCGACCGGCTCGTCCCCGGCGGGTGGCTCGAGGTCGACGTGCCCGACGCCGCGCCGGCGGCCGTGGAGGTCGTCGCCGAGCCGGTGCCGGGCATGGGCATCGTGCACGACGACGACGACGTCGTGGTGGTCGACAAGCCCGTCGGCGTCGCGGCGCACCCCTCGCCGGGATGGACCGGCCCGACCGTCGTCGGCGCCCTCGCCGCCGCGGGGTACCGCATCTCCACGTCGGGCGCGGCGGAGCGCCAGGGCATCGTGCACCGCCTCGACGTCGGGACCTCGGGCCTCATGGTCGTCGCGAAGAGCGAGGTCGCGTACACGGCGCTCAAGCGCGCCTTCAAGGAGCGCACGGTCGAGAAGGTCTACCACGCGCTCGTCCAGGGGCACCCCGAGCCGACCACGGGGACGATCGACGCGCCCATCGGGCGGCACCCCAGCGCCGACTGGAAGTTCGCGGTCACCGCGGAGGGCAAGCCGTCGGTCACGCACTACGAGGTCCAGGAGATGCTGCCCGCCGCGTCGCTCGTCGAGGTGCACCTCGAGACCGGGCGCACGCACCAGATCCGCGTGCACTTCTCGGCGCTGCGCCACCCGTGCGTCGGCGACCTCACCTACGGCGCCGACCCGGTGCTCGCCTCGCGGGTGGCCCTGACGCGGCAGTGGCTCCACGCGGTGCGCCTCGGGTTCGAGCACCCGACGACCGGGCAGTGGCTCGAGCTGACGAGCGAGTACCCGGAGGACCTCGCGCACGCGCTCGAGGTGCTGCGCGGGGCGTACGCGTGAGCGTCGGCGCCGCCGCCGGGGCCGAGAGCGCCGGCACGGCGCGGCTGGTCGTCGAGCGGGTGGTCGACGACGCCGGCCTGGCCGCGGCGCACGCGCTGCGGCTCGCGGTGTTCGTCGACGAGCAGGGCGTGCCCGTCGAGGAGGAGATCGACGACCTCGACACCGCGCCGACGACGACGCACGTCCTCGTGCGCGACCGCGAGCGGGAGGGCGTGGTCGTCTGCACGGGGCGGCTCCTGACCGACCCGGCGCACCCGGGCGAGGTCCACGTCGGCCGGGTCGCGGTGTCCGCGTCCGCGCGCGGCACCGGCGCGGGCGCCGCGGTGATGCGCGCGCTGGAGGAGGTCGCGCTCGCCGAGCACGCGGCGTCAGGCACCGACGGGCGGCGCGTCGTGCGCGTCCTGCTCTCCGCCCAGGTCCAGGCGGTCGGCTTCTACGAGCGGCTCGGATACACGGTCTTCGGCCCCGTCTACCTCGACGCGGGGATCGACCACCGCGACGCCGGGAAGATCCTCGCGACCGACGTCTGAGGCCCGTCCTCCGGGGTCCGGGCGTCCGTCGCGTGACATGGCGCACGACCCGCCGCGACGTCGCTGGAGTGTCGGTGGTGCGCGCCTAAGATCGGTGCATGCCGACCGCCGCTGAGGACTTTGTCCACCTCCACGTCCACACCGAGTACTCGATGCTGGACGGCGCGGCGCGGATCGGCGACCTGTTCGACGAGGTCGAGCGGCTCGGCCAGAAGGCGATCGCGACGACGGACCACGGCTACGTGTTCGGGGCCTTCGAGTTCTGGTCGCGCGCGCAGGCGAAGGGCATCAAGCCGATCATCGGCGTCGAGGCGTACATCACGCCGGGGACCAGCCGGTTCGACCAGACGCGCGTGCGGTTCGGTCAGCAGGGGCAGGAGTCCGACGACGTCTCGGCGCGCGGCGCGTACACGCACATGACGCTCCTCGCCAAGGACAACGAGGGCCTGCACAACCTGTTCCGGGCGTCGTCGCTGGCGTCGCTGGACGGCCAGATGGGCAAGTGGCCCCGCATGGACCGGGACCTGCTCCAGACCTACGGCAAGGGCCTGATCGCGACGAGCGGCTGCCCGTCGGGGGAGATCCAGACCCGCCTGCGGCTCGGCCAGTGGGACGAGGCCGTGCGGACCGCGGGCGAGCTGCAGGACGTGTTCGGGCGCGAGAACTTCTACGTGGAGCTCATGGACCACGGGCTCGACATCGAGACCCGGGTCACCCAGGACCTGCTGCGCCTCGCGGAGACGATCGGCGCGCGGCTCGTCGCGACGAACGACCTGCACTACGTGCGCGAGGACGACGCGTCGAGCCAGGAGGCGCTGCTCGCGATCAACTCCGGCTCGACGCTCGACGACCCGGACCGGTTCAAGTTCGACGGGACCGGCTACTACGTGAAGTCGGCGGCCGAGATGCGCCGCGTGTTCGCCGAGCTGCCCGAGGCGTGCGACAACACGCTGCTCATCGCCGAGCAGTGCGAGGTGTCGTTCGACACCAAGGCGAACTACATGCCGCGCTTCCCCGTCCCCGACGGCGAGGACGAGACGAGCTGGTTCGTCAAGGAGATCGAGCGGGGGCTGCACCGGCGGTACCCGAACGGGATCCCGGACGCGTCGCGCAAGCAGGCGCAGTACGAGACCGAGGTCATCATCCAGATGGGCTTCCCGGGGTACTTCCTCGTGGTCGCCGACTTCATCAACTGGGCCAAGGAGCAGGGGATCCGGGTCGGGCCGGGCCGTGGCTCGGCCGCCGGGTCGATGGCCTCCTACCTCATGGGCATCACCGAGCTCGACCCGCTCGAGCACGGCCTGATCTTCGAGCGGTTCCTCAACCCCGAGCGCGTGTCGATGCCCGACGTCGACGTCGACTTCGACGAGCGTCGGCGCGGGGAGGTCATCCGGTACGTCACGGAGAAGTACGGGGACGACCGCGTCGCCCAGATCGTCACCTACGGCACGATCAAGGCGAAGCAGGCCCTCAAGGACTCCGCCCGTCTCCTGGGCTTCCCCTTCGCGATGGGCGAGAAGCTCACCAAGGCGATGCCGCCCGCGGTCATGGGCAAGGACATCCCGCTGTCCGGGATCTTCGACCCGAAGCACGAGCGCTACCCCGAGGCGGCGGAGTTCCGTCAGCTCCACGACACCGACCCCGAGGCGCAGCGCGTCGTCGAGCTCGCGCGCGGCATCGAGGGCCTGAAGCGGCAGTGGGGCGTGCACGCGGCGGGCGTCATCATGTCGAGCGACCCGCTCATCGACATCATCCCGATCATGCGCCGCCCGCAGGACGGCGCGGTCATCACGCAGTTCGACTACCCGACGTCCGAGGGCCTCGGGCTCATCAAGATGGACTTCCTGGGGCTGCGCAACCTCACGATCCTCGACGACGCGCTCGAGAACATCGTGATGAACGGCAAGGACCCGATCGAGATCGAGTCGCTCACGCTCGACGACAAGGCGTCCTACGACCTGCTGGCGCGTGGCGACACCCTCGGCGTGTTCCAGCTCGACGGCGGGCCGATGCGCGCGCTGCTGCGGCAGATGAAGCCGGACAAGTTCGACGACCTCTCGGCCGTCATCGCGCTGTACCGCCCGGGTCCCATGGGCATGAACTCGCACACGAACTACGCGCTGCGCAAGAACGGCCTGCAGAAGATCGAGCCGATCCACCCGGAGCTCGAGAAGCCGCTCGCCGAGATCCTGGACGAGACCTACGGGCTCATCGTCTACCAGGAGCAGGTGCAGCGCGCCGCGCAGATCCTCGCCGGGTACTCGCTCGGCCAGGCCGACCTGCTGCGGCGTGCGATGGGCAAGAAGAAGAAGGAGATCCTCGACAAGGAGTTCGTGCCCTTCCAGGCCGGCTGCCGCGAGCGCGGGTACTCCGACGGCGCGATCCAGGCCGTGTGGGACACGCTCGTCCCGTTCGCGGGCTACGCGTTCAACAAGGCGCACTCGGCGGGCTACGGCCTCGTCGCGTACTGGACGGCGTTCCTCAAGGCGAACTACCCGACCGAGTACATGGCGGCGCTCCTGCAGAGCGTGCGGGACGACAAGGACAAGCTCGCCCTGTACCTCAACGAGTGCCGGCGCATGCACATCACGGTGCTGCCGCCCGACGTGAACGACTCGGCGGCCAAGTTCACGGCCGTGGGCAACGACATCCGCTTCGGCCTCACGGGCGTGCGCAACGTCGGGGCGAACGTGGTCGACGCGATCATCCGCACGCGCGAGGAGAAGGGCGCGTTCACGTCGTTCACCGACTTCCTCGACAAGGTGCCGGCCGTCGTCTGCAACAAGCGCACCATCGAGTCGCTCATCAAGGCGGGCGCGTTCGACTCCCTCGGTCACCCGCGGCGCGCGCTGCTCGTCGTGCACGAGCAGGCGGTCGACTCGGTCATCAGCGTCAAGCGCAAGGAGGCCGAGGGGCAGTTCGACCTGTTCGCCGACTTCGGCGGCGACGCCGAGGACGGCATGTCGTTCTCCGTCGACGTGCCCGACCTGCCGGACTGGGACAAGAAGCAGCGGCTCGCGTTCGAGCGCGAGATGCTCGGTCTCTACGTGTCCGACCACCCGCTCTCCGGCCTGGAGCACGTGCTCACGCGGGCGGCCGACACCGGCATCGCGAACCTGCTCGCGGACGAGGGCCGCCCGGACGGGTCGACCGTGGTGATCGCGGGCCTGGTCACGTCGCTCCAGCGCAAGATGAGCAAGAACGGCAACCCGTGGGCGGCGGTGACCATCGAGGACCTCGAGGGCGCCGTGGAGGTCATGTTCTTCGGCGAGACGTACCTGGCCTACTCGACGATCCTCGCCGAGGACCAGGTGGTCGTGCTGCGCGGGCGCGTGCGCCGTCGTGACGACACGATGCAGCTCCAGGCCATGGAGGTGTCGCTGCCCGACATCACGGTGGGCGCGGAGTCGCCGCTCGCCGTGAAGGTGTCCCACACGCGCTGCGTGGAGCCCATCATCGTGCGGCTGCGCGAGGTGCTCGCGACGCACCCCGGCTCGGCCGAGGTCCACGTCCAGGTGCTGGAACCCGGCAAGACGACGGTCGTCCGCGCGGGCGACGGGCTGCGCGTCGAGAAGTCACCGGCGCTGTTCGGCGACCTCAAGGCCCTGCTCGGGCCGTCGTGCCTGGTCGGCTGACGCGGATGACCGAGGCCGTCGACGGGGCCGTGCCCGCGTCGTGGGACGACGGCTCGGCGGCGCACCGGTTCCGGGTCGTGCCCGCGGCCTACGTGCTGCTGCGCCGCGGCGACGAGGTGCTGCTCCAGCTCCGGCAGGGCACCGGGTACTGCGACGGGTTCTGGGCCGCGGCGGCGGCCGGGCACGTCGAGCCGGGGGAGTCGGCGGTGGCGGCCGCCGTGCGCGAGGCGCGGGAGGAGCTCGGCGTCGAGATCGACCCTGCCGACCTGCGACCTCTCACCGCGCTCCACCGCGGCGAGCCCGGCGGTCCGGCGCTCGAGCAGCGTGTCGACTTCTTCTTCACCGCGACGGTGTGGGGCGGTGCCGCAGTGCTCCAGGAGCGGGACAAGGCGGCCGACCTGCGGTGGTTCGGCCTCGACGACCTGCCGGACCGCGTCGTCCCGCACGAGCTGCACGTCCTGCGGGCACTCGCTGGGGGCTCCGTGCCGCCCGTCATGACCTTCGGGTTCGGCGCCTGACCCCGCACGCGCGCAGGGGTCGTCCGGGGACCGGGCGCCGGCCGCGTCCTGCACCGGAGCCCGTAGGCTCGACGCCGTGATGCGCCTCAACCCGGAACAGCTCGTCTTCGTCACCGAACGCCACCTGGCGACCCTCACCACGCTGCGCGCCGACGGCACGCCGCACGTCGTCCCCGTCGCCTTCACGTGGGACGCCGACGCGGGCGTGCTCCGCATCACGACGAACCGCGCGTCGGTCAAGGCCCGCAACGCGCGCCTGCCGGGGGCGGGGGGCGGCGCGCCCCGCGCCGCGGTGTGCCAGGTCGACGGTGGGCGGTGGCTCACGCTCGAGGGCACCATCGAGGTCGTCGAGGACGAGGACGAGGTGGCGGACGCCGTCGCGCGCTACGCCCGCCGGTACCGCCCGCTCGACCACAACCCCGAGCGCGTCGTCCTGCGCCTCACCCCGGACAAGGTGATGGCCTCGACGTACATGGCCTGACGGTCGTTCAGGCGACGGTCGCGCTCTCGGTCCCCTGGGGGTGGTCGACCGAGACGACGTCGCCGCGGTGCAGCTGGCGTCCGCGGCGCGTGTCGACCTCGCCGTTGACGCGGACCTCGCCCTCCGTGACGAGCTCGCGCGCCTCGGCGCCGGACTCGGCGAGGCCGGCGAGCTTGAGGAACTGGCCGAGGCGGATGACGTCGTCGGAGATCTCGACCGGGCGGGCGTCGTCAGGGGAGCTCATGGCTCCCATTGTCCCCGCCGGCGGGCCCCGCCACGACACGGTGTGACGTGGTCCGCCCCGGACGACCGGTGGACGAAACGCCTCGTCGCGGCGGCGCACGGGCTCCTAGACTCGACCCATGATCACCCGCATCGATCTTCGAGGACGTTCCCTGTCCGCCCGCGAGCTCGTCGAGACCCTGCCGCGCGCAGAGCTCGGCGTCGAGGACGCGGCGCATCGGGTCGCCCCGATCATCGAGGCGGTCCGGGCGCGCGGCGCGGACGCGCTGCGCGAGTACGCCGAGCGGTTCGACGGCGTGCGCCCCGTGCACCTGCGCGTCCCGGCCGACGCGCTCGCCGACGCGCTCGCCGCCCTCGACCCGGCCGTCCGGTCGGGCCTGGAGGAGGCGATCCGTCGCGTGCGGCTCGTGCACGCCGCGCAGCGTCCGCAGGACTTCACGGTCGAGATCGCGCCCGGGGCGCAGGTCCGCCAGCGCTGGGTGCCGGTGCGACGCGTCGGGCTCTACGCGCCCGGCGGCCTCGCGGTCTACCCGTCCTCCGTGGTGATGAACGTCGTCGCGGCGCAGGAGGCGGGCGTCCGCAGCCTCGCGGTCGCGTCGCCGCCGCAGAAGGAGAACGACGGCCTGCCGCACCCGACGATCCTCGCGGCGTGCGCGCTGCTCGGCGTCGACGAGGTCTACGCGGTGGGCGGTGCGCAGGCGGTCGCGATGTTCGCCTACGGCGCCGCGGGCAGCGAGCCGCAGGACGGGGACGTGCTGTGCGAGCCGGTCGACGTCGTGACGGGCCCCGGCAACGTGTTCGTGGCCGCGGCCAAGCGGCTCGTCCGGGGCGTCGTCGGCATCGACGCGGAGGCGGGCCCCACGGAGATCGCGATCCTCGCGGACGGCTCCGCCGACCCGGGGCACGTGGCGGCCGACCTCATCAGCCAGGCGGAGCACGACCCGCTGGCGGCGGCCGTCCTCGTCACGCCCTCCGTCGAGCTCGCCGCCGCGGTCGAGGCGCGCCTCGCGGACCTCGTGAGCGCCACGAAGCACGCGGCGCGCGTCGCGCAGGCCCTCGCCGGTCCGCAGTCCGCGGTCGTGCTCGTCGACGACCTCGAGCACGGCTTGCAGGTGGTCGACGCGTACGGCGCGGAGCACCTCGAGATCCAGGCGGACGGCGCGGCAGCGCTGGCGGAGCGGGTCACGAGCGCGGGTGCGATCTTCGTCGGCCCCTGGTCGCCCGTCTCGCTCGGCGACTACATGGCCGGGTCCAACCACGTGCTGCCGACAGGCGGCTGCGCGCACTTCTCGAGCGGCCTCGGGGTGCACAGCTACGTCAAGGCGGTCCAGGTCGTCGAGTACGACCGTGACGCCCTGGAGGAGCTGGCGGACCGGATCGTCGCCGTCGCGAACGACGAGGACCTCCCGGCCCACGGCGAGGCGGTGCGGGCACGGTTCCTGTGACCGCCGCGCGCGAGGACCGCGTGCCGGTGCGGCGCGCGGTCCCGCGCGACGCCGCCGACCTCGTCGCCCTGCGCGTGCACCTCATGCGCGCGATGGGGGAGGCGGAGGCCGACGACCGTTCCTGGCAGCACCGGGCCAGGGAGTGGTTCACCCGGATGCTCGGCTCGGACGACGTCGTCGCCTTCGTCGTCGACGCGCCCGGCCAGGTCGCGGCGTGCGCCCTCGTCGAGCTGCACCGGTCGGCGCCGTCGGCACGGAACCCGCACGGCACGACGGCGCACCTGTCGAACGTCTGCACCGTGCCGGGGGCGAGGGGTCAGGGCTACGCGCGCGCGTGCGTCGTCGCGGCCCTCGACTGGGCGCGCGAGAGCGGCGCGGACTCGGTCTCCCTGCACGCCACGCCCGACGGCGAGTCCCTGTACCGCGCGCTGGGCTTCGTCGACACGACGTACACCGAGCTGCGCCTGCGGTGGTGACGCGCTCTCGCCGCCTCAGCGCACGCCGAGGACGAACGGGTGCACGGCCGCCGCGCCGGCCTGGCGCAGCAGGCGTGCCGCGACCGTGAGGGTCCAGCCCGACTCGGTGTAGTCGTCGACGAGGAGCACGCGGCGGCCGGCGAGTCCCGCCCGCGCGGCGTCCGACAGCTCGAGCTGCAGGCGGCCGGCGACCCCCGCGAGCCGGGTCGCGGAGTTCACGTCGTGCCGGCCCGGCTCCTCGCGGCCCGGGACCGGCCCGACGGCGCCGATGAGCGGCTTGCCGAGGTAGCTCGCGAGCCCGTTCGCGAGGTGGAACGTGAGCCGCGGTCGCGTCGCCGAGCGGACCGCGACGACGCCGTCCACGAGGAGCCGACGTCCGGCGGGAGCCGTGGCGCCGGGTTCGGCTCCCTCGCCGGGCCCGGTCTCCGCCTCCGGCGCAGTGGCGGCCTCGTAGAGCTCGGCCCAGTCGTCGAGCACCCGCGCGGCCGCGCGCCGGAGCGCGACGGGCGTGTCGCCGTCGGGCGTCGCGGGGGCGAAGAGCTCGCGCAGCGGCGCCGACCAGCCCAGCCCGTCGAGCCGCGCGACGGCCCGCCCGGTCTCCGCGAGCTCGTCCGCGCCGAGGCGCCCGCGCAGGTCGAGGCCCAGGCGGTCCATGCCGCTCGGCCACTGACGGCGCGCGACGACCTCGACGCCGGGCCGGTCCATGTCGGCGCGCGCCGCGGCGACCGCCTCCGCGTCCGGGAGCGCGGGCAGCGTCACGCCACCGCACGTGTCGCAGCGCCCGCAGCGCCACCCGTCCTCGAGCTCCGGGTCGTCGAGCGCGGCGCGCAGGAACGCCATGCGGCACCCGTCGGTCGCCTCGTAGTCGAGCATCGCCTGCTGCTCCGCGGTGCGCGTGGCGTCGACGCGCTCGTACCGCTCCGCGTCGTACGTCCACGGCCGCCCCGTTGCCTCCCAGCCGCCCTTGACGCGCCGGACGGCGCCGTCGACGTCGAGCACCTTGAGCATGCCCTCGAGACGCGAGCGCTTGAGGTCGACCTGCGTCTCGAGCTGGGCGACCGACTGGGTCCCGCCCGTGCTCAGGGCGTCGAGCGTCGTGCGGACCTGGGCCTGCGGCGGGAACGCGGTCGAGGCGAACCACTCCCAGATGCGCCGGTCCTCCTCGCCGGGCAGCAGCACGACGACGGCCGAGTCCACGCCACGGCCCGCGCGCCCGACCTGCTGGTAGTAGGCGATGGGGGAGCTCGGCGCGCCGAGGTGCACGACGAACGCCAGGTCGGGCTTGTCGAAGCCCATCCCGAGCGCCGAGGTCGCGACGAGCGCCTTGACCCGGTTCTCCTTGAGGTCCTCCTCCAGGCGCTCGCGCTCGGCCGGGTCGGTCTGGCCGGTGTACGAGGCGACGGCGAGCCCCGCCGCGCGCAGCTGGCTCGCGACCTGCTCGGCCGCGGAGACGGTGAGGCAGTAGACGATGCCCGAGCCGTCGACGTCCTGCAGCGCCTCGACGAGCCACGCGACGCGCGTGGGCTGGTCCGGCAGGCGCAGGACGGCGAGGTGGAGGGACTCGCGGTCCAGCCCGCCGCGCAGGACGAGCACGTCCTCGTGGCCCGCCTCGCCGGCTCCGGCGGCCGCGCCGGACGCGTGCGCCGCGGTCACGCCGAGCTGCTCCGCAACGTCCGCGGTCACGCGCGCGTTCGCGGTCGCCGTCGTCGCGAGCACGGGGATGCCGGGCGGCAGGTCGGCGAGGAGCGTACGGATGCGGCGGTAGTCGGGCCGGAAGTCGTGCCCCCAGTCGGAGATGCAGTGCGCCTCGTCGATGACGACGAGGCCCGCGTCGGCCGCGAGCCGGGGGAGCACCTCGTCGCGGAAGCCGGGGTTGTTGAGCCGCTCCGGCGAGCACAGCAGCACGTCGACCTCACCGTCCGCGATGGCCCGGTGCACGTCGTCCCACTCGGTGACGTTGGCGGAGTTGATGGTGACGGCCTTGATGCCCGCCCGCGCGGCGGCCGAGATCTGGTCGCGCATGAGCGCCAGGAGCGGGGAGACGATGACGGTCGGCCCGGCTCCGCGGTCGCGCAGCAGGCGCGTGGCCACGAAGTACACGGCGGACTTGCCCCACCCGGTGCGCTGCACGACGAGCGCACGGCGCCGGAACGCCACGAGGGCCTCGATCGCGCGCCACTGGTCCTCGCGCAGCGCCGCGTCCTCGCGCCCCACGAGCGCGCGCAGCGCGGTCTCGGCGTCCTCGCGCAGCGACTGCCCGTCGAGCAGGCCGCGCAGCATGGCGAGCTTGGCCCGCTTGGCGGCCTCCCCGCCGTCGGGCGCGGGGGAGGGCGCGCCGGCCGGTAGGGCGGAGCCGTCCGCCGCCTCCGCGCGCGGCTCGGGTGCCGCGTCCGGTCCGGGCCCCCTCGGCGCGGCTGACGCCCAAGGGTCGCCGTACGGGTCGGCGGGCTCGTCGAGCGGCGGCGCGTCGGCCGGGTCGAAGGGCAGGTCGGCGTACGGGTCGGTGGGGCTCACCCGCACGATCGTAGGCGCACCCGCCGACCCTCGGGTCGTCGTGCACAGGCAGCGGCCCGCGGACCCCGGGGACGGGGTCGCGGGCCGTGCGGGTCGATCGCGCAGGGCGTCAGGAGCGCATGTCCATGACCACGCGACCGTCGATCCTGCCCTCCTCCATCTCGGCGAAGATCGCGTTGACGTCGTCGAGCGGGCGCACCGTGTACGTCGGGCTGATCTTCCCGCGCGCGAAGAAGTCGAGCGCCTCCGCCATGTCCTTGCGCGTCCCGACGATCGAGCCGCGGACGGTCAGCCCGAAGAGCACGGTCGTGAAGATGTCGAGCGGGAACTTCTCCGGCGGGAGGCCGACGAGCGAGACCGTGCCGCCGCGGCGCAGCGCGCCGACCGCCTGGGGGAACGCGTGCGCGTTGACGGCGGTCACGAGCGCGCCGTGGACGCCGCCGCCGGTCAGGTCCTGGATCTCGGCCGCGGCGTCGGGCGACGTGGCCGCGTTGACGGTGACCTCCGCCCCGTGCTTGCGCGCGAGGGCGAGCTTCTCGTCGTCCACGTCCACCGCGGCGACGCGGCGGCCCATCGCCACGGCGTACTGCACCGCGATGTGCCCGAGCCCGCCGATGCCGGAGACGAGCACCCACTCGCCGGGCTGGGTGTCCGTGACCTTGAGCCCCTTGTAGACGGTGACGCCCGCGCACAGGATCGGCCCGACGGCGGACGGCTCGACCCCGTCCGGGACCACCGGGCAGTACCGCGAGTCGACGAGCATGTACTGGCCGAACGAGCCGTCGACCGAGTAGCCGCCGTTCTTCTGGTTCGGGCACAGCGTCTCCCAGCCGGTCTCGCAGTACTCGCACTCGCCGCACGCGCTCCAGAGCCAGGCGTTGCCGACCGTGTCGCCGACCCGGACGCGCGTCACCTGGTCGCCGACCGCGACGACCGTCCCGACGCCCTCGTGGCCGGGCACGAACGGGGGAACGGGCTTGACCGGCCAGTCGCCGTGCGCGGCGTGCAGGTCCGTGTGGCAGACGCCGGTGTAGTCGACCCGGACGAGCGCCTCGTGGGGTCCGGGCGACGGGACCTCGACCTCGTCGACGCTCAGCGGGTCCGTGAAGGAGTGGACGACGGCGGCACGCATGGTGGGCATGACGATCACCTCGGATCCTCGGGGAGAGTGGCGGCCGGACCGTGCCGGCGGTCCTGCCTCGTCCTCGACGCTACGCGCGCGGGTACCGGTCGTCGCGACGAGCGGTGCGACGCGTGACTCACGACCGGGCGGCTCGTGACCTTCGCCCCTCCACGACGAGCGCGAGCGTCCCGGCGGCCACGACGACCCACTCGCTCACCGCGGCGAGCACCTGCTGCGTCCCGCCCACGGTCTCGTTCACGCCGAAGAACCCCACGGTCGTCGACAGGTAGAACGCGGCGAGGGTCAGCGCCCCGAAGCCGACCGCGCCGAGGAGCGGGAGCCAGTGCCGCCACACGAGCACCAGGAGGCCGAGGACGACCCCCGCGACGGCGTTGAGCGCGAAGAGCGGGCCGACCACGGCGATGTCGCGGTAGCCCTCGACGAACAGGACGAGGTGGACGTCCGCGGAGAGAAGCAGCCCGGCCGCGGTCAGGCCGCGCAGGACCCACGCGCCGAGCGCGTGGCCTTCCCGCACGGGCGGGGTCGGCGGCCCCGTGGTCACGGACATCGTCGTCTCCTCCGCTCGGGGGCGGTCGGGGCGCGGCTCGCGCACCCCGGTGCTTCAATGGAACCGCCGACGGCGGCGTCGCGCGCGCCGGGCGGCCGGGGCGGGTCGAGGGGTCCGTCCGTGCAGGCACCGTGCAGGGAGGCCGGACATGGACGCACCGCACCGCGCAGACGTCGCGCCCGGCGCCGGACCCGACCGGGGCACGAGGGCTCCGGCCCGTGGCCCGGACCGGGATTCCGCCCCGCTGCCGCGTGTCCCCCACGCGGCGACGCCGACGCGGCGCGTCGTCCTCGCCGGGTCCGGAGCGGGCGCCGCGCTCGCCCTCCTCGCCGCGTGCGGCGGCGAGCCGTCGGGGACGCGGAGCGGGGGGACGAGCGGCGACGGCGGCTCCGGCGGGGGCGAGGCCGTCGTCGAGCCCGGACAGGCGCTCGCGAGCACCGACGACGTCCCGGTCGGCGGGGCGCTCGCGGTCACCGTCGCGGGCGCCCCGCTCCTCGTCACGCAGCCCGAGGAGGGCACGTTCGCGGCCTTCAGCGCGATCTGCACCCATCAGGGCTGCACGGTCGGGCCCGGGGACGGCGAGCTCCTGTGCCCGTGCCACGCGTCCCGCTACGACCTCGCGACGGGTGCCGTGCTGGGCGGACCGGCGCCGTCGCCGCTGCCCGAGGTGCCCGTGACGGTCGACGGCGGCGAGGTCACGTCGGCCTGACACGGCGGCCGGGGACCGCGCGCGTCGGGCGCGAGGTCAGCGCGAGGTCAGCGCGAGCCCGCCCACGACCAGCGTCGCTGCCCGCGTGCCGGACGTCACGGACGTCGGTGGGCGCACGGTTCGTAGACTGTCCGGGTGACCCCACCCTCCGTCGCGGGACGGCCCCTGCTCCCGCTGCGCCCCGAGCTCGCCGGCGTCGAGCCGTACGGCGCGCCCCAGCTCGACGTCCCGGTCCTGCTCAACGTCAACGAGAACCCGCACGCGCCGAGCGAGGCCGTCGTCGCGACGATCGCCCAGGCCGTGCGCGACGCCGCCGCCGGGCTCAACCGCTACCCCGACCGCGACTTCCTCGGGCTGCGTGCCGACCTCGCGGCGTACCTGGGCACGGAGTCCGGCGTCGTGCTGGGCGCCGAGCAGCTCTGGGCGGCCAACGGGTCGAACGAGATCATGCTCCACGTGCTGCAGGCGTTCGGCGGCCCGGGCCGCACCGCGGTGTCGTTCGCGCCCACGTACTCGATGTACCCGGAGTACGCGCGCGACACCCACACGGCGTGGGTCGTCGGGCGTCGGGCCGAGGACTTCACGCTCGACCCGGAGCACGCGCGCGAGGTGATCGCGCGCGAGCAGCCCTCGGTCGTCCTGCTCGCGAGCCCCAACAACCCGACCGGGACCGCGCTGCCCGCGGCGACCGTCGAGGCGGTGTGCGAGGCGGCGCTCGCGGTCCGCGTCCCGCTCGCCGACGGTCGCGAGGCGCCGGCCGTCGTCGTCGTGGACGAGGCGTACGGGGAGTTCCGACGTGCCGGCACGCCGTCGGCGCTCGAGCTGCTCGACCGCTACCCGAACCTCGCCGTGACGCGCACGATGTCCAAGGCGTTCGCGCTCGCGGGCGCCCGCGTGGGGTACCTCGCGGCGTCGCGCGAGCTCGTCGACGCGCTGCGCGTCGTCCGGCTCCCGTACCACCTGTCGGCCGTGACCCAGGCGGTCGCCCGCGCGGCCCTGGCGCACTCGGCGGAGCTGCTCGCGCAGGTCTCCGCGTTGCGCGAGCGCCGCGACGAGACCGTCGCGTGGCTGCGCTCGCTCCGGCACCCGGACGGGCGCGCGCTCGCGGTCGCGGAGTCCGACGCGAACTTCGTCCTGTTCGGCACGTTCGACGACCGGCACGCGGTCTGGGCGGCGTTGTTGGAGCGGGGCGTGCTCATCCGGGAGACTGGTCCCGACGGCTGGCTGCGGGTGTCGATCGGCACCGGCGAGGAGATGCGGGCCTTCCGACAGGCCCTCGTGGAGGTGGCAGGACTGTGAAGCGCACCGCGCGCATCGAGCGCGCGACGTCCGAGTCGAGCGTGCTCGTCGAGCTCGACCTCGACGGCACGGGACGGACGGAGATCTCGACGACCGTCCCGTTCTACGACCACATGCTCACGGCGCTGGGCAAGCACTCGCTCATCGACCTCAAGGTCGTCGCGACGGGCGACACGCACATCGACGCGCACCACACCGTCGAGGACGTGGCGATCACGATCGGCGAGGCGCTGCGCGTCGCGCTCGGGGACAAGGTCGGCATCGGCCGCTTCGGCGACGCCACCGTGCCCCTCGACGAGGCGCTCGCGCTCGCGGTCGTGGACGTGTCCGGGCGCCCCTACCTGGTGCACTCGGGCGAGCCGGAGGGGCAGGAGTACCACCTCATCGGCGGGCACTTCACGGGGTCGCTCACGCGCCACGTGCTCGAGTCGATCGCGCACCACGCGGGCATCTGCATCCACGTGCGCGTCCTCGCGGGCCGCGACCCGCACCACATCGTCGAGGCGCAGTTCAAGGCGCTCGCTCGGGCGCTGCGCGCCGCGGTCGCTCCCGACCCGCGCGTCGAGGGCGTCCCGTCCACCAAGGGGGCCCTGTGAGCACGCACGACGACGACGCGCTGGACGGCGTCGAGATCCCGGACGACCTCTCGTCCCTCACGGGTCCGGCGGCACCCGACCTCGTCGCGCTCATCACGCAGATCGCCGGAGCCGAGCCGCTCGCCGCGGCGTGCTCGCTCGCGCAGGTCGAGGCCGACGTCGTGCCGACCGACGTGGGCGCCGTCGCGGTGCTCCGCGACACGGCGGGCGACGCGCCCGCGCACGCCGCCGCCGCGCTGACCACCCTGGTCAAGGGCGTGCCGCTCGTGCTCGTCGCGCGCAGCGGCGAGCAGCTCACGATGACGCGCTGGGCCGACGGCGCCCCGGGCGACCAGCTGGCCCCGGGCCTCGTGCTCGGCGGCGCGCCCGAGTCGCTCGAGGACCTGCTCACCGGCACGACGACGCTCGCCGACCAGGACGGCGTCGTCGCGAGCTCGTCCATCTCGCGCTGGAAGGCGATGCGGCTGCTCACGTCCGCCGCGCGCCGGGCCCGGAAGAGCGGCGCATGAGCGAGCAGGTCGCCGGCGGGGCGTCGGGCGCGCGGCGCCCGTCCGTCGTCGTGCTCGACTACGGGTTCGGCAACGTCCGCTCGGCCGTGCGCGCGCTCGAGCGCGTCGGCGCGGACGTCGAGCTCACCGCGGACCGCGCCGCGGCCCAGGACGCCGACGGGCTCGTCGTCCCCGGCGTCGGTGCGTTCGCCGCGGTCATGGCGGGCCTGCGCGGCGTCCGCGGCGACGAGATCGTCGGACGGCGGCTCGCCGGCGGGCGGCCCGTGCTCGGCATCTGCGTGGGCATGCAGGTCATGTTCGACCAGGGCGACGAGCACGGCACCCTGACCGACGGGCTGGGGGAGTGGGCCGGTCTCGTCGACCGCCTCGAGGCAGAGGTCGTCCCCCACATGGGCTGGGACACGGTCGACGTGCCCGCGGGCAGCGTGCTGTTCCGCGGCGTCGAGGACGAGCGCTTCTACTTCGTCCACTCCTACGCCGCCCGGTCGTTCACGACGGGCCAGGACCTGCCCGCGGACTCGCCGATCCGGCGCCCGCTCGTCACGTGGTCCGACCACGGGGGGCGGTTCGTCGCCGCCGTGGAGAACGGGCCGTTGTCCGCCACGCAGTTCCACCCCGAGAAGTCCGGCGACGCGGGTGCGACCCTGCTCGAGAACTGGGTCCGCTCGCTCTGACCGACCGCGCGCCCGGTGCACCTCGCCCGGCGCGCACCACCCGGCGCGACAGCGACGCGCCACCGACACCGATGGAGAACCCCGTGACCGACCGCCTCGTGCTGCTCCCCGCCGTCGACGTCGCCGACGGCCAGGCCGTCCGCCTCGTCCAGGGCGAGGCCGGCTCCGAGACCTCGTACGGCGACCCGCTCGCCGCCGCGCTCGACTGGCAGTCGGGCGGTGCGGAGTGGATCCACCTCGTGGACCTCGACGCCGCGTTCGGCCGCGGCTCCAACGCGGAGCTGCTCGCCGACGTCGTCGCGCGCCTCGACGTCCAGGTCGAGCTCTCCGGCGGGATCCGCGACGACGCGTCGCTCGAGCGTGCGCTCGCCACGGGCGCGCGCCGCGTCAACCTCGGCACCGCGGCGCTCGAGAACCCCGAGTGGACGGCGAAGGTCATCGCCGAGCACGGCGACGCGATCGCCGTCGGCCTCGACGTGCGCGGCACCACGCTCGCCGCGCGCGGATGGACGCAGGAGGGCGGCGACCTGTGGGAGGTCCTCGACCGCCTCGAGGCCGCCGGGTGCGCGCGCTACGTCGTCACGGACGTGACCAAGGACGGCACGCTGCGCGGGCCGAACATCGACCTCCTGCGCGACGTCGCGGCGCGCACGGAGGCGCCGGTCGTCGCGTCGGGCGGCATCTCCAGCCTCGCCGACCTCGAGGCGCTGCGCGCGCTCGTCCCCGCGGGCGTCGAGGGCGCGATCGTGGGCAAGGCGCTCTACGCGGGCGCGTTCACGCTGCCCCAGGCGCTCGACGTCGCGGGCCGGCCGTGACGACGGGCCCGGAGCCCGCGGGGAAGGCGCTGCCGCCGTCCTCCGGCTTCGCGGGCGACGACGGGTCGGCCGACCCGGCGCTGGCCGCGCTGCTCGACGCCTACGCCGCGGGCACGGGCTCGTTGGCCGAGGTCGTCGCGCGGCTCGGCGAGACGCGCGTCCTCGTCCCGATCCTGGCCGAGCTCGAGAGCGCGGGCGAGGGCGAGCACGGGCACACCGTCGACAAGGAGGCCTCGGCCGGCGTCGTCGCGATCGAGGCGCCGGACGGGCGCCGCGCGCTCCCCGTGTTCACGTCCGTGGCGGCGATGGCGGCGTGGCGCGCGACCGCGCGCCCCGTCCCCGTGGACGCGCGCCGCGCGGCGCTGTCCGCCGTGAGCGAGGACTGGTCGCTGCTCGTCCTCGACCCGGGCGGGCCCGTGACCGCGCTCGTGCCCCGCCCGGCCGTGTGGGCGCTCGCCCAGGGCAAGGACTGGTCGCCGGCCGTCGTCGACGGCGCGGTGGACCCCGAGGTGCTCGCGGCGGTCCAGGGCGCGCTCGCCGGGATCCCGCACGTCGCGCGGGCGTGGGCGGAGCCCGGGCGGCGCGCGGAGGTCGCCGTCGTGCTGCGCATCGACGCCGGGCTGGACCGGGCGGGCCTCGACGCCGTGCTCGGGCAGGTCAACGGCGCGCTCGCAAACGACGCCGTCGTGTCCGAGCGCGTGGACGGCCTCGAGCTGCGGGTCGGCCGGGCGGACTGACGCCCGCGGGTCAGCGACGGCGCAGGCGGCTCAGGCCCCACGCGAGCGCGGCCGAGAACGCGACGACGGCGCCGAGGGCCTGCCCGCCGAGGATCACGCGGTTGAGGTCGAGCGCGGGCTGCCAGCGCACGCCCGCGTCGTCGACGACGTAGACGCCCTTGGCGATGACACGGACCCCGAAGCCGCCCCCGCCTCCCGAGCCCTCGCCGCCCGCCTCGCCGCCGGCGTTGCCGGACCCGGGGTCGGGCGACACGCCCGTGCTCGGCGTCGCGGCCTCCTCGCCCTCCGCCGGCGTGGACGCGGCCCCGACGCGGCGACGCCAGTCGGCAGCCCCCTTGCCGGACAGCTCGCCCGCGCCGGAGCCCCAGCCCGAGCCGGTGCCGCCCCAGACGGTCGCGACGGGGATGACGAGCGTGCCGTCGCGCTCGTAGGACTCTCCGAAGACGCGACGCACGGTGAGCGTGTCGCGTGCTGCGTGGGTGATGTGCGCCGGGTCGACCGGGGACGTGTCCGAGCTCGCGTGTGTGCTCATGGCAGGAAGGGTAGACCTGCGGTCCCGGGTGCGCGCGGGGTGCGGTGCGGCGGGTCGTGCCGGCCCGCCGCACCGCCGCGACGGGCTCCTTGCAGGGGTGGTCAGGCGTCGCACTCCGGGAGGGCCGTGAACGCCGACTCGTCGCCGAGCATCGTCTGGAGCGTGCTCACCGGGACGAGCAGCGACTTGTCGGTCGACGTCTTCGCGTAGACGACGCCGATCACCTCGCCGGCGTCGTTGAGCGCCGCGGAGCCGGAGCTCCCGGGCTCGACCGGGGCGTCGGTGACGAGCACCTCGCCGAGGTTCTCGTGCAACGGGTCCGTCGTCGTCCCGATGACCGAGCCCTGCGTCACCGTGAGCCGGCCGCCCTCGGGGTAGCCCACGACCGTCACCGGGTCGCCCGGCGCCGGGTCGGCCGCGGCGAGGGTCGGGGCCGACGGGAGGTCCTCCGCCGTCCGGACGATCGCGAGGTCCGCGAGTCCGGCCACGCTCGCGGTCTGGGCCGCGATGTCGCGGCCGTCGTAGGTGAGGAGCTGCAGCGAGCGCGACGAGTCGACGACGTGCTTGTTGGTGATGAGCGTCCGGGAGTCGACGGCGAACCCCGAGCCGGTCGACAGCCCGTCGCAGCGCACGTTGCGGATGCGTACGGCCATGCGCCGGACGGCGTCGAAGCCGTCCGCCGAGAGGTTCTCGGAGCCCGCGGGGTCGTCGGGAGCGACGAGCGACGGCACGACCGAGTCCGGCACGGGCGCGGGGAGGTCCGGCAGGACGCCGCACGCCGCGAGCGAGCCGACGAGCAGGGACACCGGGACGAGCGACCCGACGACGCGCCGGCGGACGGAGCGCCCGTCGGCCCTGGCGGCCGGCCCGGGTCGGTGGCGGGTCATCCGGCGAGCTCCTGCTGGAGCTGCGTGTTCGCGTCCGTGGCCTCCTGGCACAGCAGGTCGACCTGGTCGGCGAAGCGCTCGAGGTCCGCGGGGTCGTACGCGTCGCGGTTGTTGAGGTAGCCGATGAGCTGCGTCTGCGCCGTCGTGCACTGGCCGAGCGCGGCCGCGACCTTGCCCGCCGCCTCCGAGACCCGGCTCTGGTAGTCGAGGTACTGCTGCGACGCCTCGTTCTCGTCGCCGAGCTGCGCCTTCTCGTTGGCGAGGTCGCTGATGCGGTCCTGCGCGGCGGTGAGCTGGGTGCGCGCGGACTCGAGCTCCGCGTTCGCGCCGTCGAGCTCGGTCTGGAGCCGGGCGACGTCCTCGCCCAGGCCGCGGGCCTCGCCCTCCCAGTCCGCGCTCGACTCCTGCCACCGCGTCGTGGTGACCCACAGGTAGGCGCCTACCCCCAGCGCGGCCGCGAGGAGGAGGGACAGCACCACGATCGCGACCACCGCACCACGACGGCGCCGGGGCGCGGACGTCCCGTCCCCGCCGGGCGGTGTCGCGCCCGGCGTCCCGGTCGTCGTCGCGCTCGTCGTCGTGATCGGTGCCGCGGACGCCGGCGCGAACGACGGCGGCCCGCCGGTCGGCGACGGCGCGGCCGGGACCGGGAGCGTCGTCCCGCGCGGCACGCTCGCGGGCGCGGGCGGTGACGATGGCCGAGCCTGCGGCGGCTCGGGGGACCCGCCGTGCGGCGGCGGCACCGGGGGCGTGCTCAACTCACGGCACCCGTGTACTTCTCGCCCGGACCCTCGCCCGGGGCGTCGGGGTAGACCGACGCCTCGCGGAACGCGAGCTGGAGCGAGCGCAGGCCGTCACGGAGCGAGCGGGCGTGCTGGTTGCCGATGTCGGGAGCGCTCGCCGTGAGGAGCGCCGCGAGCGCGTTGATGAGCTTGCGCGCCTCGTCGAGGTCGAGGTGGCCCTGCTCCTGCGCGTCCTCGGCGAGCCCGCACTTGACGGCCGCGGCGCTCATGAGGTGGACGGCCGCGGACGTGATGACCTCCACGGCGGCGACGTCGGCGATGTCGCGCACCGCGTCGGTGGCAGGGTCGGGCACGGCGGCGTTCTCGGTACTCATGGCGACCATCTTTCCATCCTGTCGTGCCGTGCCGCCCACCCCGAACGCGACCCGTCTCCCGGTGTCGCCGAGATAGCGACCTGCCGCCGAGATAGCGACGTACCGGATCGGTACGTCGCTATCTCGGCAGGGGATCGCTATCTCGTGTGCGGGGTCAGACGCGGACCGGCTCCGCCGCGGTGCCGGGCTGGCCGCCCTCGACGGGCGCGCCGGTGGCGGCGAGCGCGACGCGCAGCGCACCCCCGAGGCCCGCGTCGACGTTCGTCCAGTACGCGATCGCGCGCTCGCGGATCTCGTCGCTGCGGACGGCGCCCACGTGCCCCGTGATCGTCGCGAGGAAGCGGTCGCGCGCCGCGTCGTCGAACACCTCGCGGTAGAGCGTGCCCGCCTGGCCGAAGTCGTCGTCCTCCGGGTGCAGCGTCGCGGCGGAGCGCGTGAGCTCGCCGTCGGCCTCCCAGCCGGCCGACTCCGCGGCGCGCGCCGGGTCGGCGTGCGCGCCGCCCTGGCTGTTGGGCGCGTAGACGGGCGTCGTCGCGGAGGAGAAGGAGTAGCGCATCGCGCCGTCCTTCGCGTACGAGTGGCCGCCCTCGCTCGCGGCGTGCGGCGCGTTGACGGGGAGCTGGGCATGGTTGGTGCCCACGCGGTACCGGTGCGCGTCGGCGTAGGAGAAGATGCGCGCGAGCAGCATCTTGTCCGGGCTCGTCGCGATGCCGGGGACGAAGTTGCTCGGCGCGAACGTCGCCTGCTCGATCTGCGCGAAGTAGTTCTCGGGGTTGCGGTTCAGCTCCATCACGCCCACCTCGACCAGCGGGTAGTCCGCGTGCGGCCACACCTTGGTCAGGTCGAACGGGTTGAACCGGTAGGTCTTCGCGTCCTCGTAGGGCATGACCTGGACCGAGAGCGTCCAGCGGGGGAAGTCGCCCGCGTCGATGTGGTCGTAGAGGTCGCGGATGTGGTGGTCGGAGTCCGACCCGGCGAGCTGCGACGCCTCGTCGGCCGAGAGGTTGTCGATGCCCTGCGCCGTCTTGAAGTGGTACTTGACCCAGAACCGCTCGCCGGCCGCGTTGATCCACTGGTAGGTGTGCGAGCCGAACCCGTCCATGTGGCGCCAGCTCGACGGCAGCCCGCGGTCGCCCATGAGCCAGGTCACCTGGTGCGCGGACTCGGGGGACAGGGTCCAGAAGTCCCACTGCATGTCGTTGTCGCGCAGGTTCGAGCCGGGCAGGCGCTTCTGCGAGCGGATGAAGTCGGGGAACTTGATGCCGTCGCGCAGGAAGAACACGGGCGTGTTGTTGCCGACGAGGTCGTAGTTGCCCTCGGTCGTGTAGAACTTCAGCGCGAAGCCGCGCGGGTCGCGCCACGTGTCGGGGGAGCCCTGCTCGCCCGCGACGGAGGAGAAGCGCGCGAGCATCTCGGTGGTCGTGCCGGGCTGGAAGAGGGCAGCGCGCGTGAAGGTGCTGACGTCGTTCGTCACCGTGAACGTCCCGAAGGCGCCGCCGCCCTTGGCGTGCACGACGCGCTCGGGGACGCGCTCGCGGTTGAACTGGGCGAGCTTCTCGACGAGGTAGTGGTCGTGCAGGACGATCGGCCCGTCGGCGCCGACGGTCTGCGCGTGGGCGTCCGAGGCGACGGGCGCGCCGGCGTTCGTGGTGGTGAAGGGGGCGGTCATGGGTCTCCTTCCGTGGGCCGCGGTCGCGGCCCGTCTGGTGTTCTCATACCGGGATCTTCGTGAGAAAACGGGCGCGCTCCCGGTGCGCGAGGTACGGGAAGCGGGTCGGGGGTGGTCAGTCCGCGCAGTCGGGGCAGAGGCCCCAGAACGTCACCTCGGCGGTGTCGATCTGGAACCCCGACGTGCTGCTGGGGGTCAGGCAGGGGGCGTGGCCGACGGTGCAGTCGACGTCGGCGACGGCGCCGCACCCGCGGCACACCACGTGGTGGTGGTTGTCGCCGAGGCGGCGCTCGTAGCGTGCCGGGTGGCCCGCGGGCTCGATCCGGCGGACCAGGCCCTTGTCGGTGAGCGTGTGCAGGACGTCGTAGACCGCCTGGACCGAGACGGAGCCGAGGGACGCGCGCGCGGCCCGCAGGACGTCGTCGGCGTCGGCGTGCTGCTGGAGCTCGACCGCGTCGAGCACCGCCAGCCGGGCCGCGGTGACGCGCAGGCCGTGCTCGCGCAGCTCGCCCTCGTGGCGGGCGCGTCGTGGCCCGTCGTCGAGGGTCGTCCCCGCGCCGGGCGTCGCTCCTGTCGTCATGGCACCACTCTAACCACGTAAACTGGAAGAGTTCCAATGATGGAGGCGATCCGGAGTTCGGCCCTGCGGCCGGGTGCGAAGGTCCGGCCGCCTCTGCTATCCTTGATGGCTGACCGACTCGTGCGCGTCCCCTCGTCCGGTTTCGGGCGACGGGAGGGGTGCGAGTGCGCAAGTGGATCTCATCCCACCCGGGTCTCGACCGCCGACGAACGTCGCGACAGAGGCCGGGTCCTGGTCCGGGACGCACCCTTCGGGGGCGTTCCGACGTGGTCGTCGCCCGGTGCGACGTCCCGACCTGATGGCCTCCGCCCTGCGCTCAGGGACGGAGGCCTTCTTCGTCCCGGGTGGTCTACCGACGACTTCCTAGGAGCATCACATCAGCGAGCCTCGCATCAACGATCGGATCCGCGTCCCCGAGGTCCGACTCATCGGTCCCGGCGGGGAGCAGGTCGGCGTCGTCCGCACCGAGGTTGCCCTGAGCCTTGCCCAGGACGCGGACCTCGACCTCGTCGAGGTCGCCCCGGACGCCCGGCCCCCCGTCGCCAAGCTCATGGACTTCGGCAAGTTCAAGTACGAGTCCGACATGAAGGCGCGTGAGGCGCGGCGCAACCAGGCGAACACGGTCCTCAAGGAGATCCGCTTCCGCCTGAAGATCGACCCGCACGACTACGGCACCAAGAAGGGCCACGTCGAGCGCTTCCTCGCCGCCGGCGACAAGGTCAAGGTCATGATCATGTTCCGTGGCCGCGAGCAGTCCCGCCCCGAGATGGGCGTGCGCCTGCTCCAGCGCCTCGCGGACGACGTCGCGGAGCTCGGCTTCGTGGAGTCGATGCCGAAGCAGGACGGCCGCAACATGACCATGGTGCTCGGCCCGGTGAAGAAGAAGGCCGACGCCAAGAGCGAGCAGCGCAAGCGGGCGCAGGAGGCCGAGCCCCGGCTGACGAAGTCCGCCCAGCGTGCCGCGGCGCGCACCGGCGACGGCACGGAGGTCGAGGACCTCGACGCGCCCGAGGCCGTCGAGGTCACCGAGAGCACCGAGGCCCCCGCGGTCGAGGCCGCCCCGGCCCCGGCCGAGGAGGCTGTCCCCGCCGAGGCTCCGGTCGCCGAGGCGCCCGCCCCGAAGGCCGCACCCGCCCCGAAGGCTGCTCCCGCCCCGAAGGCTGCTCCCGCCCCGAAGGCTGCTCCCGCGCCGAAGGCTGCCGCACCGCGATCGGCGCCCGCGCCGCGTCCGGCCGCGGCACCGCGTCCTGCGGCCCGACCGGCCGCGGACTCGAAGCCCGCCGCGCCGCGCCCGGCCGCCCCCCGTCCGGCACCGGCGGCGCCGTCCGCGCCGGCGACCGGTGCCAAGCCGGCGGCCCCCAAGCCTGCCGCGCCCAAGCCGAGCGCTCCGCGCCCGGCGCCCAAGCCGGCACCGCGAGGCAAGGCCGGCTGACGACCGGCAGCACAGACCGACCCTGCTCGGGGTCCGGGCCCACCGGCCAGGACCCGAACACGTCGGCCGCCGCGAGGCGGCTGACCGGACACAAGGAGAGACGGCAGTCATGCCGAAGAACAAGACGCACTCGGGTGCCAAGAAGCGCTTCCGCATCACGGGTACCGGCAAGGTCATGCGCGAGCAGGCCAACGCTCGACACCTGCTCGAGCACAAGGCCACCAAGCGCAAGCGCCGCCTCGCCCAGGACCAGGTGGTCTCGCCCGCCGACGTCAAGACCATCAAGAAGCTGCTCGGCAAGTGACCCGGCAGGTGGCGGGACCCGCCACCGACCGGCTCACCCCTGAGCCCCGAACTGCAAGGAGCATCACGTGGCACGCGTGAAGCGGGCGGTCAACGCCCAGAAGAAGCGCCGTACGACCCTCGAGCGCGCCAGCGGCTACCGCGGCCAGCGCTCGCGCCTCTACCGCAAGGCGAAGGAGCAGGTCACCCACTCCCTCGTCTACTCCTACCGTGACCGCAAGGCGCGCAAGGGCGACTTCCGCAAGCTGTGGATCCAGCGCATCAACGCGGCGTCGCGCGCCCAGGGCCTGACGTACAACCGCCTCATCCAGGGCCTCAAGGCCGCGGGTGTCGAGGTCGACCGTCGCCTGCTCGCCGAGCTCGCGGTCAACGACGTGGCCGCGTTCAACGCGCTCGTCCAGGTCGCGAAGGACGCGCTCCCCGAGGACGTCAACGCGCCGAAGGCCGCAGCCTGACCAGCACCTCACCTGGCCGCCAGCCGGCCCCGGACGCCCGGTCGGCGCCCGGTCCGCTCGACCCCACGCTGACGAACCCTCGCAGCGACCGGGTCAAGGCGGTCCGTGCGCTGGCCGGGCGTCCGGCGCGTTCCCGGCACGGGCAGCTCCTCGTGGAGGGCCCCCAGGGCGTGCGCGAGGCCGTGCGGCTCACGCCCGACCGGGTCCGTGACGTGTACGTGACGCCGACGGCGGGCGAGCGGTACGCGGAGATCGTCGGGGACGCCCGCGCGGCCGGGCTGCACGTCCATGTCACGACGGCCGAGGTGCTCACCGCGATGAGCGCCGACGCGCAGGGCGTGCTCGCCGTCGTCCGCGCGCAGGAGCCGACGCTCGCGGACGTCGCCAGCACGCTGGCGACCCCCGGCCGGGAGCGGCCCGCCCTCGTCGCGGTGCTCGCGACGGTCCGCGACCCCGGGAACGCGGGGACGGTGATCCGGGCCGCCGACGCGGCGGGCGCGGACGCGGTCGTCCTCGCGGGCGAGAGCGTGGACGTGCACAACCCCAAGGTCGTGCGGTCGACGGCCGGCTCGTTGTTCCACCTGCCCGTGGTGACGGGCGTGGGCCTCGCGGACGCCCTGGCCACGCTGCGCGCCGCCGGGCTCACGGTCCTCGCGGCCGACGGCGCGGGCGACCTGGACCTGGACGACCTGCTCGACCTGGCGGGCACCACGGACGCGGGGACCGGTGCCGACGCGTCGCGACGGGTCGACCTCGCCGCGCCCACGGCCTGGGTCTTCGGGAACGAGGCGTGGGGCCTGCCTGCGGAGGACCGGGCGCTGGCCGACGCCGTCGTGCGCGTGCCGATCCGCGGTCGGGCCGAGTCCCTCAACCTCGCGACTGCCGCGACGGTGTGCCTCTACGCCTCGAGCCGGGCGCACCGACCCGCCCGGGCTCCGGCGCCCTCGGGAGAGGGCGCGTGAGCCTGTTCGCCGCGCTCTACCCGAGCGCACCGGCGCTCGACCACCTGGCGCTCGCGCTCGCGGGCGCGCACGCCCAGGAGTCGCGGCGTCCGGACGGCGCCCCCCTCGTGCGGTGGACCCCACCTGAGCTGTGGCACCTCACCGTCTCGTTCTTCGGGGACGTGCCGGACGGGTCCGTCCCCGACCTCGCCGCGGCGCTCGCCCTGGTCGCGCGCGAGGCGGCGCCGCTGTCCCTGCGGCTGCGCGGTGCGGGGGTCTTCGACCGGCGCGTGCTGTGGGTCGGCGTCGGGGGCGCCGACGCGGACCCGCTCCGCGACCTCAGCGCGGCCGTCGCGGAGGCGGCCGGGGACGCCGGGGTCCGTGTCGACCGGCGTTCGCGGCAGCGCGCCCACCTGACCGTGGCGCGCGCGGCCGCGGGTGCCCGCCAGGCCCGCCGTCGCGCGCGCTCCGGAGGGCGAGCCCTGGGCGGTCACGACGCGCTGACGGCGGGCGACCCGTTGGCGGGGCCCGCCGCCGCGCTGTCCGTCTACGCGGGACCGGACTGGACGGCGAGCGAGCTCCACCTCGTCGAGTCCGCGTCCGGCGACCTGCCGGGGGACACGTCCGGCCGTCGGGTGCACCGCACGGTCGAGGCGCTGCCGCTCGGCGGCGCGTGAGCGCACCGCCGTCGCGGCCGCGGGCCTGTGCCATGATGGCTGTCATGAGCAAGCACGGTGGTCGCCGATTTCCCGGGCCCGTCACGGGCCCGCGCGGCTGACGCGTGCACCCCTCCCGCCTGCGGCGGGACGGACCGGGCCCGGACGGGCGCCCTAGAATGACCGCGACGCGCGCACGAGCGCGCGCCCGCGCGCGCCCCGTGCGCCGCGCCCCGCGGGACGACCCCAGAGCAGACGCCTGCCCGGGCCGCCGCCCGCTCCCGCAGTCCCGCCCTCGCCAGGAAGGCACGCATGTCCAGCCCTGACGCCGACGTCGTCACCCCCGTCACGGGGGACGGCGGCCCGGACACCCCGACCGCTCCCTCCCCGCTCGACGCCGACGCGCTCCAGCGCGCGCTCGACGCCGCCCTCGCCGCGATCGCCGGGGCCGGCGACCTCGACGCGCTCAAGCTCGTGCGCACCGAGCACACGGGCGACCGCAGCGCGCTCGCGCTCGCGAACCGCCAGATCGGCTCGCTCGCGCCCGCGGACAAGAAGACCGCCGGCAAGCTCCTCGGGCCGCTCCGCGGCCGCGTGAACCAGGCGCTCGCCGCGCGCCAGGCCGAGCTCGAGGCCGAGCGCGACGAGCGCGTGCTCGTCGAGGAGGCGGTGGACGTCACGCTCCCGGTCGACCGCGTGCCCGCCGGCGCGCGGCACCCCCTGGAGACGCTGCAGGAGCGCGTCGCCGACTTCTTCGTCGGGCTCGGCTGGGAGATCGCCGAGGGGCCCGAGGTCGAGGCCGAGTGGTTCAACTTCGACGCCCTGAACTTCGGTGTCGACCACCCGGCGCGGCAGATGCAGGACACGTTCTACGTGGCCGGTGCTGACGGCCCCGGAGACGGCGCCGCGGCCCCGTCGAACCTCGTGCTGCGCACGCACACGTCGCCCGTCCAGGCGCGCTCGCTGCTCGAGCGCGGCGTGCCGCTGTACGTCGCGTGCCCGGGCAAGACGTTCCGCACCGACGCGCTCGACGCGACCCACACGCCCGTCTTCCACCAGGTCGAGGGCCTGGCGATCGACGAGGGCCTGACCATGGCGAACCTCCTCGGCACGCTCGACGCGTTCGCCCGGGCGATGTTCGGTCCCGAGGCGCGCACGCGCCTGCGGCCGAGCTACTTCCCGTTCACCGAGCCGAGCGCCGAGATGGACCTGTGGTTCCCGCAGAAGAAGGGCGGGCCCGGCTGGATCGAGTGGGGCGGCTGCGGCATGGTCAACCCGAACGTGCTGCGGTCCGTCGGGGTCGACCCCGACGTGTACTCGGGCTTCGCGTTCGGCATGGGCATCGAGCGCACGCTCATGCTGCGCCACGGGATCGCGGACATGCACGACATGGTGGAGGGCGACGTGCGCTTCTCCGCCCAGTTCGGAACGGAGATCTGATGCCCTACGTCGCCATCGACTGGCTGGGCGACCACGTCGAGCTGCCCGAGGGGCTCACCGCCGAGCGGCTCGCCGCCGACCTCGTCCGCGTCGGCCTGGAGGAGGAGGCGATCCACGGCGCGGCCGTGACGGGCCCCCTCGTCGTCGGGCGCGTCCTGGAGATGACGCCCGAGCCGCAGAAGAACGGCAAGACGATCAACTGGTGCCTGGTCGACGTCGGCCCGGAGCACAACGTCGCCGAGATCAAGGGCGTCGACCCCGCGGACATGCCGGCGGGCGGTGCGCGCGGCATCGTGTGCGGCGCGCACAACTTCGCGCCGGGCGACCTCGTCGTCGTCGCGCTGCCCGGCTCCGTCCTGCCCGGGCCGTTCGCCATCGCGAGCCGCAAGACGTACGGGCACGTGTCCGACGGGATGATCTGCTCGCAGCGCGAGCTCGGGCTCGGCGAGGACCACGACGGCATCATCGTGCTGCCGCGGCTCGGGTACGCGGCCGAGGACCTCACCCCGGGGCAGGACGCGGTCGCGCTGCTCGGGCTCGGCGACGAGGTCCTGGAGATCAACGTGACGCCGGACCGCGGGTACGCGTTCTCCTACCGCGGCGTCGCGCGCGAGTTCTCGCACTCGACGGGTGCGCGCTTCACGGACCCCGGCCTGCCGGGCTCGCTGCCGACCCCGCCCCCCGCCGCGACCCCCGACGGCTTCCCCGTCGAGGTGGACGACGCGGCGCCGGTCCACGGCGTCGTCGGGTGCGACCGGTTCGTCACGCGCGTCGTGCGGGGGCTCGACCCCGCGGCGCAGACGCCTGCGTGGATGCAGCGCCGCCTCACGGCGTCGGGCATGCGGCCCATCTCGCTCGCGGTCGACGTGACGAACTACGTCATGCTCGACCTGGGCCAGCCCCTGCACGCGTACGACCTCGAGCAGGTCGCGGCGCCGATCGTCGTGCGTCGCGCCGCGCCGGGCGAGCGTCTGGTGACCCTCGACGACGCGGACCGGGCGCTCGACCCCGAGGACCTGCTCATCACGGACAGCCCCGGAGACGTGCGCGGCTCGCGCGTGCTCGGGCTCGCCGGGGTCATGGGCGGGGCGTCCTCCGAGGTCGGCCCGACGACGACGGCCGTGCTGGTCGAGGCCGCGCACTTCGACCCGGTGACGGTCGCGCGCACGTCGCGCCGCCACAAGCTGTCGAGCGAGGCGGCCAAGCGGTTCGAGCGCGGCGTCGACCCGCTGCTGCCCGCGGTCGCGGCGCAGCGCGTGGTCGACCTCCTCGTCGAGCTCGGCGGCGGCACGGCCGACCCCGCGGTGAGCGACCTCGACCGGGTCGAGGCTCCGGCCGCGGTCCGGCTGCCCGTCGGCGAGGCCGCGCGCCTCGTCGGCGTGCCGTACACGCTGGAGCAGGTCGTCGGGACGCTCGGCGCGATCGGGTGCACGGTCGCGGCGGACGACGTGGACGCCACGGGTGTGCTCGTGGTGACCCCGCCGTCGTGGCGGCCCGACCTCACGGAGCCCGCCGAGCTCGTGGAGGAGGTCGCGCGGCTCGTCGGCTACGACGAGATCCCGTCCCTGCTGCCCGCCGCTCCCGGCGGTCGCGGGCTCACGCGCGAGCAGCGCGTGCGCCGGTCGGTCGCCCGGGCGCTCGCGGAGGACGGGTTCGTCGAGACGCTGAGCTACCCGTTCGTCGGGGACGCGGAGCTGGACGCGCTGCGCCTGCCCGCGGACGACGAGCGCCGCCGGGCGCTGCGCCTGCTCAACCCGCTCGCCGACGACCGGCCGCTGATGCGCACGGACCTCCTGAGCACGCTGCTCGAGACGGCGCGCCGCAACGTCGGGCGCGGGCTGGGCGACGTCGCGCTGTTCGAGGTCGGTCTCGTGACGCACCCGCGCGCGGGTGCCCCGGCGGCGCCCGCGCTGCCGGGCGGCGTCCGGCCGTCCGACGACCAGCTCGCCGCGATCGACGCGTCGCTCCCGGCGCAGCCGCGCCACGTGGCGGGCGTCCTCGTCGGTCGCCGCGTGCGTGCCGGCTGGTGGGGAGCGGGCCGTGCCGCGGACTGGACCGACGCGCTCGCGGCGGCCCGGCTCGTGGTGGAGCGTGCCGGCCTCCACGTGGGTGCCGACGTGTCCGTCGTGGCCGACACGGCGCGCGCCCCGTTCCACCCGGGCCGCTGCGCGTGCCTGGAGCTCGCGGACGGGACCGTGGTCGGGCACGCGGGCGAGCTGCACCCCAAGGTGCTGGAGAACCTCGGCCTGCCCGCGCGCACGGTGGCGTTCGAGGTCGACCTGTCCGCGGTCGTCGCCGCCTCGTCGGACGAGCCCGTGCAGGCGACGCCCGTCTCGGGCTTCCCGGCCGCCAAGGAGGACCTCGCGTTCGTGGTGGACGCCGGCGTGACCGCGCAGGCGCTGCGCGACGCGATCGTCGACGGTGCCGGGGAGCTGGTCGAGGACGTCGCGCTGTTCGACGTCTTCACCGGCGAGCAGGTCGGCGCCGGGCGCAAGTCGCTGGCGTTCTCGCTGCGACTGCGCGCCGCCGACCGCACGCTGACGGCGGACGACGTCGCGCGCGTCCGCGAGGGTGCCGTGACGGCCGCGCGCGAGCGCGTGGGCGCGGAGCTGCGGGCGTGAGCGCGGGCGCGGCCGGCCCGGTGGGTGCGGCGGGTACCGTCGCGCCCGCCCGGACGGCGCTCGTCACCGGCGCGTCGCGCGGCATCGGCCGCGCGATCGCCGTCGGCCTCGCCGCGGCCGGTCTCGACGTCGCGCTCCTCGCGCGCGACGCCGCCCGGCTCGCGGGCGTGGCCGACGAGATCGGCGCCCTGACCGTCAGCGGTGCGGGGCGCGCGGTCGTGGTCACGGCCGACGTCACGGACGCCGCCGCGGTCACGGCCGCCGTCGGCGCCGCGCAGGACGCGCTGGGGAGCGTCGACCTGCTCGTCAACAACGCGGGGCGCGTCGACGCCGAGGTGCCGCTCTGGGAGGCGGACCCCGACGAGTGGTGGGCGATCGTCGAGACCAACGTGCGCGGGCCGTTCCTCCTCGCGCACGCCGTCGTCCCCGGCATGCTCGCGCGCGGCGGGGGACGCGTCGTCGACCTCAACAGCGGCGCGGGCTCGCACGACATGGACGGCGCGAGCGCGTACAACGCGAGCAAGACGGCGCTCCTGCGGCTCGGTGCGAACCTGCACCGCTCCGGGTTCGCGCGCGGGCTGCGGACCTTCGAGGTCGCGCCCGGCGTCGTCCAGACCGACATGACGGCGTCGATGGTCATGCACGAGGGTCGCACCGAGTGGACCCCGGTGGAGCGCACGGTCGAGATGGTCGTCGCGATCGCGCGCGGCGAGCTCGACGCGTTCTCGGGAGCGTTCGTGCGCGTGACGCACGACTCCCCGGAGTCGTTGCGCGCCGCGGCCGAGGAGGCCCTCGGCCGCGGGGACGTCCTGCCCGGCCCCGACGCGCGGCGCCTGCGCGTCACGCGCTGGGGCGCGGACGACCCGATGCCGGGAGAGCTCCCGGCCCGCTGACCTCCCACCGGCACGGACGCGACGACCCGCCGCGTCACGGACCCGTCGCACGCCCGACCCGCAGCGCCGCCCGACCCCTCCGGCCGGGCGGCGCTCGTGCGTCCGCGGGTGGCGCGTGCGAGGGGGAGATCACCCGCCATCTGGTTGAAGTTTCACGCACCCATCGGGGATGCTGTGCTGGACACCTGACCAAGTACCGGGCGGACACCGACGTCGCGGCTCGACGACGCCTGGGAGCGACGTATGACGACGGCCCGCCCTGTCCGGCAGTGGAACGGCCTCACCGTTCCCGAGGCCGGCACCTACGCGCTGGACGAGGCGCACAAGCGCATCGGGTTCACCGGGATGCACATGATGGTGTCGCCCGTCCGGGGCGAGTTCACCCGGGCGCGCGCGACCGTCCTGGTCGGCGAGGACCCGCTCGCCTCGGCGGTCTCCGCGACGATCGAGACCGCGAGCCTCACGACGCACCACGAGGAGCGCGACGCGCACCTGCGCAGCCCCGACTTCCTCGACGTCGACGCCTACCCGACGATCGAGTTCCGTAGCACCTCGGTCTGCTGGCAGGGCGAGCAGCAGGACCAGATCCTCGCGTGGGCGCGTCTGCGGAACCGCTCGCCCGAGCGCGCCGAGCTCGCGCCCGAGCGGGTGCAACCCCGGACGGCGCAGGCCGGGCGGTTCCTCGTCGAGGGGCTGCTCACGGTCCGGGGCGTCACGCACCGGACCGTGCTGTCGATGCAGTACGGGGGCGCGCGCCGCGACCCCTACGGCCGCGACATCTTCGGCTTCCACGCCGCGGCCGAGATCGACCGCGAGAGCTTCGGCCTGGTCTGGAACGTGCTGCTCGAGACCGGCGGGTTCCTCGTCGGCAAGAAGATCGGCCTCGAGATCGCGGGGGAGGCGATCCACCAGGCCTGACGCGGTGCGTCGCGTCCGCCGGTCCCCGTGAGACCGGGGGAGGTCGTCCGGCGCGCGGGACGTAGCATGGCGAGCGACACGGGGTGCCCCGACGCGGGGCTGAGATGAGACCCGTCGAACCTGCTCTGGCTCGTACCAGCGAAGGGATGTCCGGCGATGACGCTCGCCCTGCCCCAGCACGACCCCGCACCCCGGCGCGACAGCGCCCGTCGGCCCGCGGGCGGCCGCTCACCCGGCCCGGACGGCGGCCCTGGCGCGCGGCCCTCGCGTCCGCGCGTCCTGTCGATCGCGGGGACCGACCCGACCGGGGGCGCGGGCATCCAGGCGGACCTCAAGTCCTTCGCCGCGCACGGCGCGTACGGCATGGCCGTGACGACGGCGCTCGTCGCGCAGAACACGCACGGCGTCCGCTCCGTGCACGTCCCCGGGCCCGCCTTCCTGCGCGAGCAGCTCGACGCCGTGTCCGACGACGTCGAGATCGACGCCGTGAAGATCGGCATGGTGGCCGACGAGGCCAACGCCCGCGAGATCGGGGCGTGGCTCGACGTGCTCGCGGCCGCGCGGACCGACGCCGGGCTCCAGCGACCCTGGGTCGTCCTCGACCCCGTCATGGTCGCCACGTCGGGGCACCGGCTGCTCGACGCGGGCGCGGAGCAGGCGGTGCGCGACCTCGCGGCCCGGGCCGACGTCGTCACCCCCAACCTGCCCGAGCTGGCCGTCCTCGCGGGCCGCGACGTCGCCACGACCTGGGACGACGCGCTGGCCCAGGCCGCGTCGTACGCGGCGACGAGCGGCGCCGTCGTGCTGCTCAAGGGCGGGCACCTCACCGGCGAGACGTCGCCGGACGCCCTCGTCGTGCCGGCCGCGGTCCCCGGTGCCTCACCCGCGGTCACCACGTTCGACGCGCCCCGCGTCGACACCCCGCACACCCACGGCACGGGGTGCTCGCTCTCCGCGGCGCTCGCGGCCCTGCGCCCGCAGCGCGAGGGCTGGGCGGCGGCCGCGCGCGACGCGAAGGAGTGGCTCACCGGCGCGCTGCGGTCGGGTGCCGCGCTGCAGGTCGGGACGGGCCGGGGCCCGGTCGACCACCTGCACGCCACGTCGCCCGTCGCGCCCGGCTGACCGCGCGGAACGGGTCAGGCGCTCGTCGTCGGCTGCGCGACGGCGCAGTCGTAGCCGGGCGGCCACCAGCGCCAGGTCGCCACGACGTCCTGCGCCGCGACGCCCGCGGGGCGGTCGGCGACGCACGCGTCCGCCTGCTGGCGCAGCCCGACCGTCACCCAGTACACGGCGAGCGCCGCGGCGAGCAGGACGGCGAGGACCGTCACGGCGGGGCGCAGGGCAGGGGAGGGCCCGCCGTCGGACCCGTCCTCCTCGCCAGGCCGCGCGGGCACCCAGTCCCAGCTCACGCGGTGCCCGAGCTCGTGGCCTGCGCCGCTGCGTCGGGGACGAGCAGGACCTTGCCCGTGGTCGCGCGGCCCTCCAGCGCCCGGTGGGCGTCGGCGGCGTCGGCGAGCGGGAACGTGGCGCCGACGCGCACGTGCAGCGTCCCGCCCGCGACCGCGCCGAGGACCTCCGTCGCGCGCTCGACGAGCTCCGCGCGCGTCGCCGTGTGGTCGGCGAGCTTGGGCCGCGTGAGGAAGAGCGACCCGCCTGCGTTGAGCCGCTGCGGGTCGAACGGCGGGACCTGCCCGGACGAGCCGCCGTACAGCACGAGCGTGCCCCGACGGCGCAGCGACGCGAGCGACGCGTCGAACGTGTCCTTGCCCACCGAGTCGTACACCGCCGCGACGCCCTCGCCGCCCGTGAGCCCGCGCACGACCTCCGGCAGCTCCGCGGTGAGGTCCGCGAACGCCGTGTACTGGATCGCGTGCTCGGCGCCCGCGCCGCGGGACAGATCGGCCTTCTCGGGCGTCGAGACCGTCGAGATCACGTGCGCGCCCCGCGCCACGAGCATCTGCGTCAGGAGCAGCCCGACGCCGCCCGCGCCCGCGTGCACGAGCACCCGGTCGCCCGGGCGGACCGGGTAGGACGAGGTGCACAGGTAGTGCGCGGTGAGGCCCTGGAGCGCGACGGCGGTCGCGTCCTCGAGCGACACGGCGTCGGGGACGTGCAGCGCCTGGGCGGCGTCCACGACGACGAGGTCCGCGTACGACCCGGGCGCCTCGGTCCACACGACGCGGTCGCCGACGGTGAAGCCCTCGACGCCGTCGCCCACCTCGGCGACCACGCCCGCGCCCTCGCTGCCGACCACGTGCGGGTACTCCGTCGCGTACACGCCCGAGCGCTTGTACGTGTCGATGAAGTTCACGCCCGCGACGGCGGACCGGACGAGGAGCTGGCCGGGGCCCGGCGAGGGGTCGGGCAGCTCGGTGTGGTCGAGGACCTCGGGGCCGCCCGCCGCGCGGGCCACGATCGCGTGCATGGCCCCAGCCTAGGGTCGGCCGGCGCCCCCGGCCGCCCCGACCACGACGGTGGACGACACCGCCGCGGCGCCGCCGGGGTCGTCCCCGACCAGGCGGGGCGGGCGGGTGTGCCCGGCCGTCGCGTGCCACCGCCCGAACCGGCGCTCGACGCGCACCGGGTGGTCGAAGCAGCGCGTGACGTGCTCCGTGACGAGCACGTCCTCGGCGGCTCCCGCGACGACGACGCGGCCGTGCGCGAGCAGGAGCGCGTGGCTCGTCGTGGTGGGCAGCTCCTCGAGGTGGTGCGTCACCAGCACCGAGGCGACGTGCGGGCGGGTCGCGCGCACGGCGTCGAGCGTCTCGAGGAGCTGCTCGCGCGCGGCGACGTCGAGCCCGGTCGACGGCTCGTCGAGCAGCAGGAGGGCGGGGTCGGGCAGGAGCGCGCGCGCCACGAGAGCCCGCCCGCGCTCGCCCTGGGAGAGCGTCGGCCAGGGGTCGTGCGCGCGGTGCGCGAGGCCGAGGTCGGCGACCAGTCCCCGGGCGAGGGTGACCTCGTCCGGGGTCGGCTGCCAGCGGGGACGCCAGTCGACGGTCCCCGTGAGGCCGGTCAGGGTCACCTCGAGCACGGTCAGCGGCGAGCGCAGGTCGTGACGCGGGTCGACGTGGCCGATGCGGCGGTGCAGGGTCTGGATGTCCACGCGGCCCAGGCGCTCGCCGAGCACGTGGACCGTGCCCCGGGTCGGGTGGCGGCGCGCCCCGCAGAGCCCGAGGATCGTGCTCTTGCCCGCGCCGTTCGGTCCGAGCAGCGCCCAGTGCTCGCCCGCCCGGACGACGAGGTCGACGCCGCCGAGGATCGCCCGCCCCTCCCGCACCAGGTCGACGCCGCGCAGGGACAGGACCTCGGCGCTCACCGCTCGCCGCCCGTCGCACCGGGGCCGCGCCCGGCGACCTTCGCGTGGACGGCTGCGAGGTGCTCGCGCGCGGCCGCGGACGCGCGGACGGCGTCGCGGTCGCGCACCGCGTCGAGGATCGCCTCGTGCGCGTCCTGGTCGTGCCGGTGCGCCTCGCCCGCGCGGTCGAGGTCGACCATCACGACCATCGCGCGGCGCAGGCGCGGGACGAAGGTCGCGAACAGCTCGCCGAGCACCGCGTTGTGCGCGGCGTCGACGACCGCCCGGTGGAAGACGAGGTCCGCGTCCACGTACTCGGCGGCCGACGACGTCGCCGGGACCTGCCCGCGGCGGGAGAGCGCCGTCGTCATCGCACGGAGGTCCGCGGGGGTGCGGCGCGCGGCGGCGAGGCCGGCAGCCTCGGTCTCGAGGGCAGCGCGGACCTCCAGCACGTCGATGATCTCCCCGCGGCGCAGCACCTCGTCCCAGTCGTCCGCGGTGTCGGTCGACACGACGTACACGCCCGACCCCTGCCGGCTGTCGAGCACGCCGCGCCCCGCGAGCTGGCGGATCGCCTCGCGGACGGTGGAGCGTCCGACGCCGAGCTCGGTCGCGAGCGCCTGCTCGCCGGGGAGCCGGTGGTCGAGGGGCCAGACGCCGGACCGCACGCGGTCGAGCAGGAGCTCGGCCGCCTGGTCCGCGAGGGGGCGCCGGTGCAGCGCGGTCATGGATCACCTCTCAGGTTGTCTGAGGACTTGTCGCGCGCTAGCGTACCCGTCATGTCCTGGACGGCGCTCCTCCTTCGGCGCCACGGCGGGGTCTGACCGGACCGGCTCCCCGCCGTGGGGAACCGTCGCGCGCCGGTCGCCCACCGCCCCGCTCCCGCGGGGCGCGACCCGAAGGACAGCCAGACCATGACCGCTCTCACTTCCACGCGCACCCCCGGCACCTCGACCGGCGGCAGCGCGGCCCCGTCCGCGTCCCCCTGGAACCGCCAGCGACCCTCGCGCATGCCGTCGTCCCGCTACACCGACGTCCACGCGCGGGTCGAGGTGCCGGAGCTGCCCGACCGTCGGTGGCCCTCGCGCCGCCTCACCCAGGCGCCGCTGTGGGTCCCCGTCGACCTGCGCGACGGCAACCAGGCGCTCGCGGAACCGATGGACCCGGCGCGCAAGCGCCGCTTCTTCGAGCTGCTCGTCGCCATGGGCTACACCGAGATCGAGGTGGGCTACCCGTCGGCGTCGCAGACCGACTTCGACTTCGTGCGCCTGCTCGCCGAGACCGACTTCGCGCCCGAGCACGTCACGGTCGTCGTGTTCACCGCCGCGCGGGCGGACCTGATCGCGCGCACGTTCGAGGCCGTCCGGGGCCTGCGCAACCCCGTCGTCGTCCACGTCTACACCGCGACGGCGCCCGTCTGGCGCGACGTCGTCCTCGGCCGCGACCGCGAGGACCTCGCGCGTCTCGTCACCGACGCCGGGACCGACGTGCTGCGGCACGCAGGCGACGACCCGCGCGTCCGCTTCGAGTTCTCGCCCGAGGTCTTCAACCTCACCGAGCCCGACTACGTGCTCGACGTGTGCGACCGCATGACGACGCTCTGGGACGCGACGCCCGAACGGCCGGTGATCCTCAACCTGCCCGCCACGGTCGAGGTCGCGACGCCCAACGTCTACGCCGACCAGATCGAGTACATGGACCGGAACCTCGCACGGCGCGATGGCGTCATCCTCTCGGTCCACCCGCACAACGACCGCGGCACCGGCGTCGCGTGCGCCGAGCTCGCCGTCCTCGCCGGCGCGCAGCGCGTCGAGGGGTGCCTCTTCGGCAACGGCGAGCGCACCGGGAACGTCGACCTCGTCACGCTCGGCCTCAACCTGCACGCGCAGGGCGTCGACCCGATGGTCGACTTCTCCGACCTCGACGGGATCCGGGACGTCGTCGTCGCGTGCAACCGGATCGACGTGCACCCGCGCCACCCCTACGTGGGCGAGCTGGTCCACACCGCCTACTCCGGCACGCACCAGGACGCGATCCGCAAGGGCATGGCCCGGCACCGGGCCGACGCCGCGGCGTCGGGCCTCGATCCCGCGCAGGCGCCGTGGCGCGTGCCCTACCTGCCCGTCGACCCCGCCGACCTCGGGCGGACGTACGAGGCCCTCGTCCGCGTGAGCAGCCAGTCCGGCAAGGGCGGCGTCGCGTACGTGCTGCACTCCGTCCACGGCCTCGAGCTGCCCCGCGGCCTCCAGGTCGACCTCGCGCGCCGCGTCCAGGAGCACGCCGACACCACCGGCACCGAGGTGACGCCCGACGCGCTCCTCGCGCTGTTCGACGACGTCTATGCCGGTCCCGGAGCCGTCGAGCCCGTCTCCTGGACGAGCCACCGCACCGACCACGGGACCGAGCGCCTCGACCTCGTGCTCACCGTCGACGGCGCGCAGGTCACCACCTCCGGGACCGGTGCCGGTGCGGTCGACGCCCTCGTCGACGCGCTCGCCCGCCTCGGCCGGCCCGTCGAGATCCTCTCGCTCGCCCAGCAGTCCGTCGGCCAGGGCAGCGACGCGACCGCCGTGACCTACCTCGAGCACCGCGGCCCCGACGGCGCCCCGCGCTGGACCGTGGGCCGCGACACCTCCGTCCTCGGCGCGAGCGTCCGCGCGGTCTGCGCGGCGACAGCCTGAGCTCGTCAGCCCCGCGGCCCCCGCTCGAGCCGTACACGTGGTGATGAGACGCGAGAAATGGCCCCGAGGACGAGGCTCCGATGGGCCACTTCTCGCATCTCGGCCGGGGACCACCCGCCACGCGGGCGGTACGACATCCCACGCCCGGACTGGGCGTGACGGCCGGACCGGGGGCTGCGGGTCGTGCGGTGACGGGCAGGACGAGCGGTGGGGTCGGACCGTGTGCGCAGGACGTCAGAGGCGCACTCCGAGAACCCCCGCACGACAGACCAGGGTGACGGTGCGCCAGTCCCAGCACACGGTCC